>NZ_JBHUXA010000023.1:0-122998 GCF_042669725.1 Nocardia sp. NPDC057227 | reverse complement strand
TGGGTGGTGGTTTTGTTTTTTTTTTTTGTCCCCCCCACCCCGGCCGGCCGTGTCGGTGGTGTGGGTGGGGGGGGGGGGGGGGCTCTCGCTCACCGAGCACGCCGACACCAGGGTCGACCGGCTCTCCGGCGGCCAGCGCAAGCGCGCCTCGGTGGCGCTGGAGCTGCTGACCGGCCCCTCGCTGCTGATCCTGGACGAGCCCACCTCCGGGCTCGACCCGGCGCTGGACCGCCAGGTCATGACCATGCTGCGCGAGCTCGCCGACGCGGGCCGCGTGGTGATCGTGGTCACCCACTCGGTGGCCTGCCTGGACATGTGCGACCAGGTGCTGCTGCTCGCGCCCGGCGGCAAGACCGCCTTCTGCGGGCACCCGGCCGGGGTCGGGGCCGCGCTCGGCACCAGTGACTGGGCCGAGATCTTCGGCAAGGTCGCCGCCGATCCGGACCAGGCCTTCGCCGCCTACCGCTCGCGGCAGGCGTTCGTGCCGCCACCGCCCCCGCCGCCGCCGTACGGCTCGGCGGGCAGCCCGCCGAAGTCAAGCAGCGTCAAGCAATTCTCCACGGTGGCGCGCCGGCAGCTCCGGCTGATCTTCGCCGACCGCGGCTACCTGACCTTCCTGGTGGTGCTCCCGTTCATCCTCGGCGCGCTCTCCCTGGTCGTGCCGGGCAAGAACGGCTTCACCAGGGGCGGGCTCACCCAGGCGCCGGACGGCTCGCTGATCCCGTCCGGCGGCGCCGAGGCGCAGCAGCTGCTGGTGGTGCTGATCCTCGGCGCCTGCTTCATGGGGTCCACGCTCACCATTCGCGACCTGGTCGGCGAGCGCACCATCTTCCAGCGCGAGCGCGCGGTCGGGCTGCTGCCCGGCTCGTACCTGTGGGCCAAGATCGCGGTCTTCAGCGTCACCGCGTTCCTGCAGTCGGCGGTGCTGGTCGGGATCACGCTGGCGGGCAAGAAGGCACCGGGCGAGGGGGCGGTGCTCGCCTCGGGCAGCGCCGAGCTGTACATCGACATCGCGGTGACCGCGGTCTGCTGCGTGGTGTTCGGGCTGCTGATGTCGAGCTTCGCCAAGTCCAGCGAGCAGGTCATGCCGATGCTGGTGGTGGCGGTCATGGCCCAGCTGGTGATGGCGGGCGGGCTCATCCCGGTGACCGACCGGGTGGTGCTGGAGCAGGTCTCCTGGCTCTTCCCGTCCCGCTGGGGGTACGCGGCGGGGGCGTCGACGGTGGACATCCGCTCGATCTTCCTGAGCGCCCAGCCGGACGGGCTGTGGAACCACGAACCAGGCATCTGGGCGCTGAACATCGGCATGGTGCTGCTGCTCACCGTGGTTCTCGCGCTGGTCACCCAGCGCAGGCTGCGGTTGAAGAAGTCGTCGGCATGACGGCGCCGAGCGCGGCTTGCGGGCACCAGGCACACTTATGCCTGTGACGGTGCGAGTTGGGGCGGTACATCTCGGCTGGGATGTGGTGTCCGTTGCGGCCGGCGGCGGCGAGACACCGATCCGCCCGGTGCAAGTGGAGGGTACGTACTCGACGCCCGCCTACCTGCTGGCGGACTCGTCGGGCAGGCTGCACACCGCCGGTGTCGACCGGCTGCGCCCGGATCTTGGCATGGCCATCGCCGACGTGCGGGATATCCTCGGCCACCCGCAGATCGTGGTGGCGGGCGCCACCTGGCCCGCCGACATGGTGTTCCGGGCGCGGCTCTACAACCCGCTCGCCTCGATCGGCAGCTACCTGCGCGGCAAGCCGGACGTGGTCGCCATGCCGTACCCGGACGACTGGCCGGAGGAGAAGGTCGAGCTCTACGCCGAGCTGGTCGAGCAGCTCGACGTCGAGGTGGAGCCGCTGCCGGAGAGCGTCGCGCTCTCCGGCTACGTGCGTGCGCTGAACCTGGTGAGCCCGCCGGACGAGCACGACCCGAACGGGGTCGGCGCCACCGGCGTCTACTGCGACGGCCGGACCGTGCTCGTCGTCGCGGTGCACGGCGACGACGAGCAGCCGACCGAGTCGGTGGACGTGCACTTCGACCCGGCCGCGCTGCGCGAGGCGCGCGCCGCCGACGACGTGGTGATCGAGGTGATGGCCGCGGCCCGCTCGATCGGCGCGGACACCTCGACCATCCTGCTCGCAGGCAATGTCTACGACAACGAGCCGCTGCGCTTCGCCTTCCGCAACCACCTCGGGCAGCGCTTCCGGATCGCCGACCACCCGATCCACGCGCTGGTGCTCGGCGCCGCGCACCTGCTGGTCTCGGAGGGTGACGCGGGCGAGCCGGAGCAGGGCGGCAGGCACGCCGAGCGGTCCGGCGGCGGCGAGCAGGGCGCGAGTGTGGAGCAGCCGGAGGCCGCGGCCTGGAGCAGCTCGGTGCAGCGGGACGAGCCGGAGCCGCCCGCCGGGTCGGACAAAGGTGGGCTGTGGAACCGGATGCGGGACAATTTCTTCGGCGCACCCGCGGTCGCCGGGGCGATGGCGCTCGCGGTGGTCGCGCTGCCCGGCGACGGGCACGTCACCGCCGCCGAGCCGCCGGTCCCCGCGCTCGCGGCACCGGCCGCGGCGCTCCCCGCGACCGGGTTCGCGGGGTCGGCGCGGGTCGCCGATGCCGCCGTGCGGGCACCGGGCGCCCCTGCGCTGCCCGCCGGGTTCGGGGAGCCGGTCTCCTGCGCCGTGACGCCGCGGATCGCCGACGGGCACCCCGACAGCATCGCCTCGGCCCGCGCCGAGCTGTGGTTCCGGCCGGGCCGTGATACCCCGGCCGGGGAGCCGGACTGCATCGCGCCCGGCGTCGACACCCTTCGGTACCTCATCCCCGGCCCGCCCGGGGCCCGCGATCCGGGCCCGCCGATCGCCATCTGAGCCGATTCGGCCGCCGGACCGGCGGCTGGTATCGTGGCCGATTGGCGTGTGGACATCCGGGTTCTCCCGGATGCGCTCGAGGCCCGGGTCTCCACCGGCCGCCGGGAACCCCTCGACCGCGCGCCAGGCCGGCAACACCGACGACAGAGGGGATGCACTGTGCCTACGTACAGCCCGAAGGCGGGTGACGTTACCCGCAAGTGGTACGTCATCGACGCCACTGACGTAGTGCTCGGACGCCTTGCCGTGCAAGCAGCGACGCTGCTTCGCGGCAAGAACAAGCCGACCTACGCGCCGAACTTCGATGGTGGCGACTTCGTCATCATCATCAATGCCGACAAGATCTCGCTCAGCGGGAACAAGCGGCAGGACAAGCTGATCCACCACCACTCCGGCCACCCGGGCGGGCTCAAGTCGCGCTCTGTCGGTCAGGTCATGGAGACCCGCCCCGATCGGGTCGTGGAGAAGGCCATCAAGGGCATGATCCCCAAGAACAAGCTGGGCAACGCGATCGCGGGCAAGCTCAAGGTGTACGCGGGCCCGGCCCATCCGCACGCCGCGCAGCAGCCCATCCCGTTCGAGATCAAGCAGGTGGCCCAGTGACCGCTCCCGAAAACGACGCGCTGAACCCCGACGAGACCGAGGTCGAGGTCGAGCTCACCGAGTACACCTCGGAGGACCCGAACGCCGAGGTCGTGACCGAGGACTACGGCTACGAGGGCGAGCCCGAAGAGGAGTACGCCCCGGTCCTCATCGACCGCCCGGTGCAGACCGTCGGCCGCCGCAAGGAGGCGGTCGTCCGCGTCCGCCTGGTGCCCGGCTCCGGCAACTTCGTGCTGAACGGCCGCACCATCGAGGACTACTTCCCGAACAAGGTGCACCAGCAGCTGGTGAAGTCCCCGCTGGTGACCGTCGAGCGCACCGAGTCGTTCGACATCTTCGCCCGGCTCGTCGGCGGCGGCCCCTCCGGCCAGGCGGGCGCGCTGCGGCTCGGCATCGCCAGGGCCCTGATCGAGGTCACCCCGGACGACCGCCCCGCGCTCAAGCGGGCCGGCTTCCTCACCCGTGACCCGCGCGCCACCGAGCGCAAGAAGTACGGCCTGAAGAAGGCCCGCAAGGCGCCGCAGTACTCGAAGCGCTGATCGACTCGATCGTCCGAGAGCAGGCCACCGGCGCCGCCGGTGGCCTGCTCTCGTGGTGTACGCGGAACTTTCTCGAGGACGTATAAATGGGACGCTTGTTCGGCACCGACGGCATTCGCGGGCTCGCCAACGGCTCGCTCGGCCCGGAACTCGCACTCCAGGTGGCCGGTGCGGCCGCCGAGGTGCTCGGCAGGGGCAAGGCCCGCCCGCTCGCGGTGATCGGCCGCGACCCGAGGGCGAGCGGCGAGATGCTGGAGGCGGCGGTCACCGCCGGGCTCACCGCGGCGGGGGTGGACGTGCTCTCGGTCGGCGTGCTGCCGACGCCCGCCGTCGCCTACCTGACCGGGCTCTACGACGCCTGCCTCGGCGTGATGATCTCGGCCTCGCACAACCCCATGCCGGACAACGGCATCAAGATCTTCGCGGCGGGCGGGCACAAGCTCGACGACGCGATCGAGGACCGGATCGAGGCCCTGATCAGGGCGAACACCCCGCAGCGGCCGACCGGTGCCGGGCTCGGCCGGGTACGAAGCGCCTCCGCCGCCGCCGGGCCGGACGTGCCGGCGAAGTACTCGCTGGCCGGAACGCACGAGCGCTACGTCGAGCACCTGGTCGCCACCATCGGCGAGGACCTCGCCGGGCTCACCGTCGTGGTCGACTGCGCCAACGGCGCCGCCGCCGACGTGGCCCCCGCGGTCTACCGGGCGGCGGGCGCGACGGTGATCGCGATCAACGCCGAGCCGGACGGGCTCAACATCAACGACGGCTGCGGCTCCACCCACCTCGGCCCGGTGCAGGCGGCGGTGCTGGAGTACGGCGCCGACCTCGGCCTCGCGCTCGACGGCGACGCCGACCGCTGCCTCGCGGTGGACGCCACCGGCGCCGTCGTCGACGGCGACGCCATCCTCGCGGTGCTCGCCATCGGCATGCGCGAGCGCGGCGAGCTGGCCGATGACACCCTGGTGGCGACGGTCATGAGCAACCTCGGGCTGCACATCGCCATGCGCGAGGCCGGGATCGCGCTGCGCACCACCGGCGTCGGCGACCGCTACGTGCTCGAGGAGCTGCGCCGCGGCGGGTTCAGCCTCGGCGGCGAGCAGTCCGGCCACGTCATCCTGCCCGCGCACGGCACCACCGGCGACGGTGTGCTCACCGGGCTGCACCTGATGGCGCGGATGGCCGCGACCGGGCGGACCATGGCCGAGCTGGCGAGCGTGCTCAGCACGGTGCCGCAGGTGCTGGTGAACGTCCCGGTGAGCGACAAGTCGCTGGTGGCCGCGGCGCCAGCGGTGCGCGAGGCGGTGGCCGAGGCGGAGCGCTCGCTCGGCGACAGCGGCCGGGTGCTGCTGCGCCCGAGCGGAACCGAGGAGCTGGTCCGGGTGATGGTCGAGGCCACCGACCCGGCAAGGGCGCGTCAGCTCGCCGACGATCTGGCCCGCCTGGTCGGCTCCTTCTAGCCGAGCTGCCAGGCGCGCAGGAAGCCGGTGAAGAGCACGAGGAAGCCGCCGACCTCCGCGACGATCAGCAGCACGGTCGCGAGCTTCAGCGCGACCGGGATGTCGCCGCGGTACTGGTTGGTGGTGTCGCGGCGCCACCCGTGCAGCACATAGCTGGCGATCGCGCCGACGAAGAAGGCGAGCACCACCAGGTCGGCGGCGAGGTTCACCGCCGTCGGCCAGGCGCTCAGCTCGGTGAAGACCGCGAGCAGCAGCCCGGCGAAGGCGTAGAGCAGCGCCGCCCGGTGCGCGATGTCGACGTACGGGTGCGCGGCGCCCTCCGGGGAGCTCCGCATGCCGCGGTACTTCCAGACCCCGAGCAGCAGCGCCGCCAGGAAGATCACCCCGGTGATCAGCAGCGTGACCTTGGTGTCGAGGCCGAGCGTGGCGGTCACAGTCACTCCTCCGTGAGCCTGCCGCCGGCCAGGTGCCAGCGGCGGGTGGCGCGCACCGAATCGAGCATCCGCCGATCGTGCGTGACCAGCAGCAGCGTGCCGTCGAAGGAGTCGACCGCCTGCTCCAGCTGCTCGATGGCGGGCAGGTCGAGGTGGTTCGTCGGCTCGTCCAGGACCAGCAGGTTCACCCCGCGGGCCTGGAGCAGTGCCAGCGCCGCCCGCGTCCGCTCGCCGGGGGAGAGCGTGGCACAGGGACGAAGCACGTGCGGGCCGCGCAGCCCGAATTTGGCGAGCAGGGTCCGCACCTCGGCCTCGGGCAGGTCCGGTACCGCGGCGCCGAAGGTTTCGGCCAGAGTGTCGTCGGCCCGGAACAGCCCGCGCGCCTGATCCACCTCGCCGACCAGCACTCCGGAGCCGGTGCTCGCGCTGCCGCTGTCCGGCTGGATCCGGCCGAGCAGCAGCCCGAGCAGCGTGGACTTGCCCGCGCCGTTCGCGCCGGTGAGCACGACCCGGTCGGCCCAGTTCAGCTGGGTGCTGATCGGGCCGAGGGTGAAGCCGCCGCGGCGCACCACCGCCGCGGCGAGCGTGGCGACCACCGAGCCGCTGCGCGGGGCCGCGGCGATCTCCATGCGCAGCTCCCACTCCTTGCGCGGTTCATCGACCACGTCCAGCCGCTCGATCCGGCGCTGCGTCTGGCGGGCCTTGGCCGCCTGCTTCTCGGTGGACTCGGCGCGCATCTTGCGCCCGGCCTTGTCCGAGTCCTGCTTGCCCTTGCGCCGCGCGTTCCGCACCCCGTGCTCCAGCCAGTTGCGCTGCATCTGCGCGCGCGCCTCCAGCCCGGACTTGGTGTCGGCGAACTCCTCGTACGCCTCGCGCGCGTGCCTGCGCGCGACCGCCCGCTCGGCCAGGTACGACTCGTAGCCGCCGTCGTAGTAGTCGACCTGCTGCTGCGCCAGATCCAGCTCCAGGATGCCGTTCACGGTGCGCGCGAGGAACTCCCGATCGTGGCTGACCACCATCATCGGCACCCGGATGCCGAGCACGAAGCGCTCCAGCCGGGCCAGGCCGTCCAGGTCGAGGTCGTTGGTCGGCTCGTCCAGCAGCAGCACGTCGTAGCGGGAGAGCAGCACCGAGGCCAGCCCGGCGCGGGCGGCCTGGCCGCCGGAGAGCGCCGTCATCGGGGTGTCGGGGCCCTGCGGCAGGCCGCTGTCCAGCCCGAGTTCGGCGGAGACCTCCGCGGCGCGCTGCTCCAGGTCGGCGCCGCCGAGCGCGAGCCAGCGCTCCAGGGCGGGGGTGTAGTCGTCGGCGCCGCCGTCGGCGAGCCGTTCGGCGGCGGCGTCCATCGCGCGCTGCGCCTCGGCCACCCCGGTGCGCCTGGCGAGGAAATCGAGCACGGTCTCACCAGGCACCCGCTCCGGCTCCTGCGCGAGGTGGCCGACGGTCGCGTCCGGCGGGCTCAGCGTGATGCCGGCGGCTGGTGCGCTCGCCAGCAGCCGCAGCAGCGTCGACTTGCCCGCGCCGTTCACGCCGACCAGGCCGATCACGTCGCCGTCGGCGAGCGTGAAATCGAGGTCGTCGAAGAGGGTGCGTTCGGCGTGTCCGGCCGCGAGACCGCGGGCGTGCAGGGTGGTGCTCACCCGCACGAGTCTGCCGTGTCCGGGTCCGACCCCGAGACCGGGCCGGGCGGAATGGGGGTCGATATGGGTACCGCGACCGATGCGGCGCGAACTCCGCTCGCGGAGAGTGGAAGTCGTCACGAGGAGGAGAACACCATGACCACCACACCGACCCGCCGCTTCACCCGCACCGCCGACAACCAGGTCGTCGCCGGGGTCTGCGGCGGCATCGCACGTTACTTCGGCTGGAACCCGACCGTCGTCCGCATCGCCTTCGTGCTCTCCTGCCTGCTCCCCGGGCCGCAGTTCCTGGTGTACGCGGCGCTGTGGCTGCTGATGCCGAAGTACTGAGCATGCGCTCCGGATCGGCGGGTGACAGGATGGAGGGCCACACCCGCCGATCGGCCTTGCAGGAGGAGCCGTGGTCAATTCGGCCGAGTTCCCCGGGATGGACCTCCCCGACGTGGACGCCGCCTCGCCGCTGCACGACCTCGGCGAGGTCGGGCTGGCGCACCCCGGCCAGGACATCGACGGCGACGGCGTGCTCGACTCGATCACCGAATCCGACGAGCACGGCCTGCGGGTCTGGACCGATACCGACCGCGACGGCCTCGCCGACCACCTGACCGTGGTGGAGAAGGACGGCGACTACGCCGCCTGGGAATTCCACCACCACCCCGACGGCACCTCGGAGTGGGTGCGCACCGATCAGGGCAGGCTCGGCTGAGCCGCGATCCGGCGGAACCGCGAGCACCCCGGCCGCGTCGAAGGAGGGTGAGGAGGTTCCGGGCCGGGAGCGGGGCCGCCGCACATCCATCGGGCGAGCAGGAGCGGAGGGGGCGCAGCGATGAGCAGCGAGATCGTCGGGGTGAACACCGGCGAACTGAAGCGTCTGGCGAACGAACTGCAGGGGTCGGGGAGTGACGTCGGGAGCCTCGTGCAGGCCGTCTCCGACCATCTCGTCGGGCCGGGGGAGGTCGGCGCGAACTACCCGGCGGAGGGGGCGGCCATCCGGGCCGGGCTGACGGCGCTGGGCGAGCGGATCGCGGGCTGGTCCGGCGCGACGGCGGCCGCGGCCGCATCGATTCTGGTCGCGGTGAACCGGCAGAGCGCCGCCGACCGCCTCGACTCCGGCGAGCAGTGACATGACCTTCACCGTGCCCTCCGGGGCGACCGTCGCCCAGCTGCTGGAGCTGGGGTCGCAGAGCCTGCTGTACTTCGAGCACTTCGGCCCGCGCTACCAGCGCTGGGCGAAAACGGTGCCGGAGAACGGCGACTACGCCACCCTGCACCGTCGCTTCTCCGAGCAGAACGGGGTGTCCGAGGAGCGGATTCGCGGCACCGCCGACGCGCTGCGCGGGGTGCTCGGCGCGCTGCGCGAGCAGTACCAGGCGCAGGGCGACAGCACGCGCGGGATCGCCGGGGTCTGGCAGGGGGCGGCGGCCGCCGCCGAGATCTCGCTGCTGAACCGGCAACTCGCGGTCGCCGAGGTGGATATCGCCGCGCTCGCCGAGATCTCCGCCGCCTTCGACCGCCTGCCGGAGTTGCTGCGCGACGCGGTGCGCGGCAAGGCCGAGATCGTGCTGCAGATCCTGGAGCACGGCACCGAGCTGAAGATCGACGGGAAGTCGCCGGAGGATGTCGATCTCATCATCGACGGGGCCGACGGGTTCGGGTGGACGCACACGCTGAGCGCCGGTTCCGCGGCGAGCCGGGCGCAGGCGCTTTTTCCGGACATGCGGCTCGGGGTCTGGGAGGAGTTCGTGTACGGGGGCGGGGCCGTGCAGAGTCCGTGGTCGCCGTATCAGGATGTCATCGCGGAGCGGTGCCGGGGGTGGCTGGACGAGCTGTTCGTGCCGGATTACGAGCGGAAGGTGGGGAAGTTCGGGGAGCTCTGCACGGTCGTCGACGACGGGGTTCGGCGGGTGTACGAGGGGGTTGCGGGGACGTTCGGGGGGTTGTCGGGGGAGGGGTATCCGCGGCCGGGGGATTCGGCGTCCGAGACGCCGGTGGCGGTGCCGTCGGGTACGGCGCCGGTGAGTACCGAGGCGGTCGGCACGACGCCCGCGTCGACCACACCTACGTCGACCACGCCCGCCGCGACGACGCCGTCCGAGGTAACGCCCTCGGCCGCGACGCCGTCCGCGACAACGCCTTCTGCCACGACGCCCTCGGCCACGACGCCTTCTGCGACGACGCCTTCTGCGACGACGCCGACAACGACGACACCCTCGTCGACCACGACGCCGTCGACGACGACCTCGTCGCCGTCCACAACGACTTCGCCTACGACGACGCAGTCGCCCACGACGACTACGCAGTCGCCTACGACTAGCACGCCGACCACCGCGTCACCGTCGACCACGACGAGCACGCCCTCGACCACGGCCATCACCACGGCTCTCGAGGGGCTCAGCACGCTGAACTCGGCGGCCCAGACCCTGACGCCGATCGCGCAGAGCGTGGCGCAATCCCTCGGCACCGGCCTCAGCGCCCTGACCGATTCGGTCACCGCAGGCATCGATGACGCCCTGGAACGCGTCCAGCAGGCTTTCGAACCGGTCGACGCGGACGGCGACGGCAGGCCCGACGACCGGCTGCTCGCCGGCTTCCCGCTCGGCGAGCAGCAGGCAGAGGTGGCGCTCGGCGCCGACGGACAGCTCTCGCTCACCCTCACCGAGCCGGACGGGTCGAGCGCCGAGTACCGGCTGGAGACCGACGAGAACGGTCACCCGGTGCTGGTCCAGGTCGACCCGGAGACCGGCGAGAAGATCGAGCCCGAGGGCGAAGCGGCCCCCGGCGACGATCCACCGTCCAAGTCCGCCCCGGAGGACGCCCAGGCTCCGGACGAGGGCAGCTCGGCACCACCACAACCGGCCGACGCGGCTCCGCCGCCCCCCGATCCGGCGGCTCCGGTTCCGGGTGGGGACGCGCCGGCGAGCCCCGCTCCCGCCGATCCGGCCCCGGCGAACAACCCCGGCACCGGAATCCCGGCCGCCCCGCGGCGGGAGGAGGACGGCGAACACCGTCCCCGGGAATTCCCGGACAGCGCACCAGCCGAACCACCGGACCCGGACAGCGGCGCCCGGCTCTCGGAAGCAGGTCCCCTGTGAACCGCCGCCCGGCGGGCACCCACCGCTGGTCCGCCTCCCTCCGCGGCGGTGCGGGCCACCGCCCGGCCCTGCGCTGCGCCGGCCCCGTCGACCGCCGCCTCGACGCACCCGCCGACCCCGTCCCCGACGACCCGACCCGAGACGAACCGGGCGCACCGGCGAAGGAAGGTGAATCACCGTGACCCTCGAAGCCGACCTCGACCGCATAGCCGCCGAGTCCAGCCGCCGCTCCGCCGCCGTCATCGACGAACTCACCTCCGCCAACGCCAGCACCGCCATCGTCGCCACCGACCTCGCCACCCGCTCCGCCCGAGCCATCGAGGCTCTCCAGCGCAGGCCACCCACCGAACCTCGGCAGGAGCCCGATGCGGCGCCGCAGGAGGCTCTGCCTGACGTGGTGATCACGCCCGGCGAACCTGGATGGCCGGTCCCTGAGCACCCGGACTCGAGCCCTGCGTCGAGAGCCGCACCGCAGAGCACAGGCAGGCACGCCGCTCCGGAACCGGACGAGAACACCCGCCCGCTCTGGCGCGCCCCCGGCCCGGACGACGCGGAAGCGGGCACCGCACCCCTGCCCGTGCTCGAACCGAACGAGGAGCAGCGCCGCCGGGAGGAACTGCAGGAGCGCCGCGAGGCGATCGCCCGCTCGATCGCCGCCCGCAGGGCGCAGGGCGTCGCCCGGCCGAGCGACCAGGACGACGAGGAGGGCGAGTACTACCGGCGCACCAGCTGGCTGATCTGACGCAGCCCGATCTTCCCCCTGCCCGCCTCCGGCTCGACCGGCGCGTGCGGGTCGACGGCGGTGGTCCGCGGAATCTCCGCCTCGGGGTCGGCGAAGGCGGCGTAGGTCTTGTCGCCGAGCAGGGTGTGCAGCAGGTACCCGGTGAGCAGCGCGCGGGTCGCCCGCGCGTTCTTCGCCTCGAACTTGCCGATGCCGAAGGTGGCGAGCGAGCGCCGCCCCTCGATGAGCCCGTTGTGCGAGGCGCCAGCCAGGGTGCGCAGCACCAGCGGCCCGCCCCACGCCTTCGCCAGCGGCAGCGTGTCGGAGCTCACCGACTTGGCGTCCACCTCGCCGCCGAGCACGAAGGCGGGGATGTCCAGGTCCGGCGCGAGTTCCTCGGCGGCGGGCGCGGTGGGGGCGGGGAAGAGCGCGACGTAGGCGGCCACCCGGCGCTGCGCGGCGGCGATGGCGGCGGCGCCCGCGCCCATGCCGTGCCCGGCGAGCGCGAGCTTCTCCGGGTGCACGCTGATCGAGCCGTTGCCGAGCCGGACGCCGGTGCAGATGTCGAGCGTGGTCAGCAGGTCGGTGCCGAGCCCGAGGTGCGAGGGGATCGGGCCGCGCTCGGTGTCCGGCGCGGCGGCGACGATGCCCCAGGAGGCGAGGTGCTGCAGCAGCTCGCGGTAGTTGCCGACCTTGGTCAGCCAGGCGTGCCCGAAGGCGACGGCGGGCAGGTTGGTGCCGCTCTCGGGGGTGAAGACGACGCCGGGCAGCCCGGCCACCGCGAGGTTCCCGCGGAGCACCCGGTGCGGGCCGCGGCTGGTCAGGGTGGTCACGAGTGATTTCACAGACGCCGACACGACGTGAACGGTAGCCGATAAGTACTGTGGGGAGCCATGTGCGGAATCGTGGGGTACGTCGGGCATCGGGATGCGCTCGGCGTCGTCGTCGACGCGTTGCGCCGCATGGAATATCGCGGGTACGACTCGGCGGGCGTCGCGATCCTGGACGGCGCGGGCGCGATCTCGGTGGAGCGCAAGGCGGGCAGGCTCGCCAATCTGGAGGCCGAGCTGGCCGAAGCCGGGGCGGGCCGGTTCGCGGGCACGGCGGGCATGGGGCACACCCGGTGGGCGACGCACGGCGCGCCCACCGACCGCAACGCGCACCCGCACCGGGACGGCAGCGGCACGGTCGCGGTGGTGCACAACGGCATCATCGAGAACTTCGCGCCGCTCCGGCGTGAGCTGGAGGATTCCGGCGTCGAGCTGAGCAGCGACACCGACACCGAGGTCGCGGTGCACCTGGTCGCCGCGGCCTACGCCGACGGGCCGACCGCGGGCGATTTCGTGGCGAGCGCGCTCGCCGTGGTTCGCCGCCTCGAGGGCGCCTTCACGCTGGTGTTCACGCACGCCGAGCACCCGGGCACGATCATCGCGGCGCGCCGCTCGACCCCGCTGGTGGTCGGCGTCGGCAAGGGCGAGATGTTCCTCGCCTCGGATGTCACCGCGTTCATCGAGCACACCAGGGAAGCGGTCGAGCTCGGCCAGGACCAGGCCGTCGTGATCACCGCCGACAGCTACCGGGTCACCGACTTCGACGGCGCCGACGCGGGCCACCGCACCCGCCCCTTCACCATCGACTGGGATCTGGCCGCCGCCGAGAAGGGCGGCCACGACTACTTCATGCTCAAGGAGATCGAGGAGCAGCCGACCGCGGTGGCCGACACGCTCATGGGGCACTTCACCCAGGACGAGTCCGGCGGCCGGATCGTGCTGGACGAGCAGCGCCTCGCCGACCAGGAGCTGCGCGACTTCGACAAGGTCTTCGTCGTCGCCTGCGGCAGCGCCTATCACTCCGGGCTGCTGGCCAAGTACGCCATCGAGCACTGGACCCGGCTGCCGGTCGAGGTCGAGCTGGCCAGCGAGTTCCGCTACCGCGACCCGGTGCTCGACCGCTCCACCCTTGTCGTCGCCATCTCGCAGTCCGGCGAGACCGCGGACACGCTGGAGGCGGTGCGGCACGCCAAGGAGCAGAAGGCGCGGGTGCTCGCGATCTGCAACACCAACGGCGCGCAGATCCCGCGCGAGTCCGACGCGGTGCTCTACACCAGGGCCGGGCCGGAGATCGGCGTCGCCTCCACCAAGGCGTTCCTCGCGCAGGTGACGGCGAACTACCTGGTCGGGCTGGCGATCGCGCAGGCGCGCGGCACCAAGTACCCGGACGAGGTGGCGCGCGAGTTCGCCGAGCTGGAGGCGATGCCGAAGCTGGTCTCCCGGGTGCTGGAGACGGCGCCGCAGGTGCGGGCCATCGCGCGCGAGCTGGCGCAGGTGCCGACGGTGCTCTTCCTCGGCAGGCACGTCGGGTACCCGGTGGCGCTGGAGGGCGCGCTCAAGCTCAAGGAGCTCGCGTACATGCACGCGGAGGGGTTCGCCGCGGGCGAGCTCAAGCACGGCCCGATCGCGCTGATCGAGCAGGGGCTGCCGGTGATCGTGGTCATGCCGTCGCCCAAGGGCCGCGCGGTGCTGCACTCCAAGCTGCTCAGCAATATCCGGGAGATCCAGGCCCGCGGCGCGCGGACCATCGTGATCGCGGAGGAGGGCGACGACACGGTGCGGCCGTTCGCCGACGACCTCATCGAGATCCCGACGGCGCCGACGCTGTTCCAGCCGCTGCTCTCCACCGTGCCGCTGCAGATCTTCGCCGCCGAGGTGGCGCAGGCCCGCGGGTACGACGTGGACAAGCCGCGGAACCTGGCCAAATCGGTGACGGTCGAGTGAGCGGGGGCGGGCCCGCGCCCGCCCCCTACTCCACGACGACGGCGCCGCGCATCTCCGGGTGCAGCGAGCACAGGTAGCGGTAGTTGCCCGGTGCGATGAAGGTGTAGCTCCAGGAGCCCTTGTTCAGGATCGGGCTGTTGATGCCCATCGCCCGGTCGCCGATGCCCTGCACCGAGTGCGCCGCGCTGTCGGCGAATTCCCAGGTGACGGTATCGCCGACCCGGACCCGCAGCTCGGCGGGGGAGAAGGCCATATCGTCCACCCGCACGGTGATCGTGCTCGGCTCGGTGGCCTGCCGCGAGGTCGGTACGCCCGCCGCGGCGGAGGTGGTGCTCGCCGGGGCGGCGGTCCCGGAATCGTCGGTGCCGCAGCCCGCGGTGAGCGCCAGGACGGCGATGGCAGCGAGGGCGGCACGGGCGCGACGGCGGGGGAGCGGCATGATCGCCAAGCGTAGTCCGCGCCGCGGAACGGGCTCGGGGGCCGCGCCGCCCCACCCGGCCCGGCCGGGAGCGGGGGTTCCTCGCCGGGGTGGCAGGCGGCGGTGTGCGATGCTCGCGCGGTCGCCGCGCACGTGTGATCCGTGTTTCCGCGTGGGCCGGCTCGCTCGGGTATGGGTTTTTCCGGATCGATCGACGCAGGAGGGGTCATGGCGTTCGCCCGTCGGGGGTACTACACCGCGGATCAGGTGCGGGCGGCCGAGGCCGAGCTCTTCACCAGAGTCGCGGACGGCGTGCCGATGCGGCGCGCGGCGCACGGGCTCGCCACCGTGGTGGCGCGCGAGCTCGCGGAGCGCACCGGCGGGGTGGCGGGGCGCCGGGTGACGCTGCTGGTGGGGTCGGGTGACAACGGCGGCGATGCGCTGTGGGCCGGTGCCGCGCTGCGCCGCCGTGGTGTCGCGGTCACCGCGCTGCTGCTGCAGCCGAAGCGAGCGCACGCCGCCGGGCTGGCCGCGCTGCGCCGGGCCGGTGGCCGGGTGCTGAATGCCGGTTGCGCGGTGCCACCGCACCCGGCGTCGATCGCGGCGCTCGACGCCGACCTGGTGCTCGACGGCATCGTCGGCATCTCCGGACGCGGCTCCCTTCGCCCGGTGGCGGCGGCGCTGGTCGCCGCCGTCCGCGCCCCGATCATCGCCGCCGACCTGCCGAGCGGCGTCGACCCGGAGACCGGCGCGGCCGACGGCCCGGCCGTGCGCGCCGCGGTGACCGTCGCCTTCGGCGCGCGGAAGCCGGTGCACGCGCTGGCTGTGCCGCACTGCGGGCGGATCGAGCTGGTCGAGATCGGGCTGCGGCTCCCCGAACCGGAATTCGCGGCGCTGGAACCGGCGGAGATCGGCGCCCGCTGGCCGGTGCCGGGCGCGGGGGACGACAAGTACAGCCAGGGGGCGACCGGTGTCGCCGCCGGTAGTGCCCGCTACCCGGGCGCGGCGGTGCTCTGCGTCGGCGGCGCGGTGGCGGCGACCTCCGGCCTGGTGCGGTACGCGGGCACCGGCGCCGACGCGGTGCTCGCCCGCTTCCCCGAGGTCGTCGCCACCGCGGACCCCGCGAGCGCGGGCCGGGTGCAGTCCTGGGTGATCGGCCCCGGTGCGGGCACCGACGCGGCCGCCGCCGAACGACTGCGCACCGTGCTCGGCACCGACCTCCCCGTTGTCGTCGACGCCGACGCCCTCACCATCCTGGCCGCCGACCCCGCGCCGCTGCGCGGTCGCGCCGCCCCGACCGTGCTCACCCCGCACGCGGGTGAGTTCGCCCGGCTCACCGGCCACCCCGTCGGCGCCGACCGGGTCGCCGCGGCCCGCGACCTGGCCCGCTCCTGGAACGTCACGGTCCTGCTCAAGGGCCGCGCGACGATCGTCGCCGCCCCCGACGGCGCCGTCCTCGTCAACGAGGCGGGCGGCTCCTGGGCCGCCACCGCAGGCGCGGGCGACATCCTGGCGGGCGTCATCGGCGCCCTCCTCGCCGCGGGCCACGACCCCGCTTGGGCCGCCGCGGCCGCCGCCCGCGCCCACTCCCTCGCCGCCAACCTCGCCGCCGCCCCGCCCGGCATCGCCGCGGCACCGCCGGTCTCCGCGGGTACCGCGTTCTCCGCCGCTCCCACGACAACCCCTGCGACCGCCCCCATTTCGGCGACCCCGCTCCTCGAACACCTCCGCCCCGCCATCGCGACGCTCCGCGCCACCGCCCCCGCCGACCGGTGACCGGACCCACGCCGGAACAGCCGCGAACGCCGGTGCCCCCGATCACAGTGGCAGGATCGGGGACCGTGCATGCGCAAGCGGAGACCGTCGTCGACCTGGGCGCCATCGCGCACAATGTGCGGATCCTGCGGGAGCACGCGGGCACCGCGGCGCTGATGGTCGTGGTCAAGGCGGACGGTTACAACCACGGCGCGGTCGAGGTCGGCCGCGCCGCGCTGGCGGCGGGCGCCCGCGAACTCGGGGTCACCACGGTGGCCGAAGCGGTGGCGCTGCGCGAAGCCGGGATCACCGCGCCGGTGCTGTGCTGGCTCAACGACGCCGAGGCCGACTTCGCCGCCGCCGTCCGCGCCGACGTGGAGCTCGGCATCTCCTCGCTCGCGCACCTGGAGGCGGTGGCCGCGGCCGCCCGCGCCACCGGCTGCGCCGCGGTGCTGAGCCTCAAGGTGGACACCGGGCTGAACCGCAACGGCATCGCCGCCGCAGGCTACCCCGCCGTGCTGACCGCGCTGCGCGCCCTCGTCGACGAGCGGGTGGTGCGGCTGCGCGGCATCTTCTCGCACCTCGCGCACGCCGACGAGCCCGGCCACCCCTTCCTGGACGTGCAGCGCGCCCGCTTCGTCGCGGCGGTCGCGCTGGCGAAGGAGCACGGCCTGGAACCCGAGGTGCTGCACCTCGCCAACTCCGCGGCCACGCTGACCAGGCCCGATCTCGCCTTCGACATGGTGCGGCCCGGTATCGCGGTGTACGGGCTGAACCCGGTCCCCGAGGTCGGTGACTTCGGGCTGCGCCCGGCCATGACCTTCCGGGCCAGGGTGGCGCTGGTGAAGGAGGTCGCGGCGGGCGAGGGTGTCTCCTACGGCCACGAATGGATCGCGCCACGGGACACCACGGTTGCGCTGATCCCCGCCGGGTACGCCGATGGTGTGTTCCGAACACTGGGCGGCAGGCTCGACGTCTTCGTCGGCGGCGCACGACATTCCGGCGTCGGGCGGGTCTGCATGGATCAGCTCGTCGTCGATCTGGGCGCGAACGCCGCCGGGGTGCGCCCCGGCGACGAGGCCGTGCTCTTCGGCGCGGGCCCCGGCGTGCCGGGCGCGCAGGAGTGGGCGGAGCTGCTCGGGACCATCCACTATGAGGTGGTGTGCTCCCCGCGCGGGCGGGTGCGGCGGACTTTCACACAGGAGGACGGATGAAGCGGATCGTGCAGGGTGGCGCGGCGACCGCGGTCGCCGTGAGCGCGCTCGCCGTCGCGCACGTGCTGCGGCGCATGGGTTCCCGGGTGCTCTGGCCCGCGCGCGCCGACGAGTACCGGGACGAGGACTTCGGCCTGCTCGGCCGCGACCGCGCCGCCGTGGTGCACGCCACCGACGGTGTCCCGCTCGCGGTCCGCGAGCACGGCCCGGCCGATGCCGCGGTCACCGTCGTCTTCGTGCACGGCTTCTGCAACGACATGACCTCCTACCACTTCCAGCGCCGCGACCTCCCCGCGCGCTGGGGCGACCGGGCCCGGCTGGTCTTCTACGACCAGCGCGGCCACGGCGAGTCCGGCGTCCCGGAGGTGGCGAACTGCACGGTGGCCCAGCTCGCCGACGACCTGGCCGCCGTGGTCGAGGCGCGCGCCCCGCACGGCCCGGTCGTGCTGGTCGGGCACTCGCTCGGCGGCATGGCGGTGCTGGCCGCCGCGGCCGCGCACCAGGGGCTCTTCCGGCAGCGGGTCGCGGGCGTCGCGCTCATCTGCACCACCGCCGCGGGGATGACCGCGGGCGGCATCGGCCAGCTGCTGCCGAACCCCGCGCTGGACGGCTTCCGGCTCGCGGTCCGGTTCGCGCCCGCGCTGGTGCAGGCGGGCCGGGCCACCGCGCGGCACGTCATCACCCCGCTGCTGCACGTGAGCTCGTTCCACGGCCAGGTGAGCCCGACGGTCTCCCGCTTCACCACCATGATGATCGACCGCACCCCGGTCGCGACCATCGTGAAGTTCCTGCAGGCCATCGAGGTGCACGACGAGTCGGCGGCGCTGCCCGCGCTGGCCGGGGTGCCCGTGCTGGTGATCGGCGCAGGCTACGACCGGGTGATCCCGTTCAAGAACTCCGAGCTGCTCGCCGGCGAGATCCCGGACGCCGAGCTGGTCCGGCTGGACGGCGGCGCGCACATGCCGCACCTGCAGTTCCCGGACGCCGTGAACGCGGCGCTGGACCGGCTCTTCGCCAGGGCGGTGCCGAGCACGGGCAAGCGACGGGCCGCCGGTGGCTGATCCGGTCACCAGGCTGCTGCCGACGGTCGAGGACACCGAGGCGCTCGGCCGGGAACTCGCCGCCGGGCTGCGCGCGGGCGACCTGGTGGTGCTGGACGGCCCGCTCGGCGCGGGCAAGACCGCGCTCACCCGCGGCATCGGGGCCGGGCTCGACGTGCTCGGCCGGGTGAGCTCGCCGACGTTCGTGATCGCGCGGGCGCACCGGGCGGGCGACCGCGGCGTCGGGCTGGTGCATGTGGACGCCTACCGGCTCGCCGGTGACCTGGACGAACTCGACGCGCTCGACCTGGACGCGGACCTGGACCGCGCGGTCGTCGTCGTCGAGTGGGGGCGCGGCGTCGTCGAGCACCTGACCGACCGGCACCTGCTGGTCCGGCTGGTCCGGGAGCCGGAATCCGATGTGCGAACGGCCAGTTGGGAGTGGGTCCGGGAGCGGTGAACCCGCGACCCTTCGGGGGCGGTACCACCCGGTATCGTTGACCGAATCATGCTTGTACTCGCCGTCGACACCGCGACCCCCGCCGTCACCGCGGGGCTGGTGCACCTCGAGCAGACCGGAGCCGGGCCGATCCCGGAGCGGGTGCGCACCGTCGCCTCCCGGGTGCACGTCGACGCCCGCGCGCACGCCGAGGTACTGACCCCGCAGATCCTGGAGTGTCTCGCCGAGTCCGGCTGTGCCCGTGCCGACATCGACGCCGTCGTCGCGGGAGTCGGGCCCGGCCCGTTCACCGGGCTCCGCGTCGGCATGGCGACCGCGGCCGCCTTCGGGGACGCGCTCGGCATCCCGGTGTACGGCGTCTGCTCCCTGGACGCCATCGCCGCCGACGCCGGGCGGGAGCCGCCCGGCGAAATCCCCGCCCTCGGCGCCGATCCCGACGCCGCCGGGCTGCTGGTGGTGACCGACGCCAGGCGCCGCGAGGTGTACTGGGCGCGCTACCGCGACGGCCTGCGGGTCGCCGGCCCCGCGGTGGACAAGCCCGCCGACGTCGACCCGGACACCGTCGCGGCGATCGCCGGCTCGGCCTCGCACGTCGACCTCTTCGACCTCCCGGTGCTCCCGGTGGAGAGCCCGTCGCCGCGCGGCCTGGTCACCGTCGCCGCCCCCGCGCTGCTCGCGGGCGCCGCGCCGGAGCCGCTGGTCCCGCTCTACCTGCGCAGGCCGGACGCGGTCGAGCGCAGCTACCGCACCCTCGACCGGACGGGAGCGTGATCGTGGCCATCCACATCGAGCCGATGCGGCCCCGCGACATCGAGCGCTGCGTCGAGCTGGAGCAGCTGCTCTTCCCGGAGGACGACCCGTGGCACGCGGTCGCCTTCCGCTCCGAGCTGGCCGGCTCGCACAACCGGTACATCGCGGCCCGTGACTCCGACGGCAGGCTGGTCGGCTACGCCGGGATCGCGCTGCTCGGCGATGCCGCGTACCCGGAGGCCGAGGTGCACACCATCGGTGTCGACCCGGAGGTGCACCGCGCGGGCATCGGCACGCTGCTGCTGGAGTGGCTGCTGACCGAGGCGGCCAAGCGCGGCGGCCCGGTGTTCCTCGAGGTGCGCGCCGACAACGCCCCCGCCATCGCGCTCTACGCCAAGCACGGCTTCCACATCATCGGGCTGCGCAAGAACTACTACCAGCCCAGCGGCGCCGACGCGTACACCATGCGCCGCCCCGAGCTCGGCGACTTCCCCGGCCTGGTGCCGGACGGCGACCCCGGCGCAGCGGTGCGCAGCGACGAGGTGCTCTCGTGATCGTGCTCGGGATCGAGAGCTCCTGCGACGAGACCGGAGTCGGCGTGGTGCGCAGGCACCCCGACGGCCGCTGCGAGCTGCTCGCCGACGAGGTGGCCTCCAGCGTCGAGCAGCACGCCCGCTTCGGCGGCGTCGTCCCGGAGATCGCCTCGCGGGCGCACCTGGAGGCCATCGTGCCCGCCATGCGCCGCGCGCTGGCGACCGCGGGCATCGCAAGGCCGGACGCGCTCGCCGTCACCATCGGGCCCGGCCTGGCCGGCGCGCTGCTGGTCGGGGTGGCCGCGGCCAAGGCGTACGCGGCGGCCTGGGACATCCCCTTCTACGCGCTGAACCACCTGGGCGGGCATGTCGCGGTGGACACTCTGGAGCACGGCCCGATGCCGCCCTGCGTCGCGCTGCTGGTCTCCGGCGGGCACACGCACCTGCTGCGCGTCACCGACCTGGCCGAGCCGATCACCGAGCTGGGCAGCACCGTCGACGACGCGGCGGGCGAGGCCTTCGACAAGGTGGCGCGGCTGCTCGGGCTCGGCTTCCCCGGCGGCCCCGCGCTGGACGCCGCCGCGGCCACCGGCGACCCGGCGGCGATCGCCTTCCCGCGCGGCATGACCGGCCCGCGCGACGCGAGCTACGACTTCTCCTTCTCCGGCCTGAAGACGGCGGTGGCGCGGCACGTGGAGGCGGCGCAGCGGGCCGGGATCGCCCCCGAGGCGCTGCCGATCCCGGATATCGCGGCCTCCTTCCAGGAGGCGGTCGCCGACGTGCTGACCCGCAAGGCGGTGCGCGCCGCGCAGGACACCGGAGTGGACACCCTTGTGCTCGGCGGCGGCGCGACGGCCAACTCGCGGATCCGGTCGATGGCCGAGGAGCGCTGCGCGGCGGCCGGGCTCACGCTGCGGGTGCCGAAGCCGCGGCTCTGCACCGACAACGGGGTGATGATCGCCGCGCTCGGCGCGCACGTCATCGCGGGCGGCGCGGAGCCGTCCCCCCTCACGGTGGAGACCGACCCGGGGCTGCCGGTGTCGATCAGCCGGGTCGGCTGAGCCGACCGGAGCGCGACGTCAGCGCGGAACGACGAGCGTAGGCAGGGGAGCGGAGCTCTCCGCAGGCGTGGTCGTTCCGCCCGCGGAGCCGGAGTCGACCGGCGGCGCCAGCGGCATGCTGCTCTCGGCGGGGGTCTGCGCGTTCGGCGGCAGCGGGGACGGGGTGACCGTGCGGGCAGGCGCGGTGCTCGGCATCTCCAGCCCGGGGCCGAGCGAGTTCGGGAACGGGATCGGCGGGTTGTTCGGGTCCGGGCGCAGCGTTGGCGAGGTCGGCCCGGCCGGTTGGCTGGTCGTGACGGTGACCGGCGGCGTGGTGGTCGCCGGCGGCTCGGCGGTGGTGCCCGGCGCGACGACGGGCGTCGGTGTGACCGGAGGGGTGGTCGTCGTGGGGAGCCCGCCGCTGCTCGTCGTGCCCGCTGGCGAGATCTCCTCGTCCGCGATCGGCGCGAATTCGCGCACCCCGTAGCCGATCACCAGCCCGACCACGACCAGCGCGCCGACCAGCACCCCGGCCACCTTGGTCACGGTCCGGCCGGAGGTGTCGGCGCGCACCGCCGCGATCGGGGCGTCCGGCAGCGCCTGCGCCTGATCGGCGACGAGCGCGGCGCCCTTGGCGATCACGGCGTCCGGATCGGGCACGGTCAGCACCGGGATGCCGAGCCGGTCGTGCAGGGCGGAGAGCACCGCGGGGATATTGGCGCCGCCGCCGATCACGGTGACCGCCTCGGGCAGCCGCTCCGCGCGCTCGGCCGCGGTCGCGGTGAAGTGCGCGATGTCGCCGAGCAGCTCCTCGATCAGGTACTCGAAGTCCTCGCGGGTCAGCTTGAGCGGGCGACCGGCCACGTGGTCGACGGTGACCGCGGGCGTCACCGAGAGGTGCTCCTTGGCGGCGCGCGCCCGGTTCACCAGGGTGTGCCGGTTCGGGCGGGTGCCGCGCCTGGCGAAGTGCTGATCGACCAGGTGCCGGTAGATGAGCTCGTCGATGGCGTTGCCGCTCAGCACCGAGGTGCGCTCGGCGACGAGCACCGTGCCGTCGGCGCGGTCGGCCACCGTGACGGTGAGCCCGGTGGCGCCGAGGTCGACGACGGCGACGGTGCCGTACCGGTCGAGCAGGCCGGTGTGGCGCAGGTAGGTGAGCGCGGCGGTGAACTCGGGAACCATCCGCAGCTCCCGCTGCCTGCCGGTGGCGGCGCGGATGATCTGCTCCTGCTCCTTGCCGCGGTAGGCGACCGCGACGCTGGTCGGCGCCTCGGCCGGAACCGGCTCCGGCCGCTCGGTGTAGCGGCCGCCGACCGGGTGCACCGGCTCGCGCGGGTGCGTCGCGGGCAGCTGGGTGGTCATCAGCTCGATGGACGAGGTGACCAGGTCGCCGAGGTCGGAGTGCGCGGCGTCGGCGGAGACGACCCGGTAGTCGAAGGTCTGGGCGCCGTTCGGCGCGGTGACGACGGTGGCGGAGCAGACGACCTCGTTGCCTGCCGAGATCCCCAGGGATGTTCGCATGGTCACCTCCCCTCGCGCGCGGACTGTCCGTAGCTGGCGTGTGGTGTTTCGAGTTCGAAGGCTCCGCTGTCACTGTGACGAGGAGTCACTGTGAATTCCGGTACCACCGAGCTTCGATGCCCGGCAGGCGCTGCGGAGCGGCCGACACGGAACGCTCGACCATAGTGTCACGATCCGTTATCCGAACGTTACAGATTTACCACGCCCTTGGAAAGTCCCCCAGTTCTGGTGACTGGAGGGGGTGTGTCCCCGCCGGTACGCCCCGGTAGCAGAGTCAGACCTTGAGCGCTGGCACTCGCATGTATAGAGTGCTAGTCGACGCTGTGTGAGGGCTCCGGCACCCGCGACGACGGGGCTGTACGCAGGGTCAGCACGAGACCGACCCCAACGGGTGGAGCAATCGGTTCCGCCCGACCGTAAACCCCGAAAGTTGGAGGGCTCAACGTGGCGAGCGTGAACATCAAGCCGCTCGAGGACAAGATCCTCGTCCAGGCCAACGAGGCCGAGACGACGACCGCCTCCGGCCTGGTCATCCCCGACACGGCGAAGGAGAAGCCGCAGGAGGGCACCGTCGTCGCCGTCGGACCCGGTCGCTGGGACGACGAGGGCGAGAAGCGCATCCCCCTGGACGTCCAGGAGGGTGACACCGTCATCTACAGCAAGTACGGCGGCACCGAGATCAAGTACCAGGGCGGGGAGTACCTCATCCTGTCGGCGCGTGACGTCCTGGCCGTCGTCACCAAGTAGCCGTTCGGGCACCCGCGTTCCGCCCCGGAGTCGTTCGACCCGGGGCGGAACGCGTTCCGGCCTGCACCGAAACCACAGGAGCGAAACCTCATGCCAAAGCAGATCGAGTTCGACGAGAAGGCTCGCCGGGCTCTGGAACGCGGTGTCGACAAGCTCGCCGATGCCGTCAAGGTCACCCTCGGCCCGCGCGGCAGGCACGTCGTGCTCGCCAAGGCCTTCGGCGGCCCGACCGTGACCAACGACGGCGTCACGATCGCGCGCGACATCGAGCTCGAGGACCCGTTCGAGAACCTGGGCGCGCAGCTGGTGAAGAGCGTCGCGACCAAGACCAACGACGTCGCGGGCGACGGCACCACCACCGCCACCGTGCTGGCCCAGGCGCTGATCCGCGGCGGGCTGAAGAACATCGCCGCCGGCGCCAACCCGATCGTCGTCGGCGCGGGCATCGCCAAGGCGACCGACGCCGTCTCCGAGGCGCTGCTGAAGCTGGCCACCCCGGTCTCCGGCGAGGAGGCCATCGCCCAGGTCGCCACGGTCTCCTCGCGCGACCCGGAGATCGGCGCGATGGTCGGCAAGGCGCTGACCACCGTCGGCAAGGACGGCGTCGTCACCGTCGAGGAGGCGTCGACGCTGCTCACCGAGCTGATCGTCACCGAGGGCGTGCAGTTCGACAAGGGCTACCTCTCGCCCTACTTCGTCACCGACACCGATGCGCAGCAGGCCGTCCTCGAGGACGCCTACATCCTGCTGCACCGCGAGAAGATCAGCTCGCTGCCCGACCTGCTCCCGCTGCTGGAGAAGATCGCGGAGAGCGGCAAGCCCGTCCTGATCATCGCCGAGGACGTCGAGGGCGAGGCGCTCTCCACCCTGGTGGTGAACAGCATCCGCAAGACGATCAGGGCCGTCGCGGTCAAGGCGCCGTTCTTCGGCGACCGGCGCAAGGCGTTCCTGGACGACCTGGCCGTGGTCACCGCGGGCACCGTGGTGAACCCGGACATCGGCATCGGGCTGCGTGAGGCCGGGCTCGACGTGCTCGGCGTCGCCCGCCGCATCGTGGTCGGCAAGGACGAGACCACCATCATCGATGGTGCGGGCACCGCCGACGACATCGCCGCCCGCAGCGCGCAGTTGCGCCGGGAGATCGAGGCGACCGAGTCCGACTGGGACCGGGAGAAGCTCGAGGAGCGGCTGGCCAAGCTGGCGGGCGGCGTCGCGGTGATCCGGGTCGGTGCGGCCACCGAGACCGCGCTCAAGGAGCGCAAGTACCGGGTGGACGACGCGGTCGCGGCGGCCAAGGCGGCCGTGGCCGAGGGCATCGTGCCCGGCGGCGGCACCGCGCTGGTGCTGGCCGGGGCCGGGCTGGAGGCGCTGCGCGATTCGCTCTCCGGCGATGAGGCCGTCGGCGTCGAGGTGGTCAGGCAGGCGCTGCGCGCGCCGCTGTACTGGATCGCCAGCAATGCCGGGCTGGACGGCGCCGTCGTGGTCAGCAAGGTCATCGAGGGGGAGCAGGGGTTCAACGCGGCCACCCTCACCTACGGTGACCTGCTCGCCGAGGGCGTCGTCGACCCGGTCCGGGTCACCCGCTCCGCGGTGGTCAACGCGGCCTCGGTCGCGCGTATGGTGCTCACCACCGAGAGCGCGATCGTCGAGAAGCCCGTCACTGACGAGGGCGATCACTCGCACCACGGGCACAGTCACTGATTTTCGTGCGAGAAGCGCCCCCGGACCCGACGGTCCGGGGGCGCTTCTCGGTGCCGAGGGGTCGGCGCGGGGTTCGCGCTGCGCAGCGGGGCCTCGATCGGGTCAGGAGGCGGTGTCGCGCTCCGGGGCTATGGCGTCGAGGAGGCGGGCGCGGAGCGCGGGAGGTGGAGTGGCGGCGGTGACCTCGGAGAGGGCGGCCAGGGCCGCCCTCGAGCCCCTCACCTCGGTGAGGAACTCCTCGCGGGCCGCGGTGCCGAGCACCGCGACCACCGCTGCGTGGTCTTCGTCGTCGATCGAGCCGAGCGCGACGGTGTGCGCGAGGTCGAGACCCGGCTCGTCCATCTCACGGCACCCCCAAACTTCTCTTCAGGCGAGTGAGCCCGTCCCGTATGCGGGACTTGACCGTAGGCAAGCCTACGCCGAGATGGCGAGCCACCTCCGCGTAGGTCCGGCCGCCGTAGTAGGCGAGCGAGATCGCCTCGCGCTGCGTCTCGGTCAGTGTGGCGAGCCCGGCGACCACGGCCTGCTGCTCCAGCCTGCGTTCCACCTCCTCGGTGACCTCGTCGAAGTCGTACCCGAGTACCCGGCTGCCGTAGGTGTTCTCGCGCTGGCTGTGCGCCTGCTCCGCGCGCACCCGGTCGACCGCGCGCCGGTGCGCCAGGGTCATCAGCCAGGTCAGCGCCGAGCCCTTGGCCGGGTCGAAGCCGGAGGCGGTGCGCCAGATCTGGAGATAGACCTCCTGGGTCGTCTCCTCGGCATAGCCTGCGTCCTGCAGCACCCGGAGCACCAGCCCGAACACCCGCGCGCTCGTCCGGTCGTAGAGCTCGGCGAACGCCTCCTGGTCGGCGCGGCCGCAGCCGCGTAGCAGCTGTGCGAGCTCGAGATTCTCCGCCGCGCGCGCCGTCGTAGCAGTGCCCGTTCCCGGTGGGCAGGCTGCTCTCCGGAACGCATCGCCCCCTGCGGCCGAAGGCCGCGCCGTCACAACGCTCCATTCTGAGTCATCGCGGACTACGGTAGCGCGCGGCTCCCCGTGCCGTGGCAGGACACGGCAAACCATCGGCCAACCGGTAGCGGTGCGGAAAAGTTCCACTCCGGCGCGGCGGCTACCAGCCATCGGCTGCCGCGGCCGGAAAACTTCCGGTCACCGGCGCCGAATCCCCGGGCACCGAGCGACCGTTTGGCTTACAGGCATTCGGCGCCGGTGCACCCGGTGGATGGGAGCGGTGCGGAACGGCTCAGACCGTCATCCGGCGCCGGTTGCGCCTGGCGTGCAGCTCCCGCTCGGTCTCGGACATTCCGCCCCAGATGCCGTACGGCTCGCTCACCTTGAGCGCGTGCGAGCGGCACTGCATGAGGACCGGGCAGGTCCGGCAGATCTCCTTGGCGCGCATCTCCCGCGCGGTGCGGGCGCGGCCGCGCTCCCCGTCGGGGTGGAAGAACACCGCCGAATCCACTCCGCGGCAGGAGCCGCGCATCTGCCAATCCCAGACATCGGCGTTCGGCCCGGGGAGGTGGGTGGGCATGGGCATGGTGAACTCCTCGTGGTGCGAGCTCGTCGGCGTTGTCGAGCCGGTTCTACTGCGAACAGGTGTCAACCACGGTGTCGCCGGAGCTCGCTGACGCGAGGTCGCTGTAATTTCGCGCGGCGCCGACCGTGGCGATGAGTTACGTTAGGACCCGGGTCGAAATTCCGTCAATAGTTCGGCGCAGGGGTTCCTCGAACAGGCGGAGAAAGAATTTAACCTCCGCACTGTTTACAAGCGCGGCCCGCTCCAGCGATACTGATCGGTTGACCAAACCGAGGTCGCTCCCCGCTGTCCGGTACATTCTGGGAAAAGCGCTGGTAGAGGTGTTTTTACCGGTGGTCCGGCCGTTTCGGTGGGCGACCCGGAGCCCGGGCGGCGGCCCCGCGCGGCGGCTCGGCCGCCCGCCGGCAGCGCCGGAGATGGCGAAAACGGGGCGCGCGGGTTAATAGCGGGAAACGTGCGTGAATTCGAAAGTCCACGCGATCGCCTTTGACCGGACGAGATTTACCTGATGGAAACATCGTTCACCGTGGAAAATGCTGGGAGATTGCCGCGCAGGTGAGAGTGGTTCGCTGGGTCGCTCGGATACAGTGCGCCCGGTGGTAAGCCCCCTGCACTCGGTTCCCGCCGCCGCCGCCTTCGGTCCCGCGCCCGGCGCCGCCCAGCTACCGCCCGCGCGCGCCCCGCTCGACCGCTGGCATCGCGCCGTCGCGCTCGGCGGTGCCGGCCGCTACGCCGCCGCCCGCGCCGAGCTCGCGCCGCTCACCCGCCCCGGCACCGGCCGGGTACTCCGCTCGCTCGCCCTGAGCACGACGGCCTCGCTCATCCGCCAGTCCGGCAGGCACGCGGCCGCCGCCGACCCCGACGGCCGGGCCGCGGCCCTCGTCGCCGAGTTCGTCCTTCATGCAGGAGTCGCCGATCCGGCGCCGGTCGACCCGGGCCGCGCCGACCCCTGGTTCGGCGCTCCCGACGCCGTCGACGCCTGGTGCGACGCGCTCACCGGCCTCGCCGCCGACGCGCTGGGCAGCGCCCGCCCCGCCCTCGCCTTCCGCCTCCTCGCCCGGGTGCGCGAGCCCGCCCGCACCCGCCCGCGCGCGGCCGTCCGGCTGCACTGGGTGACGGCGGAGACCGCGCTCTCGGTCGGCGACCCCGGTACGGCACTCGAGCACGCCGCGGCAGCCGTGGAACTGGGGGCGCAAGGCCCCTCGACCCGGCACCGGGTGAAATCCGCCCTGCTGCTCGCCGCCGCCACCGCAGCGTCCGGGGATTCCGCTGGCGCCGCGGCGCTGGCCGAGCCGGTCGCGCGCGATTGCGCCGCGCACGACCTGCTCCCGCTGCGCTGGGCCACCGCCATGCTGCGGGCCGGGCTCGGGGCGGCGGGCGCGGCCGCGGAGGCCGCCGAATGCGCGGCCCTGCTGCGGGCAAGGGGGGGTGACTTCTCGGGTCCGGCCGGCTCCTGAACCGGATTCGATCTTCGGCCCGACCACGGCGTCAGCGCCCGCTCGGCGAAATACTCTCCCGGGGGCGGGATCCGCGGACCGCACCGGGTGCGCGTGTGGCATCCGTTGTGTCGCTATTGTTGGACCCGTTCCGTCCGATCGGGCGGAAGCACCGGTTCTCACCGCCGGTGCCACTTGTAACGCCAGGAATCTCTCTGACGATGACGCACTCGGGCGAAGAGTTGGACCTCGCCGTCACTGCCGCTGCGCAGGGCGACAGATCCGCTTTAGCTCAGGTACTCGCACTGGTCCGACCACTGGTGGTTCGTTACTGCCGGGCGCGGATCGGCGCCGCGGAGCGCGGCCAGCTCTCCGCCGACGACGTCGCGCAGGAGGTCTGTCTGGCCGTGATGACGGCGCTGCCCCGGTATCAGGATCAGGGCAGGCCCTTCATGGCCTTCGTGTACGGAATCGCTTCGCACAAGGTCGCCGACGCCCATCGGAACGCCGCCCGTAACAAGGCGGAGGCGATGGCCGAAGTACCAGATGTCATATCCACCGACCAGGGACCGGAGCAACGGGCTCTCGATTCCGAGACGAGCAGGCAGATGAACCGTCTGCTCGCGACTCTTCCGGAGAAGCATCGAGAGATTCTGATCCTCCGTCTGGTCATGGGTTTGTCAGCGGAAGAAACCGCGGTCGCCGTGGGCAGTACGGCGGGCGCGATACGGGTTGCCCAGCACAGGGCACTCGCGAAACTGAAGTCACAAGTGGCGAGGGCAGGTGAAATGTATGGCTAGGGATGGCGAGCGCGGCGATCGAAAAGCGTGGCTCGGCGCGCGGAACAGCGGTCCCTATGCCGGGGGGACCGGTGACTCCGGTCCCGTCGATATCGCCGCGGTACGCCGCGACGACGCGCTCATCGACGCCATCGCCAGCGATGGACCGGTGCAGACCGACAGCCCGGAGGAGTTCCAGCTCGCGGCGCTGCTCGCGGATTGGCGCGCGGAAGTCGTCGCGCCACCCCTCCCGGCGGCGCCCGATCTCGACGAGATCGTGGCGGCAGTCAATCAGGAGATCGGGGCAAGGAAGGCGCGGGTCGGGCCGCGGAGCGGCGGCAGGCTCCGGCTGGTGCGCCCGCTCGCGGGTGCGGCGGCCGCGCTGGCCCTGGTCTTCGGCGGGATGACGGCGTTCTCGTACAGCGCCGAGCCCGGCGACCCGCTCTGGCGGGTCAAGGAGGTCGTGTTCAGCGAACAGGCGCAGACCACCGTGGTGGCCCGCGCCGACGACGAGCTGAGCCAGGTGCAGGCGGCGCTGGCACAGGGCGACAACGACGAGGCGCGGGTGCTTCTCGACCGGGTGCGCACCACCGCGCAGCAGGTCGACGACCCGGCCAAGCAGGACGATCTGATCGAGCGCTGGAACGCATTGGTGGCGGAACTGGGGAAGGTCGCGCCCGAAATCGCCAGCCAGATCACCTCGACCCAGTCCAGGCCGTCGGAGCCGAAGCCGTCCGGGCAGGTGCCGACCACGGCACCGACCAAGCCGGGTACCACCCCGGACCCGTCGACTCTCGGCACCCAGGAGCCGAGTACGCCGGATCCGGGCACCGTGCTGCCGACCAAGCCGACGGCCCCGACCCAGCCGGAGCCGACGCAGCCGGATCCGCCGCAGACGCAGGAGCCGACCCAACCGGAGCAGCCGACACCCCCGGCCCCCACCACGATCGCCTCGCCGACCGCGGTGCCCACGGCGGGGGGTGGTGGTGGCGTGCCCACCCAGCAGGTGCCGACCCAGTCGGTGCCCGCGGTGGACACCGTGCCGCCGGTTCAGGTTCCCGTTCCGGCGGTTCCGGTCACCCCGGCGGGCTGAAGTACGAGACAACGAAAAACCGGCCGTCACGCGACGGCCGGTTTTTTCGTGTCTTCGTGTGCGGGCAGTGCGTGGGCCCGCTTCGATCCGGCGCGCGCGACACGCACACCGCGGAGGTGTTCTCCGTCTCAGCTGTCGAAGCCGTCGAATCCGTCGCCGTGGAAGGCCTCGTTCATCGAGGCGTCCGCGTATCCCCGACAGTAATCCCAGGTGACGTAGGCCTCCGGGGTCGGGTCGTAGGCGGGCTCGTGCGGGCGGACGGTGCCGTCGACGAGCAGTTGGAGCAGGTTCGCGCGGAGCATGTCCCAGTCGTGGTAGTGATCCTGCCTGCAGTCCTCGCAGCTGACCACGAGCCCGCGGATTCCGCGGTGCGCCAGCAGGGCCTCGTAGACAGCGAGGTCGGCGAGATCTTCCTCGACCGCGAGGCGCTCATGGGGATCCAGCGGCTCACCGGGCTCGATGGCGTCGAGCGCGGCGGACGGGTCGGAGGGGTCTCCGGCGAAGGGATCCGGCGGCAAGCCAGGTGGTAGGTGGTCACGCACATCCCCACGGTACGCAGAACAGGTGGGTCTGCGCCAGCGGTGCGCCGGGCCAGTTTCCCGGGCGGACCGACTGGAACATCGCGTTCACGCGACCGATACCATAGGCGAAAGGCACAGGCGATGCCCGCGCAGCTCGGCGTATTTACGGAAGCCGTCCGTATCGCGCACCGGGTCAGGGGCCGCCTCCGCCGCTACCGTCCATCCGATTTCACACCGCCGCGGCGCCGGTTCCGATCCGGCTCCCGGTGCCTTCGACGTCCAGGAGGGGTCGATCCGAATGAGTAATCCCGTACCGGGCGAACGACTCGCCGCTCGCCCTCATACGGGTGGTGACGATCCGAACAAGATCGCCATGCTCGGTCTCACCTTCGACGACGTGCTGCTGCTGCCCGCCGCGTCGGACCTGATTCCCAGCTCGGTGGAGACCTCGAGCAAGCTGTCCAGGGATATCCGGCTGCGCACCCCGCTGGTCAGCTCGGCGATGGATACCGTCACCGAGGCGCGGATGGCGATCGCCATGGCGCGCGCGGGCGGCATGGGCGTGCTGCACCGCAACCTCTCCGGCGCCGATCAGGCCGCCCAGGTGGAGACGGTGAAGCGGTCCGAGGCGGGCATGGTCACCGACCCGGTCACCTGTCGCCCGACCGACACCCTCGCCGAGGTGGATGCCATGTGCGCCCGCTTCCGGATCTCCGGCCTGCCGGTGGTGGACGAGCAGGGCGCGCTGGTCGGCATCATCACCAACCGCGACATGCGGTTCGAGGTGGACCAGAACCGCCGGGTCGCCGATGTGATGACCAAGGCGCCGCTGATCACCGCGCAGGAGGGCGTCACCGCCGAGGCGGCGCTCGGGCTGCTGCGCAGGCACAAGGTGGAGAAGCTGCCGATCGTGGACGGCGGCGGCAGGCTGCGCGGTCTGATCACGGTGAAGGACTTCGTCAAGACCGATCAGTACCCGCACGCCACCAAGGACCGGGACGGCAGGCTGCTGGTCGGCGCCGCGGTCGGCGTCGGCGAGGATGCCTGGTCGCGCGCCATGACGCTGGCCGACGCCGGGGTCGACGTGCTGGTGGTCGACACCGCGCACGGCCACCAGGCGCAGGTGCTGCAGATGGTCACCAAGGTGAAGACCGAGGTCGGCGAGCGGATCCAGATCGTCGGCGGCAATGTCGCCACGCGGGCGGGCGCGCAGGCGCTGGTCGACGCGGGCGCGGATGCGGTGAAGGTCGGCGTCGGCCCCGGCTCGATCTGCACCACCCGGGTCGTCGCCGGCGTCGGCGCCCCGCAGATCACCGCGATCCTGGAGGCGGTCTCGGTGTGCCGCCCCGCCGGCGTCCCGGTGATCGCCGACGGCGGCATCCAGTTCTCCGGCGACATCGCCAAGGCCATCGCGGCGGGCGCCTCCACCGTCATGCTCGGCTCCCTGCTCGCGGGCACCGCGGAGTCCCCCGGTGAACTCATCCTCGTCGGCGGCAAGCAGTTCAAGAGCTACCGCGGCATGGGCTCACTCGGCGCCATGCAGGGCCGCGGCCAGGCCAAGAGCTTCTCCAAGGACCGCTACTTCCAGGACGACGTCCTCGCCGAGGACAAACTCGTCCCCGAGGGCATCGAGGGAAGGGTCCCGTTCCGCGGCCCCGTCAACCAGGTGATCCACCAGCTCGTCGGCGGCCTCCGCGCCGCCATGGGCTACACCGGCTCGCAGAACATCGCGCACCTCCAGGACGCCCAGTTCGTCCAGATCACCGCCGCGGGCCTCAAGGAAAGCCACCCCCACGACATCACCATGACCGTCGAGGCCCCCAACTACACCGGCCGCGGCTAAGCTCTACCCCGGCTTGCGCGAAAGCCGGGGTAGAACCATGTCCACACCCCGGCACGGCCCCCCCGGGGCGGCACCCCCGGGTCAACATCCGGATCCAGCGGCGACGTCACAGACGAGCCCACAACGGTTTGCGGCCCGTCCCGCGTTCGGCGGCCGAAGCAATGCGGCGCAGCCGCGAGTCTCGGCCGCCGAACGCGGGACCCCGAAGGGCCGCAAACCCCGCCCGCGCCAGCGGGCAGAAAGGCACATCACTATGCGCGACATGGTGGAAATCGGCATGGGCCGGACCGCTCGCCGGACATACGACCTGGACGACGTGGATATCGTCCCGTCGCGGCGTACCCGCTCGTCCAAGCAGGTCTCGCTGTCCTGGCAGCTGGACGCCTACCGCTTCGACATCCCGGTGGTGGCGCACCCGACCGACGCGCTGGTTTCCCCGGAGTTCGCGATCGAGCTCGGCAAGCTCGGCGGCCTCGGCGTGATCAACGGCGAGGGGCTGTGGGCCAGGCACGCCGACGTGCAGGCGAAGATCGAGCAGTTGACCGACCTGGCCGCCACCGGCCCGTCCGACCGCGCGGTGGCGCTGCTGCAGGAGCTGCACGCGGCCCCGATGCTGCCGGACCTGCTGGCTGCCGCGGTCGCGCAGGTTCGCGCGGCGGGCGTGACGGTGGCGGTGCGGGTGAGCCCGCAGAACGCCCGGGGCCTGACTCCCGCGCTGGTGCAGGCCGGGGTCGACCTGCTTGTGGTGCACGGCACGATCATCTCGGCCGAGCACGTGAGCGAGGGCGAGCCGCTCAACCTCAAGACCTTCATCGCCGAGCTGGACGTCCCGGTGGTGGCGGGCGGCGTGAGTGATCACCGCACCGCGCTGCACCTGATGCGGACCGGCGCGGCGGGCGTGATCGTGGGCTACGGCTCGTACCCGGGCGCGACCACGACCGGCGAGGTGCTCGGGATCGGGGTGCCGATGGCGACCGCGATCGCGGACGCGGCGGCGGCGCGGCGGGACTACCTGGACGAGACCGGCGGCCGGTACGTGCACGTGATCGCGGACGGCGACGTCTCGACCTCGGGGCAGCTGGCGAAGGCGATCGCCTGCGGCGCGGACGCCGCGGTGCTCGGGGTTCCGCTGGCGCTGGCCGCGGAGGCGCCGGGCCGGGGCTGGTACTGGCCGTCGGCGGCGGCGCACCCCTCGGTGCCGCGCGGCGCGCTGCTCGAGGTGGACGACCCGTGGGATGCGGGCGGCGCCGACCCGGAGCGCGCGCGGCCCGATCTGCACCGGGTGCTCTTCGGCCCGTCGGACGACCCGTTCGGCTCGTTGAACCTGGTCGGCGGGTTGCGCCGGTCGATGGCGAAGGCCGGGTACTCCGACCTCAAGGAGTTCCAGCGGGTCGGGCTGACGGTCCGGGCCTGAGCGCGGTGTGCGCTCGGAGGAATCGGCCGATGGCGGTGTTCACCGGCTCCGGGTGGGTCATGGTGACGGCGAGCCGGGCGCCGTCGATCTCCAGGTAGGTGGCGTCGGGCAGGCCGCGCGCGAGTTCGCGGGATCTGGCCCTGGCGATACCGCTGTCGGTGGCGTGGATCACCAGGGCGGGGCAGGTGATCTCGCCGAGCCGGTCGGCCACCGAGTCGCGGGCGAGCACGCAGTGCGCGGCGACCTCGATGTCGCGGCGGCCCTGGCCGAGCCAGCGCCTGGTCCAGATGGCGCGGTACCAGTCGTCGTCGCCGATGAGCCAGCGGGCGAGCTGCTGCGCGGCCCGCTCGCGGGAGTGCTCGTCGTACCAGAGGTCGAGGAATCGCAGTGTGGCGGTCGACTGTTCGCGGCTGAGGCCACCTGCCTCGGTGCTGATCAGGATCAGCCCGGCGACCCGCTCCGGGGCGAGCAGCGCGGCGCGCAGCGCGGTGAAGCCGCCCTGCGCCGTGCCGCCGACCACCGCGCGCTCCACCCCGATGTGGTCGAGCACGGTGAGGGCGTCGCGGGCGGCGGTCCAGAAGGTGAAGGGGAGGCGCTGGTCACGGCTGCGGCCGTGGCCGCGCGCGTCCCACGCCACGATGCGGAACTCCGGGGTGAGGGCGGCCTGCTGCGCGGCGAACATCGTTCGGTCCATGAAGAATTCGTGCGCCAGCAGAACGACCGGCCCGGTGCCCCCGCTGTCCTCGTAGTGGATGTCGGCGTCTATCGCACGGGCGAACGGCACGCCGATGAGGATAGCCAGCGGCGCGGGGGTGCGCGGGGCGATTCGCGCGCTCATTAAACTGTGCCGGTGGCAGATACCCAGAGCCCTGTTCTCGTCATCGACTTCGGCGCGCAGTACGCCCAGCTGATCGCCCGCCGGGTGCGCGAGGCGCGCGTCTTCTCCGAGGTGGTCCCGCACACCATCACGGTGGCGGAGATCGCCGCGAAGAAGCCGGCCGCGGTGATCCTGTCCGGCGGCCCGGCCAGTGTGTACGCCGACGGCGCGCCGCGGCTGGATGCCGGGCTGTTCGATCTGGGCGTCCCGGTGTTCGGCATCTGCTACGGCTTCCAGGCGATGGCGCAGGCGCTCGGCGGCACCGTCGCGCAGACCGGGACCAGGGAGTACGGCCGCACCGAGCTGAGCGTCGACGGCGGCGTGCTGCACGGCGGGCTGCCCGCGGTGCAGCCGGTCTGGATGAGCCACGGCGACGCGGTGACCGGCGCCCCCGACGGCTTCACCGTCACCGGGACGTCGGCGGGCGCGCCGGTCGCGGCCTTCGAGGACCGGGCGCGGCGGCTGGCCGGGGTGCAGTACCACCCCGAGGTGCTGCACTCGCCGCACGGCCAGCAGGTGCTGAGCCGGTTCCTGCACGAGCTGGCCGGGATCCCGGCGGGCTGGACCCCGGCGAATATCGCGGAGTCGCTGATCGGTGCGGTGCGCGAGCAGATCGGCGACGGCCACGCCATCTGTGGCCTTTCCGGCGGGGTGGACAGCGCGGTGGCGGCTGCGCTGGTGCAGCGTGCGATCGGGGACCGGCTGACCTGTGTTTTCGTCGACCACGGGCTGCTGCGAGCCGGGGAGCGCGAGCAGGTCCAGCAGGATTTCGTCGCCTCGACCGGCGCGAAGCTGGTGACGGTGGACGCGGTGGACAAGTTCCTCGGCGAGCTTAAGGGCGTCACCGACCCGGAGGAGAAGCGCAAGATCATCGGCCGGGAGTTCATCCGGTCGTTCGAGGACGCGGTCACCGGGATCGTGGCCGAGCAGGGCGGCACCGGGTCGGTGGAGTTCCTGGTGCAGGGCACTCTCTACCCGGACGTGGTGGAGTCCGGCGGCGGCAGCGGCACCGCGAACATCAAGTCGCACCACAATGTCGGCGGGCTGCCGGACGATCTCGAGTTCGCCCTGGTGGAGCCGTTGCGGCTGCTCTTCAAGGACGAGGTGCGCGCGGTCGGGCGCGAGCTCGGGCTGCCCGAGGAGATCGTCGGGCGCCAGCCCTTCCCCGGGCCGGGGCTCGCCATCCGGATCGTCGGCGAGGTGACCGGCGACCGGCTGGCCACCCTGCGCCAGGCCGACGCCATCGCCCGCGAGGAGCTCACCGCGGCCGGGCTGGACGGCCAGATCTGGCAGTGCCCGGTGGTGCTGCTCGCGGATGTGCGCAGCGTCGGCGTGCAGGGCGACGGCCGCACCTACGGCCACCCCATCGTGCTGCGCCCGGTGACCAGCGAGGACGCCATGACCGCCGACTGGACGCGGCTGCCGTACGAGGTGCTGGAGCGCATCTCCACCCGGATCACCAACGAGGTCGCCGAGGTGAACCGGGTCGTGCTCGACGTGACGAGCAAGCCGCCGGGCACCATCGAGTGGGAGTGACGCGGAACGGGCGCCGCTCCCGGTAGGAGCGGCGCCCGTGTGCGGCGCGGTCAGTCCTTCTTGTTCCGCCCGCGCGGAAGTACCAGCAGGATGCCCGCCACGATGGCGACGCCGACGGCGGTCCAGCCGAGCGGGATGATGTCCACCGCGCTCGGGCCGACGAAGGCCCAGACGCTGATCGCCAGGCCGATCAACCCGGCCACCAGCATGGACAGCGACGGCCCGCCGCGGGGCCTGACGGGGTCAGCCACGGTGCACCTCCACGTTGCCGGCGACGACGTCGATCTTCAGGTCGAGCACCGGCGCGCCGGGGGTGGCCGGGCCGCTGATGCCGGGGACGCAGTTCGACTCGCCCATGGTGGTCGCGCAGGTCATGTTCACCGTCAGGTCGGCGGGGAGCAGCACCTCGGCCTCGCCCATCCTGACCTCCAGCTGGACCGCGCGGTTCTCGGTGAGCGCGAGTTCGCGCAGGTCGAGCGTGGCATTACCCATGTTCACCCGGTAGGCGGGTTCGAGCGTGCTCGCCGAGGCGGCGGTCCAGACGTGCTCGCCCATGTCGGCCCTGTCGAAGTTCATCGGGCCGATCAGTGAGGCGAGCAGCACGAAACCGGCCAGCGGAACGGCCGCGAGGTACAGCCCGTGGCCGCGGCGCAGGAAGGCGCCGACCAGGAGACCGATGCTGAGCACCGCCAGTGCGGCGCCGCCGATCATGGCGGGGGTCATCCACGCCGCGCCCGCGGCGGCGACGGAGCCCGCCGCGCCCGCGGCCAGGATGGCGAGGCCGATGGTGACCGGGGTGAGCCGGGAGCGCGGGCGGCGCTCGGGCGGGGCGACCGGTGTCTTGGCCGGGGTGGGCTCGGGGAGGTCCCAGGCGAGGGGGGCGACGCCGAGGGGGTCCCAGGAGGGCGGAACCGGGGTGGGGAAGGGGTGCCGGGCCGCCGGGGTCGGGGATTTGGTGAGGTTCGGGCGTTCGGGGGCCGGAATGCCGGATGAGGCACTCCGTTCGGCCGCGTCGGCCGAGAGACCCGCGGCGCCGGGGCCGGTCGCGTCGGCCGAGAGACCCGCGGTGCCGATGTCGGTTGCGTGGGCCGAGAGACCCGCGGTGCCGGGGCCGGTCGCGTCGGCCGGGGTGCCCGCGGTGCCGGAACTGGTCTCGGCCGCGCCGGTGGCTGAGGTTTCGCCGATCTGCTCCGGGTCGGCGGCCGCCTTGGTCAGGTCCGGCCTTTGGCCTTCCGGCTCCGCGCGCAGCGGTGTGGTCGCGGCGCGATCCTGCTCCGGCACGTAGAACTCCGGGAGCTTGGTGTACGGCGAGTACGGCCCCGGGTCGGCGCGGAACATGTCGCCGACCGAGCGCAGCGGCGACCCGGCCGGTACACCGGGGTAGCCGGTGGCCGGGAAACCGCCGAACGAGGTCACGGGCTGCCCGGGCAGCCCGAGCGGCGGCTCCGGCTGCCGCAGGTGCAGCAGCCACCACCCGCCGAGCATGAGCGCCATGCTGATCAGCCCGGACCCGCCGAGCCCGACGCCGATCGGGCCCATGGTGCTCACCGCGATGGCGAGCGCCACGATCAGCACCACCGTCTTGGTCTGCGACTGCGATTTGTCCAGTAGCGAGCGCGGCGGCACGCTCGGGTCGCCCGCGTCGTCGAGCATCAGCCAGGCCAGCAGGTAGAGCACGACGCCCGCCCCGCCGAACAGCGTCGACACCACGAACGCGATCCGCACCAGGACCGGGTCGATGTCGTAGCGCCTGCCGAAGCCGGCGGCGACGCCGGCGACCGGGCCCTGGCGCGACATCCGGACCGGCCGGGTCTGCCACAACTGCTGGAGCTGGTCTCCGATGCTCGTCTTCATGCTTTCCATGGTGGCGAGACCTGGGCTTTCGCGCATCGGGGGTAACCCTGAATCGCTACCCCGGGCCGGGGGGTCAGGGTGTTTCCCGATGTCCCCCCGCGCGGGGGCGTGCCACCATCGGAGGCATGTCCCCCGCCACCGCCACACCCGTGCCCGCCTCCCCGCCGCGGCTGGTGCGGCGCACCGGCGGCCGGGTGATCGGCGGGGTCGCCGGCGGGGTCGCCGACCACCTCGGCATCCCGGTCTTCCAGGTGCGGATGGCCTTCGTGCTGCTCTCCGCGCTGGCCGGGGCAGGCATCTTCGGCTACGGCCTGCTCTGGCTCTTCACCCCGGCGGGGGCGGACACCGAGGAGGTCTCCGGCGAGGAGCGGCGGCAGGCGGTCGGGCTGGTGCTGCTCGGCATCGGGCTCGCGGTGGCGGTGTCCTGGGTGTTCAGCGGGCGGGTCGCGGGCATCGTCGCGCCGATCGTCGTGGTGGCGGTCGGCGCCGCGCTGGTCTGGCGCGAGTACGACGCCGACGGCGGCGGGCCGCGCTCGCTGCTCGGGCTGCCCGCCAAGCCGACCGTGATCACCTGGTCCCGGATCATCGCCGGGGTCACCCTGGTCGTGGTCGGGCTCGGCGTCGTCGTGCTGGCCAGGATCGACCTCGGCTCGCTGGGGCCCGCGCTGCTCGCGGTCGGGGTCACGCTGGTCGGCGCCGGGCTGCTCACCGTCCCGCTCTGGGTGAAGACCGTGCGCGCGCTGAACGCCGAGCGCGCCGCCCGCATCCGGAACGAGGAGCGCGAGGAGATCGCCTCGCACCTGCACGACTCCGTGCTGCAGACGCTCGCGCTGATCCAGCGCCAGGCGGCCGACGCGCAGGAGGTGGTGCGGCTGGCCCGCAGCCAGGAGCGGGAGCTGCGGCGCTGGCTCTTCGAGGACGCGGGCCCCGCGCAGTCCAGCCTGGCCGCCGCGCTGCGCACGATCGCGGGCGAGGTGGAGGATCAGCACGGGGTGAAGGTCACCCCGGTGACCGTCGGCGATGTCAGCATGGACGTCGGCGACACCGGGAGCGGGCTGCCCAAGGAGCACTTCACCGCGCTGCTCGGGGCGGGCCGGGAGGCGCTGGTGAACGCGGCCAAGCACGCGGGCGTCCCGGAGATCGACCTCTTCGCCGAGGCCGAGCCGCATCAGGTGAGCGTGTTCGTCCGGGATCGGGGCATCGGCTTCGACCCCGACGACATCCCGGCCGACCGGCAGGGGCTCGCGCGCTCGGTGCGCGGCCGGATCGAGCGGCGCGGCGGCACCGTCGAGGTGCGCTCCACCCCCGGCCGCGGCACCGAGGTGCGGATCGTCATGCCGCGCAGCGATTCCGGGGTGGCGGAGGAGGCCGTGCTCAGCCCCACGGCCCGCCCGTGAGTTCTCCCGGGCATGATGACCCCGTGACGAGGAGGAGTAACCGGTGAGTGTGCGCGTCTTTCTGGTCGACGATCACGCCGTCTTCCGGTCGGGGGTCAGGGCCGAGCTGGGGCGGGAGGCCGATATGGAGGTGATCGGCGAGGCGGGCGGCGTCGCCGACGCGGTCTCCGGCATCAACACCGCGCGGCCCGACGTGGTGCTGCTGGACGTGCACATGCCGGACGGCGGCGGCGTCGCGGTGCTCAACGGCATCGACGACGGCCCGGTCTGCCTGGCGCTCAGCGTCTCGGACGCCGCCGAGGACGTCATCGCGGTAATCAGGGCGGGCGCCCGCGGCTACGTCACCAAGACCATCTCCGGCGCCGAACTCGCCGACGGCATCCGCCGGGTCGCCGGCGGCGATGCCGTCTTCAGCCCGCGCCTGGCCGGCTTCGTGCTCGACTCCTTCACCGGCCGCTCCCCGGTGCCGGAGCCGCCGCTCGACCCCGAGCTGGACTCGCTCACCCCGCGCGAGCTGGAGGTGCTGCGGCTGCTCGCCCGCGGCTACACCTACCGGGAGATCGCCGAGGCGCTCTTCATCTCGGTGAAGACGGTGGAGACGCACGCCTCCAACGTGCTCCGCAAGACCCAGCAGTCCAACCGCAATGCCCTGACCCGCTGGGCGCACCGCCGCCGGATCGACTGAACCGCTACAGCGCGACGATGATGATCGCGATCACCAGCACCAGCCCGATGAGCAGCCCGGCGGCGATCGCGAGCGGCGCGCCGGGGTTGCTGCTGAAGCCGCCACCGCCGCTGCCGGTACCGCTGCCGAGCCGCTGTTGCTGCTGCGGCGCCGCCTGTGCCCCCGCGTGCTGCCGGTGCGGGCGGGGCAGCGGGGTGGAGTGCGGGCTGCGCTGCCCGGAGGCGGAGTTGCGCGCGGCCCAGGCCGGGATGGTTCCGTCCTCGGTGCGCACCGGCGCGCCGAGGATGTACGGGGCCGTGCCGGGACCGAAAGCGGCGGTGAGGATCTCGTCGCGCGCCTCGGCCATGCTCGGCCGGCGCTGCGGGGCGGGTTCCATCATGTGCAGCAGCGCGTTGGTGAGGACGCCGCTGCGGGTGGGCGGGATGATCTGCGCCATGGCGGCCCGCGTCACGACGGCGTCGCTGTCGTCGTCGAAGCCGAAGGGCGGCTGGCCCTCGATGGCGGTGTAGAGCGTCGCGCCGAGCGAGAAGACGTCGCTGGCGGTGGTCGGCACCGCGCCGCGCGCGACCTCGGGCGGGAGGTAGGACGGGGTGCCGGTGATGATGCCGTCCTGCTGGTCGGCGGGGTCGCCCGCGCCGCTGGAGATGCCGAAGTCGCTGAGCTTGGCCTTGCCGACCTCGGGGCCGCGGTCGGCGACCAGGATATTGCCCGGCTTGATGTCGCGGTGCACGATCCCCGCCGCGTGCGCGGCCGCCAGCGCATCCGCCACCTGGGCGCCGATCTGCGCCACCTCGACCGGGGGCAGCGCCTCCACCAGCGACAGCGCCTTGGCGAGGCTGCGCGAGGGCAGGTGCTCCATCACCAGCCAGGGCTCGCCCGCCTCGAGCACCACGTCGTAGACCGCGATGGCGTGCTCGTGCGAGAGCTTCGCCGCGACCCGGCCCTCGTGCATGATCTGCTCCCGCACCGCCCGCGCCGTCGCCTCGTCCAGCCCGGCCGTCGTGAGCACCTGCTTGATCGCCACGTCCCGGTTCAGCAGCCGGTCGAGCGCGAGCCATACGGCGCCCATGCCGCCGCCGCCGATCTTCGACTGGAGCCGGTACCGGCCTGCCACCAGGTAGTCCGGGCCGATGATGGGGCGGGGGCGATCGATCATGGTGTGCAGGGTAGTCGAAAGCCCCGGTAGCCGACCTGATTCGGGGCGGGGGTGAGACGGGCGTCCGGTTCGGCCGGTGGAGCCGACCCGGGGTCGGCTTCCCCTCTCCGCAACTCGAACGTATATTCGATTGCGGATCGATAGCTGGCGGCCGGAGGTGAGGGTGACATGGACCGATCGCGCCAGGACTCCTCCCGTTTGCTCGCTGTGTGGTGTCCGGACTGGCCTGCCGTGGCCGCGGCTGCGACGGCCGGGATTCCGGGGCATCGTCCGGTGGCGGTGCTCGCCGCCAATCGGGTGGTCGCCTGCACCGCGACGGCGCGGGCGGCGGGGGTCGGGCGCGGCCTGCGGCGGCGCGAGGCCCAGGCCCGCTGCCCGGAGATCTTCCTGGCGCGCGCGGACCAGGACCGCGACGCCCGCCTCTTCGAGCCGATCGTCACCGCCGTCGAGGCGACGGTGCCCGGCGTCGAGGTGCTGCGCCCCGGCCTGCTCGTGCTCGCCGCCCGCGGCGCCGCCCGCTACTTCGGCTCCGAGGAGCTCGCGGCCGAGCGGCTGGTCGACGCGGTGGCGGCGGCGGGCGCGGAGGCGGCGGTCGGGATCGCCGACGCGCTCTCCACCGCCGTGCTCGCCGCCCGCCGCGGCGCCATCGTCGCGCCGGGCGAAGGCCGGGAGTTCCTCGCCCCGCTCCCGATCGCCGAGCTCGCGGCCGAGCCGGGCGCGGACGCGAAGTACCGCGCCGACCTGGTCGATCTGCTGCACCGCCTCGGCCTGCGCCGGATCGGCGACTTCGCCGCGCTCACCCCGGCCGAGATCGCCTCCCGCTTCGGCGCCGACGCCATCGCCGCGCACCGCTGCGCCCGCGCGCTGCCGGAGCGCACCGTCTCCGCGCGTCGCCCGCCGCCCGAGTTCACCGTGGTGTACCGCTGCGACCCGCCGATCGACCGGGTCGACGCCGCCGCCTTCGCCGGCCGCATGCTCGCCACCAGGCTGCACGCCGCGCTCGCCGCCGCGGGCACCGCGTGCACCCGGCTGGTGGTGAGCGCGGAGACCGAAGCGGGCGAGGAGCTCTCCCGGGTCTGGCGGTGCGCCGAGCCGCTCACCGCGGCGGGAACGGCGGACCGGGTGCGCTGGCAGCTGGACGGCTGGCTCACGCACCGCTCCCGCCCGACCGGGCCGATCACCGTGCTCCGGCTGGAGCCGAGCGAGGTGGTGCCTGCCGGTGCGCTGCAGCTCGGGCTGTGGGGCGGGTCGGGGGAGACCGAGGGGCAGGCGCGCCGCGCGCTGATCCGGGTGCAGGGGCTGCTCGGCGGGGAGGCCGTGCAGTTCGGGGTGCTCAGCGGGGGGCGCGGGCCGGGGGAGCGGGTGACCATGGTCGCGCTCGGCGACGAGCGGGTGCCCGCCGCCGATCCGGCGCTGCCGTGGCCGGGCAGGTTGCCCGAGCCCGCACCCGGTGTCGTCCTCGTCGACCAGCCCGCGGTGCTGCTGGAGGCCGCCGACGGCGCCGCGGTCGAGGTCACCGAGCGCGGCGTCTTCAGCACCGCCCCGGCCCGGCTGCGCTGGGGCCGCCGGGAGTGGGCGCTGGCCGGCTGGGCCGGGCCGTGGCCGGTGGACGAGCGCTGGTGGGCGCCGGGCTCGGCGACGGTTCGCGCCCGCGCGCAGATCCGGCTGGACGGCGAGCCTGCGGACGCCAGGGTGCTGCTGCTCGCCTACCGGGACGGCGGCTGGCGCGCCGAGGGGGTCTACGACTGACCGCGCGCCATCTCCGCCGCCAGGGTCTCCCCCACGTAGCCCAGCGCCGCGACGTACTCCGGGAGCGCGAACCGGCGCATCATCTCGTCGGCATCGACATCCTCGACGCGCTCGTGCGCCCACCACAGGTGGCCCTGCGGATCGCGGAAGCGGGCGATCGCGTCGCCGAAGGGCATCGCGGCAGGCTCGGTCACGATCCGGGCGCCGCGCTCGCGGGCCGCGCGCACCGCCGCGGCGAGATCGGGCACGTACACCCGCGTATGGGCGGGGGTCGGCGGCCATTCGGGTGCTGCGTCGAACAGCATGAGCGACCCGCCGGAGAGCTCGATCTCGACGTGATTGATCATCGCGCCGTTCATGACGCGGCTGCCGTGGCGCTCGGTGGCGCCGAAGACGCCGGCGAGGAATTCCAGCTCGGCTTCGGTGTCGCGCGAGATGATCCAGCTCGCGACCGGGGCGACCCCGGCGGGCGTCGGGTCGGTGGACGGGGTGTTCGTCATGGTGACTCCTCCCTGTTGCTCACCCCGATCGTCGCAGCAGCCACCGACATTCGCCGCGGGCGGTGCGCGCCTCGGCGCCCGGCGTCACCAGTGCGTGCCCGGCACCCAGCGCCCGACCCGGCGCAGCGCGGTCCCGGTGACCCGCAGCGGCGTCGATCGTGACCGCGCGGGCTCGGCCCACCCCGAATCCTCCTGCGGCGCAGCCTCGTTCTCACCCTTCGCGGCGGGGGAGTCGGGCAGCGCGCGGTAGTAGCGGTGCAGGATCCGGTCGCGCAGCTTCGGGGTGAGCAGCGCCCCGTACTCGGCGATGGTGCCGAGCGGCACGTCGATCCGCCGCGGCCGCTCGACCAGGGCGCGCACGATGGTGGCCGCCGCCCACTCCGGCGTCTCGGCGGGCCCCTGGTTCCCGCTCGGCGCGATCATCGGGGTGCGCACCAGCGGCATGTGGATGGTCGTGAAGGTCACCCCGTCCGCCATCGTCTCCACCGCCGCCACCTCGGTGAACTTGTCCAGCGCCGCCTTGCTGGCCAGGTACGCGGCGAACCGCGGCGTCGCCACCTGCACCCCGGCGCTGCTGATGTTCACGATGTGCCCGAAGCGCCGCTCGCGCATCTGCGGCAGCAGCGCGAGGGTGAGCCGGAGCGCGCCGAAGTAGTTCACCGCCATGGTGCGCTCGAAGTCGTGCAGCCGGTCGGTGGAGCGGTGGATCGCGCGCCGGATGGAGCGGCCCGCGTTGTTGACCAGCATGTCCACGTGGCCGTGCTCGTCGAGGACGGCGCGAACCGTGCGCTCCACCGACTCGCCCTCGGTGATGTCGCACGGGTAGCCGTACGCGTCGCCGCCCGCCGCGCGTACCTCGGCGACCGCCTCGTCGAGCTCGTCCGCGCGCCGGGCCAGCAGGAACACCGTGGCGCCCTTGGCCGCGGTGGCGAGCGCGGCGGCCCGGCCGATCCCGGAGGAGGCGCCGGTGATGAGCACGTGGCGGCCGGTCAGAGTTTCACCCATGCGCTGAACTTACTCTCAAGTAAGATGCCCTGCCAAGAGTCGAATCGAATTAGAAACTTATATAAGTTTCTGCTAGAAAGGGGTGGTGCCCGACCTCGACCCCGCCGCCCTGACCTCCGTCATGGAGCGGTTCACCCGGATGTTCATCCGCCTGCCCGCGGTGCAGCAGCGCAGCTTCACCACGCTCTCGGTGCTGCACACGCTGGCCGGGCGCGGCCCGCAGCGGCTCTCCGCGCTCACCGCGGGCGAGCAGGTCACCCAGCCCGCCATCACCCAGATCGTGGCCAAGCTGGAGCGCGACGGCCTGGTCGCGCGCGGCCCCGACCCCAGCGACGGCCGCGCGGTGCTGGTCCGGATCACCCCGCGCGGCGCGGCGACGGTGGCGAGCAGGCGCACCGCCCGGGTGGCGCGGATGGCCGAGCTCGTCGCGCTGCTGGAACCGGAGCACCGCGCCGCGCTGACCGCCGCGCTCCCCGCGCTGGCCCGGCTGGCCGAACTCGACGACGAACGGAACCGCTGATGGAACGCCGCCCCATCCACGTGCCCGACGCGGTGCTCGACGATCTCCGGCAGCGGCTCGCCCTGACCCGCAGGGCCGCCGTCCCCGGCGGCGGCTACGGCGTCTCCGGCGACTACCTGCACGAACTGTGCGAGTACTGGCGCACCGAGTACGACTGGCGCGCCGCCGAGGCCGCCATGAACGCCTACGACCACTACCGCGCGACCGTCGACGGCGTCCCGGTGCACTTCCTGCGCAGGCCGGGCGTCGGCCCGGCGCCGCGGCCGCTGATCCTCACGCACGGCTGGCCGTGGACCTTCTGGCACTGGTCGAGAGTGCTGGAGCCGCTGGCCGATCCCGGCGCGCACGGCGGCGACCCGGCCGACGCCTTCGACCTGATCGTGCCCTCGCTCCCCGGCTTCGGCTTCTCCGGCCCGCTCGACCGCGCCGACCTGAACTTCTGGCGGATCGCCGAGCTCTGGCACACGCTGATGACCGATGTCATCGGGTTCGAGCGCTACGCCGCCGCGGGCTGCGACGTCGGGGCGCTGGTCACCGCCGAGCTCGGGCACCGGTACCCGGACGAGCTGTACGGCATCCACATCGGCTCCGGGCAGCCGCTCACGCTCTTCAACGGCGAGCGCGGCTGGGACGTCAGTGGCGGCAGGCCGATCCCGGACGACCTGCCCGGCCCGGCCAGGGATCGGCTGATCGCCCTCGAGCACCGTTTCGCGGTGCACCTGGCCGCGCACACGCTGGCGCCGGACACCCTGGCGCACGCCCTCGCCGATTCGCCCGCGGGCATGCTGGCCTGGATCCTGGAGCGCTGGACCTCGTGGAGCGACTGCGGCGGCGACGTCGAGCGGGCGTTCCCGCGCGACGACCTGCTCACCCAGGCCACGATCTACTGGGTGACGAACTCGATCGGCACCTCGATGCGCACCTACGCCAACAACAACCGCCACCCCTGGACGCCGGCGCACGACCGGAAACCCGTGGTCCAGGCGCCGACCGGGGTGACGCTGGTGGCGCACGAGAACCCGCCGGGCGTGCCGACCGCCGAGCGTGCCGCGTGGTTCCGCGCCACCCGGGCGGAGTGGTACCGGCTGGACGAGGTCACCGTGCACGAGCGCGGCGGCCACTTCATCCCCTGGGAGATCCCCGGCGAATGGGTCGCTGACCTGCGCCGGACCTTCCGGTCGTCGCGCTGATCCGCGGATAACCGCGAAGTTGCGAACAGATGTTCGATCCGCACTCGAAACGTTCGAACACATGTGCGATACTCGGCGCATGGCGGACGATCGGATGGCGGATATCTACGCCGCGGTGCGGCTCGGAGGTGTTGACCGTGCGGCAGCGCGACGCGCGCTCACGGAGGTATGGGAGGAGCTCGGCGAGGACGGTGATCCCGTGCAGCGGTGCGTGGTCGCGCACCACCTCGCCGACGTCCAGGACTGCGCGGAGGACGCGCTGTACTGGGATCAGCGGGCGCTGGCGGCGGTCTTCGCCTACGGCGTCCCGCTGGACGAGGGGCTCCGCGGCTTCCTCCCCTCGCTCTACCTGAATCTGGCCGACAGCCAGCGCCGGACCGGCGATTTCGAGTCGGCCCGGATGCAGCTGACCATCGCGCGCGGCCACCTCGACGTGCTGGCCCACGACGCGTACGGCGACATCATCCGGTCCGGGCTGGAGCACGTGGAGCAGGCGCTCGCGGCGGGCTCCACCGAGCGGCTCTCGGCCTGAGGCGCGGTCGTGGGCTGGGATCACGGCCCGCCCACCTGGGCGGAGATGGAGCGGATGCTCTCCGGCCGCCGCTCGGGCCGCGCCGATCCGGCGTCGATGCACCCGGGCGACGGCGGCGACAGCCCGGCGTGGTCGCGCAAGCGCGGCGCGTACCGGGCCGGGCCGGCGGCGCCCGCGGGCGCGACGGTGCCGTACGCGGAGTTGCACGCGCACTCGGCGTACAGCTTCCTCGACGGCGCCGTGCACCCCGAGGAGCTGGTGGAAGAGGCTGTGCGGCTGGGCCTCTCGGCGCTCGCGCTGACCGACCACAACGGCTTCTACGGCACCGTGCGCTTCGCCGAGGCGGCCAAGGAGTGGGGGCTGCCCACCGTCTTCGGCGTCGAGCTCTCGCTGGGCTCCGCGCCGGAGCGGGGGCGTCCGGCGGTCGCCGGCTGCGCCGGGACGCGGCGGGGCAGCCGTTCGGTGCCCCTGCGCAGCCGCGGGGCGCGGGGGCCCGCGGTCCAGGCCGCGCCGACCGGGGCCGCGGTCGGCGGGCACGCGGAGGCACCGGATTCCGCGCCGCGCACCGGCGAGCCCGACCCGGCCGGGCCGCACCTGCTCGTCCTCGCCCGCGGCGCCGAGGGGTATCGCAGACTCTCCCGCGAGGTCGCCGCCGCGCACCTGGCGGCGGGGGAGAAGGGCATCCTGCGCTACGACCTGGACGCGCTCACCGCCGCGGCGGGCGGCCACTGGCACATCCTCACCGGCTGCCGCAAGGGAACGGTGCGCCGCGCCCTCGCGCTCGACGTGCTCGCCCGCGACCCCAGCGCCCCGCGCGCCGAGGCCGCGCTGCGCGATCTGGTGGAGCGCTTCGGCGCCGACCGGGTGAGCGTCGAGCTCACCCACCACGGCATCCCGGAGGACGACGAGCGCAATGCCCTGCTGATCGCGCTAGCCGACCGGGCCGGGCTCCCGGTGCTCGCCACCACCGGCGCGCACTTCGCCGCCCCCGCGCACCGCCGCCGCGCCATGGCGCTCGCCGCGATCAGGGCCAACCGCGGCCTGGACGAGATGGCGGGCTGGCTGGCCGCGGCGGGCGGGGCGCACCTGCGCTCCGGCGCGGAGCTGGCCGAGCTCTTCGCCGACTGCCCGGCCGCGGTGGCGCACGCCGCCGAGCTGGGCCGCGAGTGCGCCTTCGACCTCCGGCTCATCGCCCCCACGCTGCCGCCCTTCGACGTCCCGCCCGGCCACGACGAGCTGTCCTGGCTGCGCGAGCTCAGCTATCGGGGCGCCGCGAAGCGCTACGGCCCGCGCGCGGAGAACGAGCAGGCTTACGCCCAGATCGAGCACGAGCTCACGGTGATCGGCCGGATGAAGTTCCCCGGGTACTTCCTCGTGGTGCACGACATCGTGGACTTCTGCCACCGCAACGGCATCCTCTGCCAGGGCAGGGGCTCGGCGGCGAACTCCGCGGTCTGCTACGCCATCGGCATCACCAATGTCGACCCGGTCGGCAACCACCTGCTCTTCGAGCGGTTTCTCGCGCCGGAGCGGGACGGCCCGCCCGACATCGACCTCGATATCGAGTCCGACCGCAGGGAGGAGGCCATCCAGCACGTCTACACCCGGTACGGCAGGGAGAACGCGGCGCAGGTGGCGAATGTGATCACCTACCGGGGCAAGTCGGCGGTACGCGACGCCGCGCGGGCGCTCGGCTTCTCGCCCGGCCAGCAGGACGCCTGGAGCAAACAGGTGAGCCGGTGGTCCGGGGTCGCCGCCGAGACCGGCACCGACATCCCCGCCGACGTGCTCGAGCTGGCGTCCGAGCTGGAGGGGCTGCCGAGGCACCTCGGCATCCACTCCGGCGGCATGGTGATCTGCGACCGGCCGATCGCCGACGTCTGCCCGGTGGAGTGGGCCCGGATGGCGGGCCGCAGCGTGCTGCAGTGGGACAAGGACGATTGCGCCGCCGTCAACCTGGTGAAGTTCGACCTGCTCGGGCTCGGCATGCTCTCCGCGCTGCACTACATGATCGACCTGGTCGGCGCGCACATCGGCGAAACCGTGGAGCTGCACACCATCGATCTCGGCGAGCCAGCGGTCTACGCCATGCTGACCAGGGCCGATTCGGTCGGCGTCTTCCAGGTGGAGTCGCGGGCCCAGATGGCGACGCTGCCCCGGCTGAAGCCGCGCGAGTTCTACGACCTGGTGGTCGAGGTCGCGCTGATCCGCCCCGGCCCGATCCAGGGCGGCTCGGTGCACCCCTACATCCGCCGCCGCAACGGCGAGCCCTACCAGCTCGACCACGAGGCGCTGCGCCCCACCCTGGACCGCACCTACGGGGTGCCGCTCTTCCAGGAGCAGCTCATGCAGCTCGCCGTCGACGTCGCCGGTTTCACCGCGGCCGAGGCCGACGAGCTGCGCCGGGCCATGGGCTCCAAGCGCTCCAAGTCCAGGATGGAGCGGCTGAAGGACCGGCTCTTCGCCGGGATGCGGGAGCGGCACGGGATCACCGGCGAGGTGGCCGAGCGGATCTACGAGCAGATGTACGCCTTCGCGAATTTCGGCTTCCCGGAGAGCCATTCGCAGAGCTTCGCGGCGCTGGTCTTCTACTCCGCGTGGTTCAAGCTGCACTACCCGGCGGCGTTCTGCGCCGGGCTGCTGCGCGCCCAGCCCATGGGGTTCTACTCACCGCAGTCGCTGGTCGCCGATGCCCGCAGGCACGGCGTCGCGGTGCACGGGCCGGACGTGAACGCGAGCCGCGCCGAGCCGACCCTGGAGTGCCGCGGCACCGAGGTGCGGCTCGGGCTGGCCGCGGTGCGGCACATCGGCGACGAACTGGCCGCCCGCATCGTCGCCGCGCGCGAAAAGGACGGCCCCTACACCTCCTTCACCGACCTCACCGGCCGGGTCGAACTCACCGTGCCGCAGGCGGAGTCGCTCGCCACCGCGGGCGCGCTCGGCGCACTGGCCGGTCCGCGCCGCTCGGCGCTCTGGGCGGCCGGCGCGGCGGCCGGGGAGCGGCCGGACCGGCTGCCCGGCATCGGCGCGGCCACCGCGGCGCCGTCGCTGCCCGGCATGAGCGGGCTCGAGCTGGCCGCCGCCGATGTGTGGGCCACCGGCGTCTCACCGGACAGCTACCCCACCCAGTTCCTCCGCGCCTACCTGGACAGCATCGACGTGCGCCCGGCATCCGGGCTGCTCGCGGTGCGCGACGGCACCCGGGTGCTGGTGGCGGGCGCGGTGACGCACCGGCAGCGCCCGGCCACCGCGGGCGGGGTCACCTTCATGAACCTGGAGGACGAGACCGGCATGGTGAACGTGGTCTGCTCGGTGGGGCTGTGGCAGCGGCACCGCAGGCTGGCGCAGAGCGCCTCCGCGCTGATCGTGCGTGGCCTCGTGCAGAACGCCGAGGGCGCCGTGAGCGTGGTCGCCGAGCATCTGCAGCCGCTGGACCTGCGGATGGCGTCGAAGTCGCGGGACTTCCGGTAGCGGGCCGCTACGCTGCGCTCATGCGGAAGGTTGCGGTGTTCTGTGCCGGGCTGCTCGGGCTCGCCCTGCTCGTCGGTTGCGGGGCCGGCGGCTCCGAAAGCGCGCCCGGCGCACCCGATTCCACGGTCGCCGCGCCCGCCGTGAGCCCGCCCGGGCTGCGCGACCAGGGCGCACCGGCGCCGTTGGACAACGAGCAGGCGCCGGACACCACGCGCAAGGAGGTCGTCACCGGCGACGTCGCGCTGGTCGCCGACGATCCCATCGCCGCCGCGGGCATCATCGCCGACCGGGTGCGTGCCCTCGACGGCCGGGTGGACAGCCGCACCGAGCAGCCGCGCACCGACGAGAACGACGGCAGCTCCGGCTACCGCCCCCTCCCGCAGGGGCCGAGCGCCTCGCTCACCGTGCGCGTCCCGAGCGACCGCACCGACGCCTTCGTCGACGGCCTCGGCCAGGTCGGCCGGATCACCAGGATCAGCCTGAACCGCGCCGACGTCACCATGCAGTGGGAAGATCTCGACGCCCGCATCCGCGCCCTCCAGACCTCCGTCGACCGCCTGCGCACCCTGATCGCGGGCGCCACCAACACCGCCGACCTGCTCGCCGCCGAGCAGGCGCTCTCCTCCAGGCAGGGCGAGCTGGACAGCCTGACCTCGCAGAAGCGGCTCCTCGACGACCAGGTCGCGCTCTCCACATTGAGCATCTCGGTCACCACCCCCGCGGCCAACCCGGTCGACGACGACGAGCCGAGTTCCTTCTGGGGCGGCATCGTCGCCGGGTGGAACGGACTGGTCGACTGGCTCGGGGACGCGGTGGTCGCCGTGGGCAAAGCGCTGCCGACGCTCGCCTTCCTCGCCGTCATCGGTGGGCTGATCTTCGTGATCGTCCGCGCCGTGCGCCGCCGTCGCGGCGGTCCGGGAACCGAGCCCGCGCCGGGCAAGGCGTGGGCCGAGCCCGAACCGGCGAAAGCCGCGCCGGCGCAGCCGGAATCACCCGGCGATCACCCCGAAAAGTCGTAAGGCAGCGCTTCGAGATCGGCCGAACCCGGTTGAATGTTTACGGCTGTGCACATAAGCTGGCCGTCAGACATCCCACTGTGGAAGGAAGCCGATGCCCGCGCTGCCCTGGACCCGTGGAGTACACCACCCCTCGAACGGGGAGACTCTCCACGTACTCACCTCCCGCCTCCCCCTGAACCGCTACAGCGACATCCCGCGATTCCTCCGCTGGACCCTGCGAATCCGCCGCCAGCTACGCCGGGCGCCTGGCTGCGTCGGCTACACACTCGACGCCCGCCTGCTCAGCAAGACGTTCTGGACGCTGTCGGCGTGGTCGGACGAGGCGTCGATGGAGGCATTCGTCCGCAGCGACGCCCACGCGCTGATGCTGGCCGACATGAAGGGCCGGGTGGGCGCACCGGGCTTCATCACCTCCCCGGCGACCCCGGACCGGCTCCCGCTGTCCTGGTCGGACGCCCGCGACCGCCTCACCGGCCACCAGCGCTAGACCCCGCCGGAAAACCCCTGCTGCCGCCACGCCTCGTACACCGTCACCGCCGCCGCGTTCGACAGATTCATCGACCGCCGCCCCGGCACCAGCGGAATCCGCACCCGCGCCGTCATCCGCGGATCGGAAAGCACCTCCTCCGGCAACCCCGTCGGCTCGGTCCCGAACAGCAGCACATCCCCTGGCTGGTACGCGATATCCGTATACCGCACCTCCCCCTGCGTACTGAACGCGAACACCCGCTCCGGCCGGATCACCTCGAACGCCGTCTCCAGATCCGCATGCACCCGCACCGAAGCCAGATCGTGGTAATCCAGCCCCGCCCTGCGCAGCTTCGCCTCCGACAGGTCGAACCCAAGCGGCTCGATCAGATGCAGCTCACACCCGGTCCCGGCGACCAGGCGGATCGCATTGCCGGTGTTCGGCGGAATGCACGGCTCGTGGAACATCAGATGAAACACGGGAGTAGTCAACCAGGAACCCGGGGGACAGGCCGCTCGGTGCGGCAGCGGTCGCGTGCCGCGTCCGGATCGCGCGCCCGGCCGGTGTTCGGCGCAGGATGGGGGGTATGGACGCGAGCTCATGGGAGACGGTCGCGGCGCCGCCGCATCCGGCGCTCGCCGGGCTGGTCGGCGAGTATGCCGAGTTCAGCGAACGTGCCGATGGACCCGTGGTGCGGTACGAACCCGCCAATGCCGGGGCGGTGCTGATCGTCGAGTTCGCGGATCCGCTGATCGTCGCCGATGTGGCGGAGCCAGGGGTGTCGCGCACCTGGCGCGCCTTCGCGGCGGGGCCGAGCCTCGGGCCGACGCGGACCGAGCACGCGGGGGTGCAGCACTGTGTGGAGGTGCGGTTGACGCCGCTCGGGCTGTATCGGGTGGCGGGGAATGTGTCCGAGCTGGCCGATCGGGCGGTCGGGTTGGCGGAGTTGTTCGGCAGGGAAGGCCGGGAGTTACCGGAAAAGATTGTGGCGCAGCAGGACCCGGCGAGCAGGTTCGCGCTGCTGGATGCGCTGCTCGGCCGGGCCGCGGTGGAGGGCCCGGAGCCGGACCCCGAGGTCGCGTACACCTGGCACACCCTGCAGCGCACCGGCGGCACCGCGGGGATCGGCGAGATCCGCGCCGAGATCGGCTGGAGCAGGGCCCGGCTGGCGCGCCGGTTCCGCGCCCAGATCGGGCTCACGCCCAAGGCGGCGGCCAGGGTGATCCGCTTCGGCCGGGCCGCAGCCCTGCTCCGCGCGCCGGACCCGCAGCCGCTCAGCGCCATCGCCCTCTCCTGCGGCTACGCCGACCAGGCCCACTTCACCCGCGACTTCCGCGAGTTCGCCGGCCGGCCGCCGAGTGCCTGGGCCGCCGACCGCGGATGACGCCCGCCGCCGCGCGAGATTCCGTGCCCGGCCCGCGGGACGTGCCGGGCGGGCACCCGCGCCTCGCCGCGCGGCGTGAACATTCGTTCAAGACCGGAGCCACATCGCGAACCTAGGGTCGAACCACCGCAACGGAGGGAACCAACGATGACCGGTGAACCGAGCTTCTTCGAGATCGGCGTCCCCGACGCCACCCGCGCCCGCACGTTCTACGAGCAACTCCTCGGCTGGAAATCGCACGAGACCAAACCGGGCGGCCCCGCCTGGCTGGAGACCGGCGGCGTGCGCGGCGGCGTGCACGACGGCGACGAGGACCGCTGGATCGGCATCTTCTTCCACGTCGACGACATCGAGGCCGCGGCGCGAAAAGTCCGCGATCTCGGCGGTGCGGCCGATGATCCAGGCCCGGAAGAGGAGGGCTTCGGCCGCTTCGCCTTCTGCCGCGACGACCAGGGCGTGCGATTCGGGCTGCACCAGCCGGGTCTGTCACAATCGCAGGCGTGACAGACCCGACCGTGGCGCGGCGCGAATCCGGAGGCGGCAGCTGGGGTGCGCAGTTCCTGCGCTGTCACCTGCCGATGGTGGTCGTCGGGCTGGTCGTGCTGGTGGCGATCGTCTTCGTCGCCTCCGATCGCTGGCGCCGCGGCGCCTTCATCTTCGGCAGCGCGGCGCTGCTCGCCGCCGTTTTCCGGCTGTGCCTGCCGACGGTGCGGGTGGGGCTGCTCGCGGTGCGCGGCAAGCCGTTCGACGTGGCGGCGCTGAGCCTGCTCGGCAGCACCATCGTCTTCCTCGCCGCGACCATCAACACGCTCGGCGTCGGTTAGCGGTTCGCCCTCGCCAGCTCGGCGGTGCGGGCCAGCAGAACCGAGATCTGCTCGGCCTCGGTGAGGAAACCGTCGTGGCCGTCCCTGGAGTGGATGACGTCCAGCCCGGTGCAGCCGGGCAGCAGCTCGGCCAGTTCGCGCTGGGTGCGCAGCGGGTAGAGCCGGTCCGAGTCGACCCCGGCGACCACGCACGGCACCGGGGTCGAGCCGAGCGCCGCCGCGACCCCGCCGCGGCCACGGCCGACGTCGTGCCGGTTCATGGCCTCGGAGAGCAGCACGTAGGTGGCGGCGTCGAACCGCGCGACCAGCTTCTCCGCCTGGTGCTCCAGGTAGCTCTGCACCGCGTACCTGCCGCCGTCCCACGGGTCCTCGCCGTCCTGCGGCAGGTTCTCGAAGCGGTGGTCGAGCTCGGCCTCGGTGCGGTAGCTGAGGTGCGCGATCCGGCGGGCGACGGCGAGCCCGGTCACCGGAGCGCTGCCGGTGCCGTGGTAATCGCCGCCCTGCCAGGCCGGGTCGCCGACGATGGCGGCGATCTGGGTGGTCTGGGTGCCGATCTGGTCGGCGGTGGCGCGCGCGCCGACGGCGAGGACCAGCGCCGCGCTCACCCGCTCCGGGTGACCGACCATCCACTCCAGCACCCGCATGCCGCCCATGGAGCCGCCGATCGCGGCGGCCAGCCGCTCGATGCCGAGCAGGTCGGCGAGCGCGATCTCGGCGGTCACCTGGTCGCGGATGGAGATGTCCGGGAACCGGCTGCCCCACGGCTTGCCGTCGGGGGCGGGGGCGGCGGGGCCGGTGCTTCCCTTGCAGCCGCCGAGCACATTGGTGGCGATCACGCACCACTCGCCGGTGTCCAGCGGGGCGCCGGGGCCGACCATGCCCTCCCACCAGCCGGGTGCCGGATTGTCCGGGGCGCCGGCGACGTGCGCGTCGCCGGTCAGCGCGTGCTCGACCAGGATCACGTTGTCCAGCGCGGGGGAGAGCTCGCCCCAGCGCTGCACGGCCAGCCGCACATCGGGGACGACCGTGCCGTTCTCCAGCTTGATGTCGCCCACCGCGAGCACGCCGGACGTGCCGTCCGGCGGCGGTAGCAGGGCGGTGCCCGGTTCGGTACTCACGGTCACGACGCCGCGTCGAAGCCCGCGCGCAGGTCGGCCAGGATGTCCTGCAGCCCCTCGATGCCGACGGCCAGCCGGACCAGCCCCGGCGTGACGCCGGAGCTCGCCTGCTCGTCCGGGGTGAGCTGGGAGTGCGTGGTGGAGGCCGGGTGGATCACCAGCGAGCGCACGTCGCCGATATTGGCGACGTGGCTGTGCAGCGTCAGCGCGTCGACGAACTTCTTGCCCGCCTCGACGCCGCCCTTCAGCTCGAAGGCGATCACCGCGCCCGCGCCCTTCGGCGTCAGCTGCCTGCCGCGCTCGTACCAGGGCGAGGTGGGCAGCCCGGCGTAGGCGACCGAGGTGACCGCCGGGTGCGTCGCGAGGAACTCGGCGACCGCCTGCGCGTTCTGTACGTGCCGCTCCATGCGCAGGCTCAGCGTCTCGATGCCCTGGCTGATCAGGAAGGCGTTGAACGGTGAGACCGCGGAGCCGAGGTCGCGCAGCAGCTGCACCCGCGCCTTGAGCGCGAAGGCGGGCGCGCCGAGCTCGGCGAAGACTGCTCCGTGGTAGCTGGGGTCCGGGGTGGTGAAGCCGGGGAAGCGGTCCTCGCCGGAATCGGTCGTGCCGGTCCAGTCGAAGGTGCCGCCGTCGACGATCGCCCCGGCGATGGCGGCGCCGTGGCCGCCCAGGTACTTGGTGGCCGAGTGCACCACGATGTCGGCGCCGTGCTCCAGCGGCCGCAGCAGGTACGGGGTGGCCACCGTGTTGTCCACGATCAGCGGGACGCCCGCGTCGTGCGCGACGGCGGAGATGCCGGGCAGGTCGAGGATGGCGCTGCTCGGGTTGGCGATGGTCTCGCCGTAGAACGCCTTGGTGTTCGGCCGGACGGCGCCGCGCCACTGCTCCAGGTCGTCCGGGTCGTCCACGAAGGAGACGGTGATGCCGAGCTTGGGCAGGGTGTAGTGGAAGAGGTTGTAGGTGCCGCCGTAGAGGTGCGGGCTGGAGACGATGTGGTCGCCCGCGTTGGCCACGTTCAGGATGGCGAAGGTCTCGGCCGCCTGGCCGGAGGCGACGACCAGCGCCGCGACGCCGCCCTCGAGGGCCGCGATCCGCTGCTCGACCACGTCCTGGGTGGGGTTCATGATCCGGGTGTAGATATTGCCCGGCTCGGCGAGGCCGAAGAGCGCAGCGGCGTGCGCGGTGTCCCGGAAGGTGTACGACGTGGTCTGGTAGATCGGCAGGGCGCGGGCGCTGGTGCTGCCGTCGGGAGCCTGACCCGCGTGCACCTGCTTGGTCTCGAAGGACCAGTTCGCGGTCGGGTCGGTCGTCTCGGTCACGTGTTACCTCCAGAAGAGCGCGCTTGCTCCCGGCCGTCGGGAGCCGGGTCATCACCCGGAGCACCCCGCCGCTGCTGGAGGGTTGCCGGCCAGCGAGCCGGGGCTTCGCGCTGGCACTCATGACCTGTTCGACATCGTAACCGGACCGAGGTCTGCCGATCGAACCCCGGCGTGGGGTTATCCACAGGTGACCGTTGTGAATGCGGTCACAGGGGTTCGCGGGCCTTTCCGAGTGGGTGGGTGCTGCGCCACGCGCGCCCCTCGTCGTACGCTCGAACGGTGCGCAAGGGGCGTGTCCTCGGTCACGCCGGAGCTACTCGCGGGTAACGAGCCGGGGTGCCCGAAGGGGCGACCCTCGCCGTGCAATACGAGGTCGGGCAGCAGTACGCTTGTCTTGTTTGCACCACAGGGTCTCGCCGACCAAGCGGGACATAGACGTTGTCTGTTGGACAGCTGGGGTCCGCTCACAAGCGTGTTCGCCTGGCCGTGCAATGAGGGCACACACCCTAGGAGGACACGAAGATCCATGTCCAAGATCAAGGTTGAAGGCACCGTCGTAGAGCTCGACGGCGACGAGATGACACGGATCATCTGGCAGTTCATCAAGGACAAGCTGGTCCACCCGTACCTCGACGTGAACCTCGAGTACTACGACCTCGGCATCGAGTACCGCGACAAGACCGATGACCAGGTCACCGTGGACGCCGCCGAGGCGATCAAGCGGCACGGCGTCGGTGTCAAGTGCGCCACGATCACCCCGGACGAGGCGCGGGTCGAGGAATTCGGGCTGAAGAAGATGTGGCGGTCGCCGAACGGCACCATCCGCAACATTCTCGGCGGCACGATCTTCCGCGCGCCGATCATCATCTCCAACGTCCCGCGGCTGGTGCCGGGCTGGACCAAGCCGATCATCATCGGCCGCCACGCCTTCGGTGACCAGTACCGCGCCACCGACTTCAAGGTGTTCGAGGCGGGCACCGTCACGCTCACCTTCACCCCGGAGGACGGCAGCGAGCCGATCGTGCACGAGGTCGTGAAGATGCCGGAGGCAGGCGGCGTCGTCATGGGCATGTACAACTTCAAGAAGTCCATCGAGGACTTCGCGCGGGCCTCGTTCAACTACGGCCTGCAGCAGAACTACCCGGTCTACATGTCGACCAAGAACACCATCCTCAAGGCGTACGACGGCATGTTCAAGGACACCTTCCAGGAGGTGTTCGACGCCGAGTTCAAGAGCCAGTTCGACGCCGCCGGGCTCACCTACGAGCACCGGCTGATCGACGACATGGTCGCCTCCTCCATGAAGTGGGAGGGCGGCTACGTCTGGGCCTGCAAGAACTACGACGGCGACGTGCAGTCCGACACCGTCGCGCAGGGCTTCGGCTCGCTCGGGCTGATGACCTCGGTGCTGCTCACCCCGGACGGCCAGACCTGCGAGGCCGAGGCCGCACACGGCACCGTCACCAGGCACTTCCGCCAGCACCAGCAGGGCAAGCCGACGTCGACCAACCCGATCGCGTCGATCTTCGCCTGGACCCGCGGGCTCGAGCACCGCGGCAAGCTGGACAACACCCCCGAGGTGATCGGCTTCGCGCAGACGCTCGAGGACGTCGTCATCAAGACGGTCGAGGGTGGTCAGATGACCAAGGACCTGGCCGCGCTGGTCGGCGGGGACCAGGGGTACCTGAGCACCGAGGAGTTCCTCGGCGCGCTCGACGTCAACCTGGCGCGCGCGCTGCGCTGATCTCGTCGCCGAAGCCCCCGTTCCGCCGACCGCGGAGCGGGGGTTTTGCGATTGACAAGTGCCCGCCGCGGCACGAGAGTTGCTGACGAGCAGAGCGATGGGGGGCTATCGATGGGGGGAGGCTTCTACAACCATGTGGACGACCCTGACGAATTCTGGGACGACGAGCCGATCGTGCGAGGGGCTGCGCCGCCCGTCGTCGAGGTGGTGGCCGAGCCGCCGCCGCTGACCGACCCTGCGCCGAGTACGCCGGTTCTCGGCGCGCCGCTCGTCTCCGTTGCGATCGATGGGGGGTGTCTCCCGATCGGCATCTCGACGAGCCCCGGGTGGGATCCCGCACCGCACACGGTGGCCGGTGAGTTCATGGCGGCCTATCGGGCAGCCGTATCCGACCGGATCGAGCAGCTGTGTGGCAGCGGCAGGTGGCCCACCGAGCGGCAGATCTCGGACGCGGCGGTTCCCGACCTCCGAACCATGTGGACCCTGCTGCTGGAGACCGGCACCTGGGCCGAATTCAGCAGACTGTCCAGCGAGCTGATCAGCAACGGTAGATTCCACGGCTCCGGCCGGGCCGTCGTGCACGGGGAACGTGCCGTCACGGTGATCGCCGACCGGACCTACATCCGCTCCATCGCGGTGCGCGGCGACTGGGCCGCGACCGCCGACCCCGATGAGATCTGCGACGAGATCCTCCACTGCGCGGACCAGATCCGGGCCATGCGCCCGAGACTCGTTGCCCGCGGTGACTACGCACGCTGGACGGACGCCGAGCTCGAGCACGAACTCGATATCCACCGGCTCCGACTACTCGATTCCGAGGTGCACCGTGACCGATGAAGTGGGCCTGAGCATCGCCGCGATGCGGCTGGCCGTGCAGAGCTGGCAGGAAGCCGCGGCGAGCGTGGGCGAGGGCGCCGCCGCGACATCGAAACTCGAGATCACGGCGACGCAAGCCGGAACGTTCGCCGAAGCCCTCGGCAAGTATCAACCGGCGCCCGGGTACTTCGGTGACCGGCTGCGTGAGGGCGTGACCGTGCTCGGGGACATCGCGGAGGTCCTGAACGCGGCATGCAACGCCTACGAGGCCGAAGAACGGGCGAGCGCCGCGCGGTTGACGAAGCTGGAGAACGAGATATGAGCGATGACCGGGCGAGCCTGATCGACAAGATCTCGTACATCAGGGAGAAGAAGGATCGGATCGGCGATCTTCCGGCGAAGGTCGATGACTATGCCGGGGCGCTGGTGGCGCACATCCGGACCGCCGGCTACGGAAACGCTGTGGTCAACCCGTTCGGCGCGCTGACCGTCGAGGACACGGTCGACGAGGTCTGGCGCGAACGTGACAAGACGAACAGCGCCATCCGGGAGACGTGGGCGAAGCTGAGCCGTCTGGATCCCGATCTCGAGGTGCCGGTGCGGTTCATCGATGTCGCGAACGAGTGGCGCGGGCTCAGGAACAATCTCGTCGAAGCCGGGAACAACTTCAACGACACCATTCTCGCCAGCGAGTGGCAGGGTGCCGCGGCGACCAATTACGCGGAACTGCGGGTGCGGCAGAAGGACGCCTTCGATTTCCTGCCGCTGGAGTTCGACAAGATCGCGCTGAGCTTGGAAGGAATCGCGTCATCGGAGCTGGCGCTGTACGGCGAGCTCGCGGTCAAGGCGCAGGAGCTCATCACCAAGGTCGAGGAGACCACCGTCGACTACCTCGGTGCGCTGCTCGACGTTTTCTCGCTCAGTGGCGCGGTTGCGCAGATCAAGGCGCTCACCTCGGCGGTCGAGGCCGCGAATTCCTTCATCCTAGCCGTCGTCCGCGGCATGGCGGAGGCCGCCAAGAACAACATGATCGAGGGGAACAGGATCTCCGAGTCCCTGCATGTTCAGAAGGGGCTGCCCGACAACCGGTGGCCCAGCGGGGTGAAGTCCTCGTACGGAGCCGGTATCGAAGGAATCCGGACAGCGATCGGCGACGGCTCCACGCGCGACGGGGATAAATCCGACTGGAGCGTGGCGAAATGAAGCGTGGCTCGTCAGCCGCCATCGGCCTGGCTCTGCTGGTGGCGGCAACCGCGTGCGCCGACCCGACACCGGCACCGGTACCGACGCCGGTCCCGGCGCAGCAGCGGACCACGCACGGGGAATTGTGTGAAGCGGTCGCTCGCTTCTTCGTGAACGAGCTGGGGGCTGTCGACGTGCGGGCCGAACCGACCATCGCCGCGGAGATGGTGATCGGCGGCGGCACGATCTGTGAGATCGATCAAGGGACGAATCGTATCGGTTACTACTCGGCGCGCAGCGCGCCCGACGAGCCGGACCCGACCAACCGGGTCGAGGGGTTTGTGCGGGAGCCCGCCCTTGGGGACGCGGTGTGGGTCTACGACCTGCGAGCGGACGCGGCGAACCCGTCGACGAAGGTCCGGTTCGCCACCCGGCTCGAGGAGTGGAACGCCACCCTCGAGGTCGTGGACACCGAGACGCGGACGGCTACAGGTGCGCTGCGGCTCAGCGACGAGGACAAGATCGCGGCGGTCCGCGTAGTGCGGGAGTTGACCGCCGGGCTCACCGGCTGACCCCGGTCCCGCCCCTGCGGGCGGGACCGGGAGCGGTCAGTGCACCGGCTCCGGGCGCAGCGCCGCGACGGCGCGGCTGAAGCTGTCCGAGCCGTGCCCGGCCGCCTCCTGCTCCTCGAAGACCCGCAGCAGCGGATCGAGGAGGTCGGTGCGGACACCCGCGCCCGCGGCGGTGGCCTGGATGTCGGCGAGCCCGCTGCGGTTGACCGCCAGGTCGGAGAAGCTGACCGGGTACTCACCGGAGTCGATCTCGTCGGCCAGCATCGGGAGCAGGTCGAGCACCGAGCGCAGCCAGGGCAGCAGCAGGTCGTCGGTGAAGCCGCGGGCCGAGCCGCCGACCATGGCCGTGGCCTGGAAGAACCCGGCGAACAGGCCGTACATGCCGCCGAGCACCGCCATGTCGTGCAGCGCGGCGGCGCCGGGGTCGGCGCCGAGGTAGCGGGCGGTGCCCCAGGCGGCGAGGACGTCGGCGTACTCGGCGCGGGCGGATTCGGAGCCGCTGTGCAGCAGCACGCTCTCCGGGGTGCCGAGCGTCTGCGGCACCGCGAGCATGGCGCCGTCCAGGAAGCGGGCGCCGTGCCGCTCCAGGGCGGCGGCGAGGTCGCGGGCCTGGTCCGGGCGGCCGGTAGCGACGTTCAGGACGGTGCGGCCGCGCAGTGCGGAGCCGAGCGGGAGCAATGTCTCGGCCGCCGCGGTGGTGCTCGCCGAGACGGAGACGATCAGCGGGCTCGCCGCGACCGCGGCCGCGAGCTCGGTGGCGACGGTGGCGCCGGTCAGGCCGTCGCCGCGGCCGGGCGTGCGGTTCCAGACCGTGACGGGGTGGCCGGTGCGCAGCAGCAGGGCGGCGATGGCGGCGCCCATCCGGCCGAGGCCGAGCACGGTGACGGGGGTGGAGGTCATCGGAGTTCCCTTCGGAGGTAGACGGGGTGGGCGCCCGGCATCCAGTCTCCGTACGGCGAGGCGGCAACGACAGTGGCAGGACCGACCACTTGCGAACGATTACTGCCATACCCTGAACGGCATGCGGAACCGCACCGTCGCCCTCGCGCTCGCCCCCGGCGCGCTGCACCCCTGGGATCTCTACGAACTCGGCGTGGTCGCGGCCGTCTTCGGCACCCCGCAGCCCGATCTCGCCGATCCCTGGTACGAGCTGCGGGTCTGCGCGGTCGGCGGGGCCGGGGTGGAGCAACCCATCGGCTTCGGCGCGGTGCTCAGGCCGGAGTACGGCCCGGAGGGGCTGGTCGGCGCGGACACGGTGATCGTGCCCTCGGTCTCGCACGAGTGCGTCGGCGCCGAGCGCCCGGTCCCCGCCGAGCTGGTGCGCGCGCTGGCCGCCGCGCACCACCGCGGCGCCAGGATGGTCGCGCTCTGCGACGGCGTCTTCGCGCTCGCGGCGGCCGGGGTGCTGGACGACCGTCGGGTCACGGTGCACTGGGAGCACGCGCAGCTGCTCGCGCGCAGGCACCCCCGGGTCCAGGTGGACGACTCGGTGCTCTACGTGGACGACGGCGACGTGCTCACCAGCGCCGGGATGACCGCGGCGGTGGACGTCTGCCTGCACCTCGTGCGCCGCGACCTCGGCGCCGCCGTGGCGAACAAGCTGGCCAGGCGGATGGTGGTGCCGCCGCACCGGTCCGGCGGACAGGCCCAGTTCGTCCAGCTCGCGGTTCCTGCCCGGCCCGCCGACGACCTGGGGCCGGTGCTGCAGTGGGCGCTGACCCACCTGGACGAGCCGCTCACGGTGGAGACGCTCGCCACCCGTGCCGCCATGAGCCCGCGCACCTTCCACCGGCGGCTGCTGAAATCGACCGGCTCGACACCCATGCAGTGGCTGCTGAGCCAGCGCCTGGCGCACGCCGGGACACTGCTGGAGACCACGGCGCTGCCGGTGGAGCGGATCGCCGTGCTCTGCGGGCTCGGCACGGCGACCAATCTGCGCAGGCACTTCGCCGCCGCGCTCGGCGTCTCCCCGGCCCAGTACCGACGCACCTTCGAGCAGCGCACCGCGGGCTGATCCCCCGGCGGGTGGCCGATCTCACCCCTGGATCGGGAACCCCGCGCCGGTGCGGCGAGGTTGCACCGAAGCGTGACTTCCACCGCTACCGCCGTCGAGATCCCGCGCACCAGCTGGCACCTGCCCGCCGTGCTCGCCATGGCGCTCGGCGGGTTCGGGATCGGGACCACCGAGTTCGTCACCATGGGGTTGCTGCCCGATATCGCGGGCGCCATGCATGTCTCCGAGCCGACGGCCGGGCACGCGGTCTCCGCCTACGCGCTCGGCGTGGTGATCGGCGCGCCGGTGATCGCGGCCGCCTTCGCGCGGATGCCGCGGAAGAAGCTGCTGGTCGGGTTGATGGTGGCGTTCACCGTCGGCAATCTGGCGACGGTGCTCGCGCCGAGCTACGGCACCCTCGTTGCCGCGCGCTTCGTGGCGGGGCTGCCGCACGGCGCCTACTTCGGCGTGGCCTCGCTGGCCGCCGCGACGCTGGCGCCCGCCGGGCAGCGGGCCAAGGCGGTGGCGGCGGTGATGCTCGGGCTCAGCGTGGCCAATGTGGTCGGGGTGCCCGCGGCCACCTGGCTCGGGCAGGCCTTCGGCTGGCGTTCGGCGTTCGTCGTGGTCGCGGCGATCGGGCTGCTCACCGTCGCGGCGCTGCTCCGCTTCGTGCCGCCGCTGACCGGGATCGTCACCACCAACCCGCTCACCGAGCTGAGCGCGCTGCGCAGGCCGCAGGTGCTGCTCACGCTCGCGGTCGGCGCCATCGGCTTCGGTGGCATGTTCGCGGTCTACACCTACATCGCGACCACGCTCACCGATGTGGCCGGGCTCGGCGCCGGGCTGGTGCCGCTGGTGCTCGCGCTCTTCGGGGTGGGCATGGTGATCGGCAATATCGCAGGCGGTTTCCTTGCCGACCGCGGGGTGAATCGCTCGATCTTCATCGGCATGATTTTCATGGTGGTGATCCTGGCCGGTTTCGTCGCCGCCGCGCACAACCCGGTGACCGCCGCGATCGGCGCGCTGCTGGTCGGGGCGTCGGGTGCCGCGCTCGCGCCCGGGTTGCAGACCCGGCTGATGGATGTCGCCGCCGACGCCCAGACACTCGCCGCCGCGCTCAACCACGCCGCGCTGAACATCGCCAATGCCGCGGGCGCCTGGCTCGGCGGGCTGGTGATCGTCGCGGGCTACGGCTACACCGCGCCCGCCGCCGTCGGCGCCGCCCTCGCCGTCAGCGGTGTCGTACTCTTCGCCATCACCGTCGCCTTCGGTCGCCGCACTGCGCCCAGCGCGTCCGCACACCCCCGCCCCCCTGCGCCTCGCGCGTAGAATCCGCTGATGGCCAGCAGCGTGGCGGGCGGCCGCCGCACCCAGCACGAGCGCAGCAGCGCCATGCGTGAGCGGCTGCTCGACGCCACCGTCGACTGCCTGGTCGAGTACGGCTACGCGGGCACGACGACGCCGCGCATCGCGGCACGGGCCGGGGTGACCCGCGGCGCCCAGGTGCACCACTTCGGCGCCAAGGCCGATCTGGTGGTCGCCGCGGTCCGGCACCTGGCGCAGCGCCGCTCGGAGATCGCGGTCCGCGAGCTGGACCGCGCCACCACCAGCGCCGACCCGCTCGGCGTCGCCTTGGAGCTGCTCTGGGAGACCCACCAGGGCCCGCTCTTCGCCGCCTCCGCCGAACTCTGGATCGCCGGCCGCACCGACCCGGTCCTCGCCGCCGCCCTGCGCGAGGCCGAACCGGTCATCGACGAGATGGTGCTGACCACCATCGCCCACCTGCTCCCCGCCGGCCGCGATTCCCGCCCGCTGCGCGACCTCCTCTACACCGCCATGGACGTGCTGCGCGGCATCCTGGTCGCCGACTTCGTCGGCACCGACCCATCTCGCGCCCGCCGCCGCTGGCTCCGCGCCAGCACCGAATTGCGCCGCACGCTGCCGGAACAGCCCCCCGGCGTGCCACGCTGACACCGGTTGCAGCGAACCGGCCCGCCCCCGCGAGCCCGCCGGTATGGTCACTTCCATACAAGCGTGCACGCATGTGTGCCGGGAGGAACAACGATGTTCGAGTGGTCCGAGACCGACCTGATGATCCGCGACGCGGTGCGCGGTTTCGTGGACAAGGAGCTCCGGCCCCGGCTGGACGAGCTGGAGAGCGGTGAGCTGCCGCCGTACCCGGTGATCCGGAAGCTTTTCGCGCAGTTCGGGATCGACGCCATGTCGGACGACGCCGTCCAGAAAGCGCTGGCCCGCGAGCGGGCGGGCGAGAGCGGCGGCGCCGCGAGCGAGGAGAACTCGCAGGACTCCATGATGGCGGTGCTCATCTCCGAGCTCTCCGGCGTGAGCCTGGGCCTGGTCAGCGCGCTCGGCGTGAGCCTCGGGCTGGGCGCGGCCACCATCAGGGCGCGCGGCACGCTGGCGCAGAAGGAGCGCTGGCTCGCCGATCTCATGACCATGCGCAAGGTCGCCTCCTGGGCGATCACCGAACCGGACTCCGGCTCGGACGCCTTCGGCGGCATGCAGACCACGGTCCGCCGGGACGGCGACGACTACATCCTGAACGGCCAGAAGACCTTCATCACCAACGGCCCCTACGCCGACGTGGTCATTGTCTACGCCAAACTCGACGACGGCACCACCGCCAAGCGCGACCGCAAGGTCCTCACCTTCGTGCTCGACTCCGGCATGCCCGGCTTCACCCAGGGCAAGCCGTTCAAGAAGATGGGGCTGCACGCCTCGCCCACCGGCCAGCTCTTCTTCGACGATGTCCGGCTCGGCCGCGACCGGCTGCTCGGCGAGACCGAGGAGCACAGCAGCGGCGACGGCAGGGAGAGCGCGCGCTCCAGCTTCACCGCCGAGCGGGTCGGGGTGGCGTTCCAGGCGCTCGGCATCATCGAGGAGTGCCTGCGGCTCTCGGTCGACTACGCCCGCGCCCGCACGCTGTGGGGTCAGGAGATCGGCCGCTTCCAGCTCATCCAGCTCAAGCTGGCGAAGATGGAGGTGGCCAGGATCAATGTGCGCAACATGGTCTTCAGCACCCTGGAGCGCGGCCGGGCCGGAAAGCCGCCGAGCCTGGCCGAGGCGTCGGCGATGAAGTTGTACGCCTCGGAGGCGGCGACAGACGTGGCCATGGACGCGATTCAGCTGTTCGGCGGCAACGGGTACATGCAGGAGTACCGGGTGGAGCAGCTGGCGCGGGACGCGAAGTCGCTGATGATCTACGCGGGCAGCAATGAAATCCAGGTCACCCACATCGCCAAGGGGTTGCTCGCCGACTCCGCCACCAAGCGCTGAGAGGAACTCGCATGGCAACGGCAACCACCATCGCGGGCAAGGTCGTCGTCATCACCGGCGGCGCGCGCGGCATCGGCTTCGCCACCGCGAAGCACCTGCGTGACCAGGGCGCACAGGTGGCGATCGGCGATATCGACGAGGCGAAGGTCAAGGAGGCGGGCGCCGACCTCGGCCTGGAGGTCTACGGCAGGCTCGACGTCACCGACCCGGACTCCTTCGCCGCCTTCCTCGACCAGGTGGAGCGGCAACTCGGCCCGGTGGACGTGCTGGTCAACAATGCCGGGATCATGCCTGCGGGCCGTTTCGACGAGGAACCGGACCGGGTGAGCCGCCGGATCATGGACATCAACGTGCACGGCGTGATCGTCGGCAGCAAGCTCGCCACCCAGCGGATGGCGCCGCGGCACAGCGGCCACGTCATCAATATCGCCTCGCTGGCAGGCGAGGCGCCGACGCCGGGCCTCGCCACCTACTGCGCCAGCAAGGCGGCGGTGCTCGCGCTCACCGACACGCTGCGGGCGGAGTACCGGGAGCAGGGCGTCGAGTTCTCCGCGGTGCTCCCGACCTTCACCAATACCGAGCTGGTCTCCGGCACCGCGGGCGCGAAGGGCATGAAGAACGCCGAGCCCGAGGACATCGCGGCGGCGGTCGCCGGGCTGATCGCCAAGCCGAAGCGCCGGGTCGCGGTCACCAAGCTGGCCGGGGCGCTGGTTGCCTCGCAGTACTTCCTGCCGACCAAGGTGAGCGAGTACCTCGCGCACGCCTTCGGGCTGGAGAAGGTCTTCCTGGACGATGTCGACACCGCCGCGCGCAGTGCCTACGAGCGCCGCGCGCGGGGCGAGGACGAGTAGCTACAGGGCTTTGAGGCGGCTCCGGCTGGCGTAGACGTGCTCGGCGATGAGCGTGGCGATCCGGTCCGGCGCCTCCAGCATGGGGACGTGGCCGACGCCGTTGACCAGGATGAGGTCGGCGGAGTCGGGGAGTTCGGCGAGGTAGCGGCGGGCGTAGACCCGGTTCGGGATCACCCGGTCGTACTCGGCCAGCAGCAGCCGCACCGGGGTGCCGAGCGTGGCGAGGTCGGGGAGCGCGGGGTGGCGCACGCCGCCGAGCAGCAGGGGAACCATGGCCGCGCACTGCAGGACGGCCTGCACGGCGGCGCTCGAATCCCGGCTCGCGATCCGGCCGGGGTGCTTGGCCAGCGCGTACCCGGCCAGCCTTCGCACGACCGGGTTGTCCATCGGCCGCACCCCGATCCGCTTTCCCGCCTCGGCGAGCGGGACCAGCGCGAGGAACTTCAGCCCCACCCGGAACTGGGTCAGGCTCGGCGAGCCCCAGCCGCCCGCGGGGGCGATCAGCGTCAGCGTGCGGGCCCGGCCGCGCCGCGCCAGCTCGGCGCCGATCCAGCCGCCGAGTGAATTGCCCGCGATATGGCAGGTGCGCCAGCCCTTCTCGTCCAGCATCCGCTCGATCTCGTCGGCCAGTTTTCCCACGTCGAGGGGGCCGTCGACCGGCGGGCCGCCCCAGTGGCCCGGCAGTGCGGGCGCGAAGACCTCGCAGCGCGCCGCCATCCGTGCCGCCACCTGCTCCCAGCAGTGCGGGGAGAGCAGGAAGCCGTGCAGGAGCAGCAGCGGGTCGCCGGAGCCGAGGTTGATCGCCGCGATGGGTTGCGGGCGAGCGGGGATGGGGCGCTTCGGTTTCGGTGCGGGTTCCGGGGCAGGGCGCACGGGCAGCGTCGTCACCCGGCGGGTGCCGGAGGGGCGGGTCAGGGGTTCCTCGTCGGGCATCACCGTCGGCAGACTCGGCGCCGGAGCCGTGGTGCGCAGTGCGACCTGCCGCACGTCGGCGTGGACGGTGCTCGCGCCGGGTGGGGTAGTCCCAGCGGGAGCCGGGAGCGGATCGCCGGCGGCGGGGGCAAGCACCGCGGTGTCCGGAACGACCGCGTCGAGCGGGACCCTGCGGCGGCGGACGAAGGTGGCGCGCGGAAAAGTGCGGCGGAAAGATCCGGTGTCGGACGACATCGTCGGCACCCCTTCCTGGGCGGTGACGGCGGTGTCGCGACGCCCGGGGGTCGTTCGCCGGGGCCGGTCGGCTCCGGGGTTGCGGAGCCCGCCGGTGCGGCAGGCTCCCGCGGACGCCCGGTGCCGGGTGTGGCGCCGGGAACGTACGTGTGACCAGCATTGTACGGTTTTCGGGTGCCAGGAATCATCACAACGGTGAACGTCAACGGCGTCCGCGCGGCCACCGGCAAGGGGCTGCTGGAGTGGTTGGCCGCGACCGAGGCCGACGTCGTCTGCCTGCAGGAGACCAGAGCCACCGACGCCCAGACCCGCGCCGCGCTCGCCCCCGCGCTCGGGATGTGGCACCTGGCGAACGCCGAGCCCGGTGCGAAGGGCCGCGCCGGCGTCGCGATCCTCTCCCGGCGCGCGCCGGACGCGGTTCGGATCGGCTTCGGCAGTGCGGAATTCGACGGCTCCGGCCGGTATGTCGAGGCGGACTTCGACGGGCTCACCGTCGCCAGCGTCTACGTCCCGTCCGGCGACGTCGGCACCCCGCGCCAGGACGAGAAGTTCCGCTTCCTCGCCGAGTTCGGCGCACACCTGGCGGCTCGCGGCGGTGCCGCTGTCGTGGCGGGCGACTGGAATATCGCGCACACCGAGCAGGATTTGAAGGCTTGGAAAGCCAATCGCAAGTCGTCCGGGTTCCTCCCCGAGGAGCGGGCCTGGATCGACGGACTCCTCGCCGACGGGTGGGTGGACGTCGTCCGCGCCCTGCACCCCGAGGGTGACGGCCCGTACTCCTGGTGGTCCTACCGCGGCCGCGCCTACGACAACGACACCGGCTGGCGCATCGACGCGGTCTTCGCGACCCCTGATGTCGCGCACTTCGCGGAGTCCGCGCGCGTGGAGCGGGCGGCGACCTACGCCGAGCGGTGGTCCGATCATGCCCCGGTCACGGTCGGATTCAGCGAGCTTCCGGGGATCCCCGGCACCCGGACCGGCACGGCCCTGGCGGGAAGCCGCACCTCCTAGGTGATCAGGTACAGCCGTTCGTTCGGCAGACGGCGAAACTGCGGAGCGCAGTCGCTGTCCACCCGCACCGCATCCACATACCGGCGTTCCGCGTGCTCCTGCACGAAGATCAGCGCCGCCGTCAGGCAGGCGATGTAGTCCAGCGGTATTCCGCCGAGCCGGATGCTCAGGTGCACATCCGGCTCGTCGGGCGCCGGAGAGGCGGGCATCGGCAGCATGGGACGTTCTCGCCCGCCGGGAGTCGGCCCCTCCCAGTTGCGGAGCGCGACTGCGACGGCTTCCAACGTCTCCGCTGAGACAGCGCGGTGTTGCCCCCGTATCCGAGGAAACGGAACACGTTGCGGCAATGACCTTCTCATCAGCTCCCCCTTCGCTGCCTGGTTCGCGCTCGACACCAGGAACGGACACCGGTGCCGAGCGCTGGGGAAAGACGGTAGGAAGTCCGGGCACCTGCGCGGGGTACATTTCCTACCCCCCACGGAGCCGATACCCTTGATGCGAGGTGACGCCAGGCGGGAAGGTGGTCCCACAATGACAATCGACGAACTCCCGATCGGGATGCGAATCAAACGGCTCCGGACACGGAGGGGCATGTCGAGGCCGGTGCTGGCCGGACTTCTCGGCCGGTCCGCCGAGTGGGTCAAGGCCGTGGAGAACGGCCGTATCAAGACCCCGGCGCTACCGATGCTGCTCCGCATTGCCCGGGCGCTCGAAATCAAAGACCTGGCTGAGCTGACCGGAGACGGTTACGCGGTCCCCGTCGGCGTATTCGCCGGCGAACGACATGCGGCACTGACCGACGTGCAACAGGCGCTCACCGATTACCGAATGCACAATGCGTCACGACCGGAATCGGTGGGGCACCTGGCGGTGCGCCTGAATCAGGCTTGGACGATTCGCCATTCCAGCCCGGATCACAGAACACAACTGGGTGCCCTGTTACCCGGTCTTATCCGGGACGCGCAGGGCGCGGTACGAGCCGGCGGACCGAACCGCCGATCCGCACGCCGGGTACTTGCGGGCGTCTATCAACTGGCGGATTTCTACGTCGCCTATCAACCCGCCCCTGAGCTGGTCTGGCTCGTCGCCGACCGGGCATTGAACGAGGGGTACGAATCCGACGACCCCTACGTCATCGCCTGTGGCGCCTGGGCGATGGTCCAGGCGCTGCGGGATTCGGGGCGTTGGGAGGAAGCGATCGGCCTCGCCCGGACAGCGGGTGAACGAATCGCTCCCTATCTCGATCGCGACAACACGCTGAACGATTGGCGCGGCATCGCCGGGGCGCTGGACGCCGAACTCGCCTACGTTCACGCTCGCCGCGGTCGGCATGGTGAAGCATGGGCGTACTGGGAGAGGGCCGATCGGGTGGCCAGTGCGCTCGGCGCTGACTATCGGCACGTCCAGACCTCGTTCTCGATGCCGGTCATGGCAGCACACGCCACGACCCTCGGCGTGGAATTGCGACGATCCGGAGAAGCGGTGCGGGCAGCGAACAGCTTCGACGCCGGCGGCATCGCGTCGGTGCCGCGACGATCCCGCCACTTCATCGAGGTGGCGCGAGCACACACGCAGCGTGCTGAACACGTGGTCGCATTCGCGCTGCTGGACAAGGCGGCACAAACCGCGCCCGAGACGATTCGGTACAACGGTTTCGCGCGGGAGATGTTGCACGGGTTGCGGAAGAATCCGCCATCGGGGTTGCGCACCGATATTCGGCGACTGTGCGATGAAGTCGGTATCGCGGCGTAGTCGGGCAGTGCGCGGCAGTGTCACATCGACGAAGGATTCGCGAGTGGGCGCACGGCGTGATCACTACCGAGACCCGGACGCGCCACTTCCGAATTCGCTGAAGCCGGGGGCTGCGGCACTGGTCACCGATGAGTGCGGACGCGTGCTGATGCAGCGCCGCGGTGACTCGGGCAACTGGTCGCTTCCCGGCGGGATCATGGAAGTGGGCGAGACACTCGGAGAGTGCGCGGTCCGGGAGACCCGCGAAGAAACCGGGCTCGAAATAACGATCACCGGGCTGCTCGGCATCTATACCGACCCCGCGCACGTGATCGCACACGCGGATGGCGAGGTCAGGCAAGAGTTCGCGGTGGTGTACTACGGCCAGGTGATCGGCGGGGAGATCTCGGTATCCGACGAGTCGACGGAAGTGAAGTTCCTCGGTCTCGAAGAGCTGGAAGCGCTGCCTGTGCACGATACTGTCCGGATTCGACTGCGGCATCACGCCGAGCAGCGACCGAGCCCTTATCTGGGGTGAGGTTCGGTGCGTGATCTACAGCCTGAGCCGCCGGATTGGACCGCCCTTTTGGGCGAATGCCGGGCGGAGGCGTTCCACCTCGAGGTCCGGAACGCCTATGCCGTGCCCACCGAACGGGTTGTCACCGTCCCGCACACCGACTATCACCGCTGGCTGCTGTCGGTTACCGATTCGAACACTGCGGCGGGTGAGGTCATTCGATATCTGCCGCGGCATCTGGCCGGAGAGGTGCCACCCGATGATTGGTGGCTCATCGACAATGAACGGGTCGTCTACAACCTGGTCGGTGCAGACGGGAAACCGGCGGGGCTGGCCATCCCCTATCGCGAGTACATCAGCCGGTGACCGGGTGACGTAGATTCCTGTGTCATGACGAAAAGCCGCAGCGCTGAGCAGCACCGATGAGCGAGGCGCAGAAGGGCAGAAGCCCCCTGACCAAGGTGCTGATCGCGCTCGGCGGGTTGGTCGTGATCGTCCTGGTCGGACTGTTCGCGCGCGGTGGCGACGACCAGGGCAGCGCCTCGCCCTCGGTGGCAGCGACAACGACGCAACCGGCGAAATCCACGACAGCGACCGGCGAACGGAACGCCCCGGTCACCGCCCAGGCCCCGGACGTCCCGGCCCACGCCTACGACACCCTCAGAGAAATAGACTCGGGCCGCTGGCCCGACTCCGCCAACGCCCCCGGCACCAAGGGCGGCGACCGCTGGCAGAACCGCGAGGGCACCCTGCCGCGCACCGGCACCGACGGCAAACCTGTCACCTACCAGGAGTGGGACGTCAACCCCAAGCAGCGCAACCGGACCCGCGATGCCGAAAGAATAGTCACCGGCAGCGACGGCACCGCCTGGTACACCGGCGACCACTACGCCACCTTCACGAGGATGCGCTGATGACCAGGCCCATCTCGCTGGCCCGCTTCTTGACGCAGGAACACCCCCCGCTCGGTTCGCTGGCGGTCGACCCGGCCGAGTTCAGCGAGGTCAGGCACCGCGCCCCGGCCGGTTTCGTGGTGCGCGAACTGCGTGGCAGCCGGATGCGCACGATCAAAGGGGTGTTCGACGAGTTCGCCGCCGCCTTCCAGTTTCCGTACTACTTCGGCGCGAACAAGGATGCCTTCGACGAGTGCCTGCGCGACCTCGACGAAACGCTCGGTGCGGCGAAGGGGTACCTGGCGGTGATCAGGGATTCGGCGGAACTGCTGGCCGAGCAGCCCACCGAGCGCGCGTGGTTCGCTGAAGCCATGCGGGACGGCGCCGAGTACTGGGTGCGAAAAGACGTGCAGTTCCGAGTGGTGCTGCAGGGCGAGCCCGCCCCGGTGCGCGCGGTGCCGCTCACGCTCTGAAGCGGCGCGCCAGATCTTCGCCGAGCAGCACGAACACCTCGGTGGTGTGCTCGATCAGCTGCTCCTTCGACATGGTCAGATCGCCCTGTAGCCAGACCGTCAGGGTCTGCACTAGGCCGCCGACCAGATAGGTGGCGCGGAAGTCGATGAGCGGGTCCGAGGTGGGGTCGGTGACGCCGTAGAAGTCGCCGCCCTGGGCCGCCACCAGGCGGGCGAAGGCGCGGACGGTGGCGTTGGTGCGGGCCCGCAGCTCGGGGGTCGCCATGCCGGCGATCAGCGCGACCTCGGCCTTGCGCGGGTCGTCGGTGAGCAGGTGGATGCCTGCGGCGATGGCGGCGTGCGCCTTGGCGCCTGGCTCGTCGGGGGCGGTGCGCAGCGCGGTCAGGATGGCGGTGGCGAGCTCCTCGGCGATGCCGTCGATCAGCGCGGTGAGCACCGCGTCCCTGCTGTCGAAGCTTTCGTAGTAGTACCGCTCGTTCAATCCGGCCGCGGTGCACAGCCCGGAGACGGTGAGCTTGCCGAGGCCGTGCGTGCCGATGATCTCCAGCGCCGCCGTGAGCAGGGCCGATCGCCGCTGCGCCCGCCGCTCGTCGGCGGAGACGCCGCCGTAGGTCCGCTGGGCTGTCACAGTCTCGATTCTGACACGGCCGTGTTCCGGCTCCGCGCGCTTGCCCCGGACCATAATCTGGGGGATCATCTTGCCAGATGCCACGAACGGAAGGCGGCACCCCCGATGAGCACCGGATACTTCGCGGACAGCTCCATGGCCAGGCGGGTCATGAGCAAGCGCATCGTCGGCCTGACGTACGGGCAGCGCGCCCTCGTCGTCGGCGCGGTGAACCCGCTGCTCTACGTCGGCACGGCGGAGAACACCGCGCACCGGGCCACCCCGTACACCCGGCTCGCGCTCACCGGCAGGCTCTTCGAGGCGGTCTTCCTCGGCACGAAGGACGAGGCCGACCGGGCCCGTGCCTACACCGCGCGCAGGCACGCCCCGGTGCGCGGCGCGCTGCCCGAGGACGCGGGCGCACACCACCCGGCGGGCACCGCGTACTCCGCGAACGACCCGCACCTGATGTTCCTGACCATGGCCTTCACCTTCGACTCCGCCGAGGTCATGTACGACCTGCTGGTGCACCGGCTCACCGAGGGTGAGCGCGAGGGGCTCTACCAGGACTATGTGCGCTGGGGCGAGCTCTTCGGCATGCCGCGCGGCGCGGCCCCCGCGAGCTACCGCGGCTTCCGCGCGTACTTCGACGGCTACCTCGCCTCGGACGAGCTGTTCCTCACCGAGGAGGCGAAGCTGGTCGGCTCCTACCTGGCCGGGCAGAAGGTGCCGTACCCGCAGCGGCCGCCGCTGCAGCAGGTCACCTCCGGCTTCTTCCTGCTGGTCCAGGGCAGCCTGCCGCCGCGCATCAGGGAGCTGTACGGGATGCGCTGGGGGCTGCGCGAGGAGGCCGGGTACCGCGCGCTGGTGCGGGCGGCGCGCGCCGCGCACCTGCGCCCGCCGCTGCTGCCGCCGGTGCTGCGCTCCACGCTGGCCGGGCCGAGCGCGCCGATGTACAGGCTGGTCTCGAAGCGCGAGCAGGAGCTGGTGCGCACCGGAAGGCCGAGCATGCCGGGGGTGGACACCCGGAATTCGGCTTGATGCCGCGTGCGAAGATCGGGGCATGTCCAGTCCCGCGCAGCCCGGTGAGCGCAAACAGCGCGTGCTCTCCGGGATCCAGCCGACCAGTTCCTCGTTCCACCTCGGCAACTACCTGGGCGCGCTGCAGTACTGGGTCACCATGCAGGACGAGTACGACGCCCTGTACTTCATCCCCGACCTGCACGCCATCACCGTCCCCCAGGACCCGAAGCTGCTGCGCGCCCGCACCCGCGGCGCCGCCGCGCAGCTGCTCGCCATCGGCATCGACCCGGAGAAGTCGACGCTCTTCGTGCAGAGCCAGGTGCCCGAGCACGCCGAGCTCGCCTGGGTACTGAGCTGCATCACCGGCTTCGGCGAGGCGAGCCGGATGACCCAGTTCAAGGACAAGTCGCTCAAGCAGGGCGCGGACAACACCACCGTCGGGCTCTTCACCTACCCGGTGCTCATGGCCGCCGACATCCTGCTCTACCGCCCGCACCAGGTGCCGGTCGGCGAGGACCAGCGCCAGCACCTGGAGCTGACCCGGAATCTCGCGCAGCGCTTCAACACCCGCTTCAAGAAGACCTTCGTCGTGCCGGAGGCGCACATCGTGAAGGGCACCGCCAAGATCTACGACCTGCAGGACCCGACCGCCAAGATGAGCAAGTCGGCCTCGACCGACGCCGGGCTGATCAACCTGCTGGACGACCCGAAGGTGACGGCCAAGAAGATCCGCTCCGCGGTCACCGACACCGAGCGCGAGATCCGCTTCGACCAGGCGGCAAAGCCGGGCGTCAGCAACCTGCTGGTGATCCTGAGTTCGGTCACCGGCACCCCGATCGACACCCTCGAGAAGGATTACGAGGGTAAGGGTTACGGCGACCTGAAAGCCGACGTCGCCGCGGCCCTTGTCGAGTTCGTCACCCCGTTCCGCGCCCGGGTCGACGAGTACCTGAGTGATCAGGGCGAACTCGACCGCATCCTGGCCGCCGGTGCCGCGCGGGCGCGCGAGATCGCCGGCAACACGCTCGCACAGGTTTACGATCGGGTGGGGCTGCTCACTCGGTGAGTAAGCGCGGGGGCCGAGCCGAGGGGCGAGACCATGCAGGTGATCGACGACACCAAGGCCGGGATCGAGCGGCGCGTCCAGGCCAGGCCGTGGCTGGACCACCTGGTCCGGGCCGGCGGCCGCTACCAGCGGCAGCGCGGTGACTACTACGCCGCCGGGATCACCTACTTCACCGTGCTCTCGCTCTTCCCGCTGCTCATGGTGGCCTTCGCGGTCGCCGGGTTCGTGCTCGCGGGCAACCCCGACCTGCTCGGGCAGGTGCAGGAGAAGGTCATCGAGAACGTCCCCGGCTCGATGGGCGACCAGCTCAACGACCTGATCGACCAGGCCATCCGGTCCCGGAGCACGGTCGGTGTGCTCGGGCTGCTCACCGGCGTCTACACCGGGCTCGGCTGGATGGCGAACCTGCGCGCGGCGCTGACCGAGCAGTGGGACCAGAAGACCGAGGAGGGGAACTGGTTCACCACCAAGCTCTCCGACTTCGTCGCGCTGCTCGGGCTCGGGCTGGCCATGGCGGTCTCGCTCGGGCTCTCCGGGCTGGCCTCCAGCGGGCTCGGCGAGTGGTTGCTGCGGTTTCTCAAGCTCTCCGAGCTGCCGGGGGCGCGGTTCCTGCTGGTGCTGATCGGCATCGTGCTCGGCTCGCTCGCCTCCTGGGCGGTGTTCTGCTGGATCATCGCCCGGCTGCCGCGCGAGCCGGTGACGCTGAAGAGCGCGGCCAAGGCGGCGGCGATCGCGGCGGTGGTGTTCGAGGTGTTCAAGCTGGTGGCCTCGCTCTACCTGCAGACCGTGCTGAGCAGTCCGGCCGGGGCGACCTTCGGGTCGATCATCGGCCTGATGGTGTTCAGCTACATCACCTATCGGATCGTGCTCTTCGCGACGGCGTGGGCGGCGACCGCTCGGGAGAACGAGCGCGAGGTGGTGATTGCGGCGCCCGCGCCCGCCGTCATCGAGCCGCGGGTCGGGCCCGCAGGGACCACGGCCGCGGCAGGGGCTGCCTGGTTCGGCGCGGGAGCGCTTGCCGCGCTCGGGGTTTGGCTGTTGCGCAGGCGCTGAGGTCGCTCAGCGCCTGCGGCGGTTGACGCTGCGGGCTGCGACGAGCAGGGCCAGCACTACGAAGACGCCCGCGGCGATGAAGAAGATCCGGGCGCGGTCGCGGGCATCGCTGCCGGTGCGGGGCATGTCGCGATCGCCGGGGGCGCCCGCAGGCGGCGCGGCCAGCGTCGGACCCCCGCTCGACGGCGCGGCGGACGCGTCCGGCAGGGCGCCGACCCCCGCCCCCCGCTGCACGGCGAACCCGTAGTCGAGCAGGCGAGCCGCCTGCTCCCAAGGCCGCAGCGGCAGGACATCCGCCTTGAGCAGCGTCACCACCAGCCTGCGGCCGCCGCGCTCGGCGCCTGCCACGAAGGTCTGCCTGGCGTCGTCGGTGAACCCGGTCTTGCCGCCGAGCGCGCCCTCGTAGTTGTAGAGCAGGTGGTTGTCGTTGCCGATCACGAAGCCGGGGTGGTCGGGGTCGCCGGGGATGCGCGGGTCCGGCGGGAAGCCGGGGAAGTCGATCTGCTCGGTGCGGATGAACTCGGCGAATCGCGGCTCGGTCATGGCCTCGCGGAAGAGCGCCGCCAGGTCGTAGGCGGAGGTGCTCATGCCTGGCCCGTCCAGCCCGGACGGCGTCGCGGCCCTGGTGTCCAGCGCCCGCAGCGAGCGGGCCAGGTCGTTCATCTTCGCGACCGCGACCTGGTCGCCGCCGAGCTGAGCGGAGAGCGCGTGCGCGGCGTCGTTGCCGGAGGCCATCACCAGCGCCTGCAGCAGCTGCCGGTTGGTGTAGCGCCCGCCGGGGCCGATGCCGACCCGCGTTCCCTCCACGTCGGCGTCGGCGGCGGTGCCGGTGACAACGGTGTCGAGCTTCAGCGCGCGCAGCGCGACCGTGGCGAGCAGTACCTTGATGGTGCTCGCGGGCCGGTAGCGGCCGTGCGGGTCCTTGGCCGCGAGCACCTCGCCGGTGTCGAGGTCGGCGACCACCCAGGCGGTGGCGGAGATCTCGGCGGGCACGGATCCGGCCGAATCGGGCAGTACGACACCGCATTCCGCCATCCGTTTACCGCCGATGGCAGGCGAAGGCACCGGCAGCGGCTCGGGCGCGCGCTCGCCCGGCGCGGGCACCTCGGAGGCGTCGATCGGGGCGGGCGGCTTGGTCCGCTGCGCGCAGTCGCCGGTGTCCGGCGTGCTGAACGGGGTGGTGGTCGGCGGTGCGGGGGGCTGGGCGATGGCCGGCGCGGCCACGGCGCCGGCGAGCACGGCAGCGGTGGCCAGCACCGCGGCGACCGCGCGCCACGGGTCGCGAGTGTTCATCAGGGAGCAGCGTATCGAGGTCTGGACAGCTCGAAAAAACTGGTAGAGACTGTCAAAAAATAGTAACTGCCACTTTTGGAGACGCTGTGCCCCGCTCCGCTGCCCACCGCTGGTCCGCGCTCGGCGCGATGGCGCTGGCCATGACCGTGATCGGCCTGGACATGACGGTGCTGACCGTCGCGCTGCCGACGCTCGCCATCGACCTCGGCGCGGGAAGCGCTGCACTGCAGTGGTTCTCCACCGCCTACACGCTCGCGCTGGCCGCCGTCCTGCTCCCCGCGGGCGCGCTCGGTGACCGGTACGGCAGGCGCTCGCTGCTGCTCGGCGCGCTGCTCCTCTTCGGGCTCGCCTCGGTGGCCTGCGCCTACGCGGACTCGCCCGGTCAGCTGATCGCCGCCCGCACGGTGCTCGGGATCGCCGCGGCCGCCATGATCCCGATGACCATGGCCACCGTGACCGTGCTCTTCGCCGATCCGGCCGAGCGCGCGCGGGCCATGTCCATCTGGGTGACCGCCACCGCGATCGGGCTGCCGCTCGGCCCGATCCTCGGCGGCTGGCTGCTGACCACCTTCTGGTGGGGCTCGGTGTTCCTGATCAACGTGCCGGTGGTGCTGATCGGCATGGCCGCGGTGGCGGCGCTGGTCCCGGAGTCGCGGGATCCGGGGCGGCGCCCGATCGATCTGCCGGGAACCGGTCTCTCCGTCGCCGGGATGCTCGCGCTCACCTACGGTCTTATCCGGCTCGGCGAGGACGGCCTCGCCGACCCGCTCGGCTGGCTGGGCACGGTCGCCGGTGCCGCCCTGCTGGTGGCGCTGGTGTACCACCAGCGGCGGGCCGCGTACCCGCTGGCCGATCTGGAGTTGTTCCGGCGCAGCGGTTTCCGCTGGGGCTCGGTGTTCGCGGTGGTCATCACCTTCGGGCTGTTCGGGCTGTTCTTCACGCTGCCGCAGTACTACCGCGCGGTGCTGGAGGTGGACGCGCTCGGCAGCGGGCTGCGGCTGCTGCCGCTGATCGCCGGGTTGCTGGCAGGGTCGCGGGCGGGCGATGCGCTTCGGGTCCGGTTCGGCACCGCGCGCACGGTCGGGCTCGGCCTCGGGCTGCTCGGGCTCGGACTCGGGCTCGGCGCCTGCACCTCGGTGGCGAGCGGGTTCGGCTTCGTGGCGCTGTGGGTGGCGCTGACCGGCGCGGGCATGGGCACCGCGTTGCCCGCGGCCATGGCGGCGGCGCTGGACGACCTCGCAGGCGATCGCGCGGGCGCGGGCTCCGCGCTGATCCAGGCGCTGCGCCAGGCCGCGGGGACGATCGCGGTCGCCTTCCTCGGCGCGGTGCTCGCCGCGGTCTACCGGTCGGAGCTCGGCGCCGCGAACCGGCCGCCGGTCGACGAGAGCGTGAATACCGGGGTAGCGGTGGCGCGGCAGCTCGGGGACGCCGCGCTGCTGGAGCGGGTCCAGGCCGCCTTCGTCGCCGGGATGGGCGTCATGCTCGCGCTCTGCGCGCTGCTCTGCCTGGTCGCGGCGCCGGTGGCGCTGCGGGTGCTGCCCGGGCGCGCCGCGCCGCGGCTCGCCGATCCGTCAGAATCGGGGCATGGCCGATGACATCGCGGTGCGCGGACTGCGCGAACGCAAGAAGGAACGCACCCGCCGCACCCTTCGCGAGCAGGCCTTCCGGCTGTTCCGCGAGCAGGGCTACGCGGAGACGACCGTCGAGCAGATCGCGGCCGCCGCCGACGTCTCGCCGAGCACCTTCTTCCGCTACTTCCCGGCCAAGGAGCAGCTCATCCTGGCCGACGACCTGGATGCCCCGCTGATCGCCGAGTACCGGGCGCAGCCGCAGGGGCTGAGCCTGTTCGCGGCGTTCCGGGCGGCCATGGCGACGGTCATCGGCTCGGTGCCGCCGGAGGACCTCGCCTTCGAGCGGGAGCGCCAGGACCTGCTCTACCGGACCCCGGAGCTGCGCTCGGCCATCGCGCTGGAGCTCGAGCGCGGGATCGACATGCTGAGCGGGCTCTTCGCCGAGCGGCTCGGCCGCGACCCGGACGACGAGGAGGTCAGGGTGACGGCGGGCGCGTTCACCGGGGCGCTGCTCGTCACCGCGCTCGGCAGGCCGCTGGACTGGACCGCGCTGGACCGGGCGCTCGCGCTGCTGGAGGACGGGCTGCCGCTGGGCCGGTCAGAGGGGTAGCCGTCCGTCCCTGGCGCAGCGGGCGGGGGTGTCGTCGTCCATGCCGGTGAAGAAGGCGCCGAGAACCTCTTCGACCTCGGTGAACGAGCGGGCGCAGTAGAGCACCGGCTGGTAATGCGTGATGTCGTAGACCGCGGTGCCCATGGCGGCCACGTCCAGCGGGCGCAGCAGGGCCGCGCGGAACTCCTCGATCTCGCCGTACGAGGAGAGCAGCCCGGCCCCGTAGCAGCGGACCTCGCCGCGCTCCCGGAGCACCCCGAACTCCAGCGAGAACCAGAAGACGTCGGCCAGGAACTTCAGCGCGGCGTCGGTGTGCAGCCGCCGCGCCGCCGCGCCGACCGCGACGTAGAGCGCGGCCAGCCTGGCGCTGGCCAGCTGGGTGCCGTGCCCGACGATCTCGTGCACCGCGTCCGGCTCCGGGGTGTAGAGCGGCGCGCTGTGGTGCCGCAGGTACTGGGTGGCGTGGAAGACCCGGTCCGCGAACGCGCCGAAGAACTCCCGCAGCGGCACCAGCCCGGCGGCGGGCGCGTAGCGGAACCCGCTCAGCGGCGCCAGCGCGGCGGAGACCTGGTCCAGCTGCGGCACGTGGTCGGTCGGCAGCCCGAATTCCCGCGCCGCGAGCCGGATCTCCGCGCAGGCGTAGGTGCGGTGCTTGCGCGCGAGCTCGGCCGAGACGGTGCGCCAGACGGTGTGCTCGCGCTCGGTGTAGGCCACCCGGGGGGCGGGCTCGCCCCGGGTGTGCGCCAGCGCCAGCGCCGCGATGGCGTCGCGGCGGGCCCGGTACTCCTGGTCCTGCGCGCCCGGGTGCTCCGCGCTCAGCCGGACCCGGACCGCGCCGTCGCCGCCGCGGGTCACCGGCGAGTAGAGCTGCGCTTCGGTGAACATGTCCCGATGCAAGCACCGCGGGCCCGGCGCGGCAACGCGCCCCGCCGCAGCTGTACACACTGCTCAGCTGGGCGCGCCGCGGTGTGTGATTCGGACCGAAGCCCTCGCGCTGGCGGCGCTCATGACGCAAGATGGCGAATGTAACAAGGAGGACGCATGCGTACAGTGCGGATCGATCTCGACCAGCGGCTGCTGGCCGCTGCCGCCGCCATCCTGGGCACGTCGAACAGCAACGCAACGGTCAACGAGGCGCTGCGCCGGATCGTGGTGCACGAGCGCACGCTGCTGCACCTGGAGCGGCTGGCCGCGGATTCGCTCGCCGCGCCTCCTCCGCGCGAACCGGTCGTGCTCGACGGCTGACCGGTCTGTCGGTACCCCCTGGCACCATGGCAACCCTGCACCGTGCATGGAGGGGGTTCGATGTCGGTACCGTTGGCCGGTCTACCCGGCGATCAGCGTCCGCGGGAGCGGCTGCTCGCGCTCGGAGCGCACGCGCTCACCGACGGTGAGCTGCTCGCCCTGTTGCTGCGCGAGGGGAATCGCGGCATCGGTGTCATCGATCTCGCGCACGCCCTGCTCGCCGAGTACGGCGGGCCCGCAGGGCTGGCGGCGGCGCGGCCGGAGGAGCTCGCCGGGCGCACCGGGATGGGCGTCGCCAAGGCGTCGACGGTGGTCGCCGCCTTCCATCTGGCCGCGCGGGCCCGCGGCGCCGCCCCCGGGCGGGTGCTCGCCGGCGCCGCCGATGTCGCGGCGGTGGCGTCTCCGCTGTTCACCGGCGCGCGGGTGGAGTTGCTGCTGGTCCTGGTCTGCGATGCCAGGCACCGGCTGCGGCACCGGGTCTTCGTCGCGCAGGGCGCGCTGGACGAGGTCGCCGTCCCGGTGCGGGAGATCCTGAACACCGTGCTCAGGCACGACGGCCGCGCCTTCGCCGTCGTGCACAACCACCCGTCCGGCGACCCCTCGCCCAGCTACGACGACCGGCGCGCCAGCACCGTGCTCGGCGCCGCCGCAGGCACCGTCGGGCTCCGCTTCCTCGGCCACGTCGTGCTCGCAGGCGAGCGCTGGTCGCGCGCGGACCCGCTGCCGGACGGCTGGTGAGACGGCGACGGCCGCCCTCGCGCGGAGCGAGAGCGGCCGTCGCCGCGGAACCGAGTGGCTCAGCGGGCGAAGAGCAGGGCCCGCTTGACCTCCTGGATCGCCTTGGTCACCTCGATGCCGCGGGGGCACGCGTCGGTGCAGTTGAAGGTGGTGCGGCAGCGCCACACGCCCTCGACATCGTTCAGGATGTCGAGCCGCTCGCGCGCGCCCTCGTCCCTGCTGTCGAAGATGAAGCGGTGCGCGTTCACGATCGCGGCCGGGCCGAAGTAGCTGCCGTCGTGCCAGTACACCGGGCACGAGGTGGTGCAGCAGGCGCAGAGGATGCACTTGGTGGTGTCGTCGAACCTGGCCCGGTCGGCCTGGCTCTGGATCCGCTCGCGGGTCGGCTCGTTGCCCGAGGTCATCAGGTAGGGCTTCACCGCGCGGAACGCGTCGAAGAACGGCTCCATGTTCACGATGAGGTCCTTCTCCACCGGCAGGCCGCGGATCGGCTCGACGGAGACGGTGATGTTCTTGCCGTCCTTGGGCAGCATGTCCTTCATCAGGACCTTGCAGGCCAGCCGGTTCACCCCGTTGATCCGCATGGCGTCGGAGCCGCAGACCCCGTGCGCGCAGGAGCGGCGGAAGGTGAGCGTGCCGTCCAGGTAGGACTTGATGTAGGTCAGCACGTTCAGGAACCGGTCGGTGGTGAGCACCGGCACCTGGAACGACTCCCAGTGCGCGCCGAGGTCGTCCTCCGGGTTGAACCGCGCCACCTTGACGGTGATCATGGTCGAGCCCTCGGGCACCGGGGGCGCGGCGGCCGGGGTCGACTTGTCCAGTACGGCAGTCATCAGTACTTACGCTCCATCGGCTCGTAGCGGGTCTGCACGACCGGCTTGAAGTCGAGGCGGATGTCGGAGAGCAGCTCCGCGCCCTCCTTGTACGCCATCGTGTGCCGCATGAAGTTGACGTCGTCCCGGTCCGGGTAGTCCTCGCGGGCGTGCCCGCCGCGCGACTCCTTGCGGTTCAGCGCGCCGACGACGGTGACCTCGGCCAGCTCCAGCAGGAAGCCGAGCTCGACCGCCTCGAGCAGGTCGCTGTTGTACCGCTTGCCCTTGTCCTGCACGGTGATCCGCGCGTAGCGCTCCTTGAGCGAGTGGATGTCGGTCAGCGCCTGCTTCAGCGTGTCCTCGGTGCGGAACACCGACGCGTTGTTGTCCATCGACCGCTGCAGCTCGGTGCGGATGTCGGCCACCCGCTCGTTGCCGTGGTCGGAGAGGATCAGCGCGAGCCACTCCTGCACCATGGCCGCCGGGTTCTCCGGCAGCTCGACGAACTCGGAGCGCTCCGCGTACTCGGCGGCGGCGATGCCCGCGCGCCTGCCGAAGACGTTGATGTCGAGCAGCGAGTTGGTGCCGAGCCGGTTGGCGCCGTGCACCGAGACGCAGGCGCACTCGCCCGCGGCGTACAGCCCGGGCACCACGTTCTCGTTGTCGCGCAGCACCTCGCCGCGGATCCGGGTCGGGATGCCGCCCATCACGTAGTGACAGGTCGGGAAGACCGGGACCAGCTCCTTCACCGGGTCCACCCCGAGGTAGGTGCGGGAGAACTCGGTGATGTCCGGCAGCTTCTCCTCGAGCACGTCCGCGCCGAGGTGGGTCACGTCGATGTAGACGTAGTCCTTGTTCGGGCCCGCGCCGCGGCCCTCCAGCACCTCGAGCACCATCGAGCGGGCGACGATGTCGCGCGGCGCGAGGTCCTTGATGGTGGGGGCGTAGCGCTCCATGAAGCGCTCGCCCTCGGCGTTGCGCAGGATGCCGCCCTCGCCGCGGACCGCCTCGGAGATCAGGATGCCGAGCCCGGCCAGCCCCGTGGGATGGAACTGGTGGAACTCCATGTCCTCCAGCGGCAGCCCCTTGCGGAACACGATGGCCATGCCGTCGCCGGTCAGGGTATGCGCGTTCGAGGTGGTCTTGTACATCCGGCCGGAGCCGCCGGTGGCGAAGATGATCGACTTCGCGTGGAAGACGTGCAGCTCACCGGTGGCCAGCTCGTAGGCGACGATGCCGGTGGCGACCGGGCCGTGGTCGGTCTCGGTGAGCACCAGGTCGAGCGCGTAGAACTCGTTGAAGAACTCCACGTCGTGCTTGACGCAGTTCTGGTACAGCGTCTGCAGGATCATGTGGCCGGTGCGGTCCGCGGCGTAACAGGCGCGGCGCACCGGCGCCTTGCCGTGGTCGCGGGTGTGCCCGCCGAAGCGGCGCTGGTCGATCCGGCCCTCGGGGGTCCGGTTGAACGGAAGCCCCATCTTCTCCAGGTCGAGCACCGCGTCGATGGCCTCCTTGGCCATGATCTCGGCGGCGTCCTGGTCGACGATGTAGTCGCCACCCTTGACGGTGTCGAAGGTGTGCCACTCCCAGTTGTCTTCTTCGACGTTGGCCAGCGCCGCGCACATGCCGCCCTGGGCCGCGCCGGTGTGGCTGCGGGTCGGGTACAGCTTGGTCAGGACCGCGGTCCTGGCGCGCGGCCCCGCCTCGATCGCCGCGCGCATGCCCGCGCCGCCCGCACCGACTATCAGAACGTCGTAGCGGTGCTCTTGAACAGGACGAATGTCTGTCATCGAGGGTGCCTGTTCCTAACTGATGTTGGGGTCGAAGGTGAAGATGACGTACGTGCCGACGCTGACGATCAGGATGATCGAGATCGCGAGCAGCGAGTTCAGCCAGAACCGGGTCGAGTCCTTGCGGGAGTAGTCCGCGATCACGGTGCGCAGCCCGTTGCCGCCGTGCAGCTGGGCGAGCCAGAGCATCGACAGGTCCCAGACCTGCCAGAACGGGCTGGACCAGCGGCCGGCCACGAAGGCGAAGTTGAGCCGCTTCACGCCGCCGTCGAGCAGCAGCATGATCGACATGTGGCCGATCACGAGCACGATCAGCAGCAGCCCGGAGAAGCGCATGAACAGCCAGGCGTACTTCTCGAAGTTGTTGCTGGACCGGCCGCGCGGCGAGCGCGGCAGATCGAGGCTCGCCGGGCGGTCGTAGGACTTGCCGAGGACGGGTGCAGACATCTCAGTGCTCCGTGAAGAGGTAGAAGAACATCCGGCCGATGGCGCCGCCGGCCAGCACCGCGGTGACGCCGAGGATGATCCAGAGCATCAGCTTCTGGTAGCGCGGCCCCTGTGACCAGAAGTCGACCAGGATGACCCGCACGCCGTTCAGCGCGTGGAAGAGCACGCAGACGACGAGCCCCATCTCCATGAGGGCGACGAGCGGGTTCTTGTAGGTCTCGATCGTGTCGTTGTAGGCCTCGGGGCTCACCCGGACGAGGGCCGTGTCCAGCACGTGGACGAAAAGGAAGAAGAACAGCGTGACGCCGGTGATCCGATGCAGCGCCCAGGACCACATTCCGGGGTCGCCTCGGTACAGCGTCTTCCGCTTCGGCTGAGCCGGAGCTTCGATCGTGGTCATAGCGTGCGGTGCCTCCAACGTCGTTGATGGACCCGGTCACAGATCCGACGCCGGCTGCGTGGAGGGGGCGAATGCCCAGGTGGCTGCGCTCCGGCCCGCCGCCGGGAAACTGAACCGTTCTGCGATCGACTCTAATCCTCCGGGTTTGCCGGAACTAATTCGGCGTGCCGTGCGTTGCGCGACACCCGTTCGAGTTAGGCTTACCTTTGTCGCAGCGGAAAGGGTTGTCGTGCGGCCTCCGCACGCCCGCTTCCGGCCCGCCCGAGTGGGTGCTCCCGCCCCCGTTCCGGGGTCCAAATCCCCTGTACCGCAGGGAAAAATGAGAGTAAACCGGGATCGTTCCCCGAGTTCTCCGCATTCCGTTCCGGTAGCGGGGTGGTGATGCGCTGCTCGGTATTGCGGACTGGCGCAATGTGGAAAATGTCTCACCGCGTTGCCGCGTTCGGCCGGAAAGCTACTCGGCGGTAATGGAGAAATCGAAAGTGGGTGCGGATGACGATCGACTGGACGGCCCTGCGCGCGAGTGCGCGCGACGCCATGGAACGAGCCTACGCGCCCTATTCGCGCTTCCCGGTCGGCGCGGCGGCGCTGGCCGGTGATCGGGTGGTCACCGGCTGCAACGTGGAGAACGTGTCCTACGGCCTCGGGCTGTGCGCGGAGTGCGTGCTGGTGGGCAATGCCGTCGCCACCGGCGGCGGGCGGCTGCGCGCGGTGTCGGTCTGCGACTCCAGGGGCGCGATCCTGATGCCGTGCGGCCGCTGCAGGCAGGTGCTCTTCGAGCACGGCGGCGCGGAGCTGCTCGTCGACCACCCGTCCGGGCCGAAGCGTCTCGGCGAGCTGCTGCCCGACGCCTTCGGACCGGACGATCTCGCCGCCGGCGAGCAGGAGCGCTGAGCCTCCGCCCCACGCGACGTGGCGCGCGGTGGCGAGCCGCCGCCCATACGGCGGCTTTCGCGGCCCGGCACGGGCGGCGCCCCTGTGCCACACTCGGCCGCGTGAGGGCACTCGACGCGGTTTCGATCATCACGGCCAAGCGCGACGGCGGCGAGCTCGCCGACGAGCAGATCGACTGGGTCGTCGACGCCTACACCCGCGGCGCGGTGGCCGACGAGCAGATGGCCGCGCTGGCCATGGCGATCGTCTGGCGCGGGCTGGACCGCAGGGAGACGGCGCGCTGGACCGCGGCCATGATCGCCTCCGGGCAGCGGATGGACTTCACCGACCTGCCCCGGCCGACCGTGGACAAGCACTCCACCGGCGGGGTCGGGGACAAGATCACGCTCCCGCTCACGCCGCTGGTCGCGGCCTGCGGCGCGGCGGTGCCCCAGCTCTCCGGGCGCGGGCTCGGACACACCGGCGGCACGCTGGACAAGCTGGAGGCGATCCCGGGCTGGCAGGCCGACATCCCGGTCACCCGGATGCGCGAGCTGCTGGCCGACCCCGCGGTCGGCGCGGTGATCTGCGCGGCGGGCGCCGGCCTCGCCCCGGCGGACCGCAAGCTGTACGCGCTGCGCGACGTCACCGGGACGGTGGAGTCGGTGCCGCTGCTCGCCAGCTCGATCATGAGCAAGAAGATCGCCGAGGGCACCGCCGCGCTGGTACTCGACGTCAAGGTCGGGGCGGGCGCCTTCCTGCCCGACCTGGCCGACGCGCGGGTACTCGCCCGCACCATGGTCGAGCTCGGCACCGACGCCGGGGTGCGCACCACCGCCCTGCTCACCGACATGGACGCCCCGCTCGGCCGCACCGCGGGCAATGCGCTCGAGGTCGCCGAATCGGTCGAGGTGCTCGCGGGCGGTGGCCCGGCGGACGTGGTCGCGCTGACCCTCGCGCTCGCCCGCGAGATGGTCGCCGCCGCCGGGCTGGACGCCGACCCGGCCGAGGTCCTGGCCTCCGGGCGCGCCATGGATCACTGGCGGGCCATGATCGCCGCCCAGGGCGGTGACCCGGACGCCGCGCTGCCGCGCGCGGCGCACACCGAGACCGTCACCGCCGCCGCCGATGGCGTGCTCACCCGGCTCGACGCCCGCGCGGTCGGCGACGCCGCCTGGCGTTTGGGCGCGGGCCGGGCCCGCCAGGGCGATCCGGTGCAGGCGGGCGCGGGCGTTGTCATGCACGCCAAGCCGGGCGAGCGGGTCCGCGCGGGCGCCCCCCTCTTCACCCTGCACACCGACACCCCCGAAGCCTTCGCCCGCGCCCGCGCCGCACTGGACGGCGCCACCACCATCGACCCCGAAGCGGGCGACACCCCCGCGGGCCCCCTGATCCTCGACCGGATCGGCTGACACCGCCCGCCGCCACCCGGGCGTGGCCGGAGCGCGTCTGTGCGCGGTGACGCCGCGGCCAACCGGAACCGGCCCGGGGGCGAGCGCCCGGTGAACCAGCACTGCCACAGCCGGTAACCAGCCGTACGCGGGCGCGGTCGGCGGCTAACGTTGGGTCATGACAGGACCGATGCCGCTCACCCTCGCCTCGATCCGCCGCGCGCCGAAGGCGCTGCTGCACGACCACCTGGACGGTGGCCTGCGCCCCGGCACGGTGCTCGAACTGGCAGGCGAGTGTGGCTACGACGAGCTACCGGCCGCCGACGCGGCGAGCCTCGCCACCTGGTTCCGCGATGCCGCCGACAGCGGTTCGCTGGAGCGCTACCTGGAGACCTTCGCGCACACCGTCGCCGTCATGCAGACCCCGGAGGGGCTGCGCCGGGTCGCCCGCGAGTGCGTCGAGGACCTCGCCGCGGACGGCGTGGTCTACGCCGAGGTGCGCTTCGCGCCGGAGCAGCACCTGGCCCGCGGCCTCACCCTGGACGAGGTGGTCGAGCACACCCTGGCCGGCTTCCGCGAGGGCGAGGAGCTGGTCGCGGCGGCCGGCGGCCGGATCACCGTGGTCTGCCTGCTCACCGCCATGCGGCACGCGGCCCGCTCGCGCGAGATCGCCGAGCTCACCGTGCGCTTCCGGGATCGCGGCGTCGGCGGCTTCGACATCGCCGGCGCCGAGGTGGGGTACCCGCCCACCCGGCACCTGGACGCCTTCGAGTACATGCGGGCCAACAGCGCGCACTTCACCATCCACGCGGGCGAGGCATTCGGCCTGCCATCGATCCACGAGGCGCTGGCCTACTGCGGCTGCGACCGGCTCGGCCACGGGGTGCGGATCACCGACGACATCTCCGTGCCCGGCTCGGTCGCCGACGCCGAGCTGGGGCTGGTGGCGAAGTACGTGCGGGACACCAGGATCCCGTTGGAGCTCTGTCCCTCGTCCAATGTGCAGACCGGCGCCGTCCCCTCGCTGGACAAGCACCCGTTCGACCTGCTCGCCCGGCTCCGCTTCCGGGTCACGGTGAACACCGACAACCGGCTGATGAGCGACACCACCATGAGCAAGGAGATGCTCAAGCTGGTGCAGACCTTCGGCTACGGCTGGAGCGATCTGGAGCGCTTCACCATCAACGCGATGAAGTCGGCGTTCATCCCGTTCCCGGACCGGCTGAAGATCATCGACGACGTGATCAAGCCGGGCTACGCGGTGATGCTCGGCTAGCGGCTCACTTCCGCTGGTCGAGCTTGGTCTCGAACCAGGTCTCCAGCTCGCGCCACGCGGTGGCCTCGGCCTGGAACGGCGGGCTCGGGGCCAGCCGGGTCGGGTCCGGGTTGAGCAGGTAGGAGACGTACCAGCCGAGCGGGGTGGAGGGGGCGAGCGCCTTCTCCACCGCGTCGTCCTCGGCGTAGTCGGCGGCGTCGGTGAAGAGCTCGACGGCGAGGTCGAGCTGGTCGACGTCGACGGTGAGCGGGCCCTCGCCGAGGTCGTCGCCGAGACCGGGGAGCACGTAGACGTTCTCGTCGGTGACCTCGACCTCCAGCGAGCCGTCGGTGGCCGCGGTCTGCACCTCGTCGTAGGTGCTCACCCGGGCCAGGTCGTGCTCGTGGTCGTCGGCGAGGTGCCTGGCCAGCGCCCGCTCCGAGTCGAAGACCGCGATGGAGCCGCCGCGGCCGAGGAAGATCGGCTCGTCGTCGAGGTAGCAGCGCAGGGTGAACCAGGTGCCGTCGGCGGTGATGATCTTGACCGGGTCGATGCCGACCTCGGCCCAGAACGACTCGTCCTCGTCGTCGTCGCTGTCGTCGGCGTCCTCGTCGTCGGCCTTGGTCAGATCGACGGCCTCGAACTCCTCGCTGTCCGCGGCGTCGTCGGCGTCGACCACGTTCTCCTCGGCGGCGAGCAGCTCGGCCTCGGCCACCGCGACCGCGTCGGCATCCACCTCGGGCGACTTCACCACGCTGTCGATGGCGTCGAGCACGTTGTCCCAGCCCTTGGCGATGGCGGCGCCGATCTGGTCCCAGAGCTCCTCGCCGTCGCGCCCGGTGAAGGCGTTCGGCCCGCCGGGCAGCGCGCCGAGCACCGGGTTCCCGCCGAAGAACTTGGTGACGGTGTCCAGCTCGCAGACCTCGCCGATATTGCGCACCATCTCGAGCGTGTCTTCCAGCTCGGCGACGGTGTCGGAATCCGGGTCGGCCGCGGCCAGCTCGGGAACCCCGACCAGGTCGAAGCTGTGCTCCTCCTCCGGCTCCAGCTCCGCCGCGGACAGCGCGGCCACGACCTTCCAGGCCGGATGCTCGACGAGATCGTTGTCGGAGTCGGTGCGGATGAACGCGGCGAGCTCCGCGACGGACTCGAATCCGTACAGGCTGTCCTCGTGCCCGAGGAACGCCTCCCACTCGTCGTCACCGTCCCGCCAGCGCGGTGCCCAGAGGGTGACGAGATCGCCATCGGTCAGACCGAGCTCGATCGGGACGATGTCTCCAGAAGCCATGGGCGGAAGCCTATCGACCTTCCGGCTCAGGCACTATCCCGCCTGCCCCGGCCCGGCCGCGGCACCGGGAGCCGGCTCGGGGGCGAACGACTCGTTCAGTGTCGCAACGACCTTCGAGCGCTGCCCGCCCGCCTCCTCGGCGGCCTGCCTGCACGCCCAGACGATGAGCCTGCCCACCTCGGCGGGGGAGAGCGCGGTGACGGCCTCGGAGAGCCGCAGCGCGGTGAGCGCGCCGTCGCTGTCCACCTCGACCTCGACCGCGCCGTCCTCGGTGGCGAACCGGCCGCGCACCTGCTTCAGCCCGTGCAGCGCCGCCTCCAGCGCCTCCAGCTTGCTGGTCGCCTTCGCGACCAGCGCGTCCATCTCCGCGCTCATACCGGCCTCATCCAGCTCGTCGGGCCGGTGTCCGCGTCGTCCATCCGGTCGAGTTCGTCCACCGCCTGGTTGCGGGTGGGCAGGCCGAGCCGGTCCAGGATGTCGGCGGGCATGCCCGCCTCGGTCAGCGCCTCGCGCCGCTTGGCCTTTGCCGCGATGGTTGAGCGCTTGGTGAGCCGCAGGATCTCGTCGGCGAGCGCCTGCGCGCCGTACCGGTACTCGCTGCGCTCGAAGCCGATCTCCACCGGCATGCCCTGGTCGGTGGCGCGCACCGTGATGGTGCCCGCGCGATTGCTGCTGGCCGCCACGGTGACCGGCGGGACGCCGGGCTCCCGCTGCTCGCTCATGTGGTCGGCCTGTAGAAGCCGTAGAAGTCCATCCCCGAATTCTCCGTTCGCACCGAACTGATCTGGACCGGGTCACCGGCCTCGACGAACTGGCCGTTGCCGATCACCATCGCGACGTGCCCGTCCCAGATCGCCAGGTCGCCCGGCATGAGGTCGCCCGCCGAGATCTGGGTGGCGCCGCTGCCCTGCTCGGCCGCGAGCCGGGGCAGCTCGACCCCGGCCTCGCCGTAGGCGTACTTGGTGAGCCCGCTGCAGTCGAGCCCGGCGCCGGGGGAGTTGCCGCCCCAGACGTACGGGGTGCCGACCGTGCCGAGCGCGGCCTGCACCGCGGTGGCGGCCTGCTCGTTCGGCGCCTCGACCTTGCTGCCGTCCGGCAGCGTGATCTCCACGCCGTCGCGGGTCGGCGCCGCGGCGCCGGTGTCCGGCTGCGTGGTGCTCGGCGACGGCGTGGTGGCCGACGGCGTCGCCGCCTTCGACGCCTCGGTGACCAGCGGGTTGTTCATCACGGTGCTGAGCAGTGACCCGGCGCTGCTCGCCAGCCCGCTGGCCCCGGAGAGCAGCTGCTGCGGGATCCCGGACGAGGCGAGGGTGGAGGCGAGCGAGGTGGATGGCGGCGGCGTGAGCCCGCTCATGCTCGCGGTGTGCGTGTCCAGCTCGCCCTGTACCCGCCCGACCACACCGACCGCCTGGTTGATGTGGTCGATGGCGGAGCCGATCACCGCGGTGATCCCGGGCGGGGTGGCGATGGCCGGGCCGAGCGCGGTGGCGGTGGAGACGAAGGACTGCAGGATGCCGCTGAGATCCTTCTGCCCGCTCTCCACCTCGGCGGCGGCCTGGTTCACCACGGTCGCCATCTCGGTGTTGCTGTCCGAGATCGTCGCGGCCGAGGTCTGCACCCGGAGCGCCTTGGCGGTGGTGGCGTCGGCGGCGGTGCCGTCCCACGCGGTGTTCACCTGGTTGATGCTGGTGCGGCCGAGCTCGTGGATCCGGTCGACCGCGGCGGAGGTGGCGCGTAGCGCGTCGGCAGGGCCGCCCGCGGGCAGCACGCCGGAGCCGAATGAATTCAGCAGGTCGACCAGCGGTTTCGCCAGTGCGTCGATGTCGATCACGCGCTCACCCGTTCGGATCGACGGGCGCGATGGCGGCCGCGCTGCCGAGCTCGGTGTCCACGATGGCGCCCGCCGCGGCCGTGGCCGCCCCGCCCATGCTGGTCAGTACCGCGGAGAGCTGGCCGATGGCGGCGACCTGGCCCGCGTGCGCCGCGGCGTACGCGGCCATGAAGTCACCGCCGATCAACCCCATGATCGGGCCGAGCAGCGCGGGCCCGGCCCCCGCCGCCGACGTGCCCGCCGCGGCCATCTCCCCGGCCATGACTTGCGCGGACGCACCGTAGGCGACGATGCCATCGGTATCCGCCGACGTCTTGTCCATAACAGCCCCCCATCCGTTTCCCAGGCAGAGTACGTCATTCACTCTCTTCGACGCGCCCGCTCGGCCGCCGGTTCCCTGGCTCGGCGCCGAATTTCCCCGCGGCGACCTTATCGTTCCATCATGCGCACCCACACCGTGGACCATCCGCTGGCCGCCGCCCTGCTCACCACGCTGCGCGACGCGCGCACCGTGAACGCCGAGTTCCGCTCCGCGCTGCGCGATCTCACCGGGATCCTCGTCTACGAGGCGCTGCGCGACGCCCCGGTCACCCGGTTCGACGTCACCACCCCGGTCTCGATCGCCGAGGGCACCCGGCTCGCCGCGCCGCCGCTGCTGGTCCCGGTGCTGCGCGCCGGGCTCGGCATGGTGCACGCCGCCGCGGGGTTCGTGCCGGACGCCAGGATCGGCTTCGTCGGCATGGCGCGCGACGAGGTGACGCACGAGCCGGTGCCCTACATGGAGTCGCTGCCAGAGGACCTCTCCGACGTGCCGGTCTTCGTGCTCGACCCGATGCTCGCGACCGGCGGCTCCATGCGGCACACGCTGGAACTGCTGGTGGCGCGGAAGGCGCGGGACATCACCGCGCTCTGCGTGGTCGCCGCGCCGGAGGGCATCGCCACGCTCGGCGACTCGGGGTTGCCGGTGCGGCTGGTGACCGCCGCCATCGACACCGGCCTGAACGCCGACGCCTTCATCGTCCCCGGCCTCGGCGACGCGGGCGACCGCCAGTTCGGGCCGCGCTGATCCCGTTCAGCGGGGTTGCAGGGCGGTGCAGAATTCGCGCAGGGCGGCCAGGCGTTCGGCGGCGGCCTTCCTGACGTCGGGAAGGGCGGTGGCGTCGGGGACCGGGCGGACGACCTCGAGGTAGCACTTGAGCTTGGGCTCGGTGCCGGAGGGGCGCACCACGATCCGGTCGCCGTCGCCCTCGAGGACGAGGGCGTCGGTGCGCAGCGGGCCGCGGGTGGCGGCCAGGTCGGTGTAGCGCACCGGCGCGCCCGCGACCCGCTCCGGCGGGGCGGTGCGCAGCGCGGCGACGACGGCCGCCGCGGCGTCCTGATCGGCGAGCCGGAGCGAGACCTGGTCGCCCGCGTGCACGCCGAACTCGACGGCGTAGCGATCCAGGTCGGCGAGCAGGGTGCTGCCCGCGGCGCGGCGCCTCGCCACCAGGTCGGCGGCGAGCACGGCCGCGGAGACGCCGTCCTTGTCCCGGACGGCGGCCGGGTCGACGCAGTGCCCGATGGCCTCCTCGTAGGCGTAGACCAGCCCGTCCCCGGCCCTGGCCAGCCACTTGAAGCCGGTGAGCGTCTCGGCGTAGCGGGCGCCGCGCGCGGCGGCGACCCGGCCGAGCAGCCGGGAGGAGACCAGGGTGGTCGCGACCAGGGCGTTCGCCGGGGCGGTGCGCAGCACGTCGGCGCCGAGCAGCACGCCGGTCTCGTCGCCGCGCAGCATGCGCCAGCCGTCCGGGCCGGGCAGGCCGACGGCGCAGCGGTCGGCATCCGGGTCGAGCGCGATCGCCAGGTCAGCCCCGACCCGCTCGGCCAGCGCGAGCAACAGGTCGGCCGCGCCCGGCTCCTCCGGGTTGGGGAAGGCGACGGTGGGGAAGTCCGGGTCCGGCTCGAACTGCTCGGGCACCACGTGCACGTCGTCGAAGCCTGCCGCGGCAAGTGCGCGCAGCGCCACCGCGCCGCCGACGCCGTGCAGCGGGGTGAGCGCGATCCGCACCGGCGCGCGCTCGCCGGGCCCGCCGATCCGCCGCGGGATCCCGGCCACCCGATCCAGGTACGCGGCGAGCGCACCGCCGTCGGCGGGGGCCACCGCGGTCCGCGGGATCGGCTCGGTGACGGCCAGGATGGCGCGCTCGATCTCGGTGTCGGCCGGGGCGACCAGTTGGGCGCCGCCCTCCAGGTAGACCTTGTAACCGTTGTCCGCGGGCGGGTTGTGCGAGGCGGTGATCTGCACTCCGGCCACCGCGCCGGTGGCGCGCACCGCGTGCGCGAGCACCGGGGTCGGCAGCGGCTCAGGCAGCAGCGTCACCGGGAATCCGGCCGCGGCGAGGATCTCCGCGGTCACCGTGGCGAACTCCGCCGACCCGTGCCTGGCGTCCCGGCCGACGACGACGCGCCCGCCGCCGAGGCAGCGCTCGCGCAGCCAGGCGGCCAGCCCGGCGGTGGCGCGCGCGACGGTCACCGCGTTCATGCCGTCCGGCCCGTCCCGCAGCGGGCCGCGCAGCCCGGCGGTGCCGAAGCGCAGCATCTAGAGCCGCTCCAGGATGCCGCGCAGCAGCTTGCCGAGCCGCGGCGCGGCGGCATTGCCCTCGGCCAGCACCTCGGCGTGCGAGAGGTTGGCCCCGGTCACCCCGGCGGCCAGGTTGGTGACCAGCGAGATCCCGAGCAGCCGGACGCCGAGCGCGCGCGCCGCGATGGCCTCGAGCACGGTCGACATGCCGACCAGGTCGGCGCCGATGGTGCGCAGCATCCTGATCTCGGCCGGCGTCTCGTACTGCGGGCCGATCAGCCCGGCGTACACCCCGTCGGCGAGGCTCGGATCGACCTCGCGGGCCAGCGCGCGCAGCTCCGGATCCCAGGCGTTCACCAGGTCGACGAAGGTGGGGCCGGTGAGCGGGGTGCGGGCGGTGAGGTTGAGGTGGTCGGCGATGAGCACCGGCTCGCCGACGGCCATGCCGTCCCTGATCCCGCCCGCGGCATTGGTGAGCAGCACGGTCTCCGCGCCCGCCGCCACGGCGGCGGTCAGCGGGACGACCACCTCGGCGGGGGAGTACCCCTCGTACAGGTGCTGGCGGCCCATCAGCAGCAGCACGTCGGTGCCGCCGACCCGCACCGAGTGCACGGTGCCGACGTGGCCCTGCGCGGTCGGCATGCCGAAGCCGGGTAGCTCCGGCATCGGCACCGACGCGGTCGGCGTTCCGATCTCCGCGGCCGCGTCCTGCCAGCCCGACCCGAGCACCACCGCGACGCGGTGGCGCGCTACCCCTGTCCGCTCGGCGATCGCCGCGGCGGCCTCTTCGGCAAGCATGGGGTCACGATAGTCGGGGGCGGTGCGCGGATCGGCTCCGGTGTGGCGCCGGTCACCGCCCTGCCTCGGCTACCCGTCGGTAAGGTCCCCCGGTTACGCTGCCCGCATGCCGTATCTGGAGCGCCGGGGTGACGTGTTCGTGCTGTACCTGGGATCGGAGGAGCAGAACGCGGCGGACGAGGAGAACCGCTTCCACCCGGACGTGCTCGCCCGGCTGAACGCGCTGCTCGACGAGGTCGAGGGCTCCGCGGGGCCCGCGGCGCTCGTCACCACCGCCACCGGCAAGTTCTTCAGCAACGGCCTGCACACCGACTGGCTCTTCGCCAACCCCGGCGAGATGCACGGCTACCTGGACAGCGTGCACGCGCTCTACACGCGGCTGCTCACCTTCCCGCTGCCCACCGTCGCCGCCGTGAACGGCCACGCCTTCGGCGCGGGCGCCATGCTCGCCACGTCGCACGACTTCCGGGTCATGCGCGCCGACCGCGGCTACTGGTCACTGCCGGAGATCCACCTCGGCATGCCCTTCACCGTCGCGATGAACGCGCTGCTCACGCACCGGCTCACCAACCAGGTCGCGGTCAAGGCGATGACCACCGGGCACCGCTTCGGCGCCGACGAGGCGATCTCGGCGGGGATCGTGGACACCAAGGCCGGGGCGGACAGCGTGCTCGACATCGCGGTCGAGCAGGCCGCTGGGCTCGCCGCCAACCGTAAGCCGAACCTGGCCGTCATCAAGCGTGCCCTGCACGGCGCCGTCCTGGCGGACCTCGCCACCCCCACCACCCCCGAGAACCTCGCTTTCGGTGTTTGATTGTCGCGCCTTCGGGGGCTCACGTCCGAGCGGTCGAGACTCGCGCCTGCGGCGCATGCGCTTCGACCGCTCGGACGCGAGCCGGGCGCGCAACCGTTCCGCTCACGCTGGGTTGAACGGGCGGTAACCACCCGGGTAGTGCCAGACTGGTCGGCATGCCTTCCACCGATGCACCGATCGACGGTTCCGTCGCGCGGGTAACTGCTTCGGTCGAGGCCGCGAAGGACCGGCTGGTCGGGCTCTCGCATGCGCTGCACGCCGATCCGGAACTCGCCTTCGACGAGGTGCGCAGCACCGCGCGGACGATCGAACCGCTGCGCGAGCGCGGCTTCGCGGTGCGCACCGGGGTCGCCGGGCTGCCCACCGCCTTCCGCGCGGTCTACGGCAGCGGCGAGCTGACCGTCGGGCTGTGCGCGGAGTACGACGCGCTGCCTGAGATCGGCCACGCCTGCGGGCACAACGTCATCGCGGCCGCCTCGGTCGGCGCCGCGCTCGCGCTCGCCGACGTCGCCGACGAACTCGGGCTCACCGTCGTCGTGCTCGGCACCCCGGCCGAGGAGAGCGGCGGCGGCAAGGTGATCATGCTCGACCACGGCCTCTTCGACGACCTGGCGCTGGTCATGATGGTGCACCCGGGCCCGTTCGACGTGGTCGGCGCGCGCTCGCTGGCGCTCAGCGACATCTCGGTGCTCTTCCACGGCCGCACGGCGCACGCCAGCGCGGCGCCGGAGCGCGGCCGCAACGCAGGCGACGCCGCCACCGTCGCCCAGGTGGCGCTCGGTCTGCTGCGCCAGCACCTCGGCCCCGGCCAGCAACTGCACGGTATAGTCAGCGACGGTGGCGTGGCCCCCAATATCGTGCCCGGACGTGCGGAATTGCTCTACTACCTCCGCGCGGCCGATTCCGCGTCCCTCGACGATCTGACGCGCCGGGCCTCGGATTGCTTCGCGGCGGGCGCCCTCGCCACCGGCTGCACCCACGAGATCCGGACGCTCGCGCCGACCTACACCGAGCTCACGCCCGATCCGGCCCTGCTCGCCGTGTACCGCGAGCAGATCACCGGCCTGGGCCGTACGCCGCTTCCACCGGAGTTCGAGGCGCAGCGGCCACTCGGCAGCACCGACATGGGCAACGTCACCAACATCGTCCCCGGCATCCACCCGGTGATCGGCATCGAGGCGGGTGGCGCCGTGACGCACCAGCCGGAGTTCGCCGCGGCGAGCGTCACCGCCTCCGCCGATCTCGCGGTGCGCGACGGAGCGGTCGCGCTGGCCTGTACCGCCGTGGCCGTTGCCCGCGATGAGCAACACAGGAGCAGTCTGTTGCAACGACTCGTTCGACGACAGGAGGACATTCGGTGAGCACGAGCGGTCATCTGGTGCGATCGGGCCGGAACGTGGTTGACACGTGGCTGGCCGAGCATCAGGTGGACCTGGTCCAGTGGCGCAGGCACATCCACGCGAACCCGGAGCTATCGAGGACCGAGTTCGCGACGACGGAGTTCGTCGCCACGTGGCTGACCAAGGCGGGGCTGGCGCCGCGCGTCCTACCCGGCGGCACCGGCCTGCTCTGCGACATCGGCCCGGACGGCCCGCGGATCGGGCTGCGCGCCGACATGGACGCGCTCCCGCTGCAGGAGTTCACCGGGCTCCCGTTCTCCTCCACCGTGCCCGGCGTCTCGCACGCCTGCGGGCACGACGCGCACACCAGCATCCTGCTCGGCACCGCGCTGGCGCTGGCCGAGGCCGAGCTGCCGGTCGGCGTGCGGTTCGTCTTCCAGCCCGCCGAGGAGGTCATGCCGGGCGGCGCGATCGATGTCGTCGCCACCGGGGCCATGCAGGGTGTCGAGCGGATCTTCGCGCTGCACTGCGATCCGCGGCTGGAGGCGGGCCGGGTCGGGGTCAGGGTCGGGGCGATCACCTCGGCCGCCGACACCGTCGAGCTGGTGCTCGACTCGCCCGGCGGGCACACCTCGCGCCCGCACCTGACCAGCGACCTGGTCTATGCCATCGGCACCGTCATCACCGGGCTGCCCGGGCTGCTCAGCCGCCGGATCGACCCGCGCACCAGCACCGTCATGGTCTGGGGTGCGGTGAGCGCGGGCAAGGCGCCGAACGCCATCCCGCAGACCGGCATGCTCACCGGCACGGTGCGCACCGGCGACCACGCCACCTGGGAGCTGCTGGAGCCGCTGGTGCGCGAGATCGTCGACGCGCTGCTCGCCCCGACCGGCGTGCGCTACCAGCTCAACTACCGGCGCGGCGTGCCGCCGGTGGTGAACGACGAGCGCTCCACCCGGATGTTCGAGGCCGCGATCAACGACCTCGGGCCGGGCGCGCTCGCCGACACCATGCAGTCCGGCGGCGGCGAGGACTTCTCCTGGTACCTGGAGGAGGTGCCGGGCGCGATGGCGCGGCTCGGTGTCTGGTCCGGCCGGGGCGACCCGCTCGACCTGCACCAGCCCACCTTCGACATCGACGAGCGCGCGCTCGCCGTCGGCGTGCGCGTGCTCACCAATATCGTGCTGCAGGCCGGGCGCTAGACCGAGAAGTTGCCCGGCCCGACGTTGCGGCTGTTCCTCGTCCGCAGCGCGTGCACGTAGTCGGCGGGGGCGCCCGCCTTCTCCGCCGCATCGGCCATCACGCCGATGTAGCGCGCGGAAGGCAGGCCGCCCTCGTACGCGTCGAGTACGTAGAGCCAGGCCAGCACCGGCTCGGAGCCGCTGCCGGTGCTCGGGGTGACGCGCAGCCGGATCTTCCGGTGGATGCCGAAGTCCGAGCCCTCCCAGCGGTCCAGCCGCTCCTCGTCCTCCGGGGAGACGTCGTAGAGCACGACGAAGACCCGCGAACCCGGCTCCTCGACGACGGTTGCCAGCGGGCCCTCCCAGCCGATGTCGTCACCGGCGAAGGTCAGCCGCCACCCCTCCAACCAGCCCGTTCCCGACAGCGGGGAGTGCGGACAGCGCTCTTGCATCTGTGTGGAGTCCATGTTGGATCCGTAGGCGGCGTATATCGGCACCCGGAGAGCGTATCCAATGTCGCCGCCGGGGCCACCGGGTCCCGGCGGACCGGCTCGACATCCGGCGCGGCGGGGTCGCCGCGCGGGCTGGCGAGCCGGTCCGAGCTCGGCCGATTACGGTTGTCCACGGAGCTCCGGAGATCCCGGGACCAGCAGCAGCGAGAGGTGACCCATGACCCGCATCGCGATCATCGGCGGCGGCCCGGCCGGCTACGAGGCCGCGTTGGTGGCGGCGCAGCACGGCGCGGCGGTGACGCTGATCGACTCGGACGGCATCGGCGGCGCCTGCGTGCTCTGGGACTGCGTTCCGTCGAAGACCTTCATCGCCTCCACCGGCATCCGCACCGATCTGCGCCGGGCCCGCGATCTCGGCATCACCCTCGACCCGAAGCAGGCCGGGGTGCGGTTGCCCGAGGTGAACCAGCGCGTCAAGGCGCTGGCGCTGGCGCAGTCGTCGGACATCCGCTCCAAGCTGCGGGCCGCCGGGGTCACCCTGCTGCCCGGGTACGGCTCGCTGCAGGAGCCGGTCGGCCGGGCCGAGCACCGGGTGCTGGTGCGTGACGGCGACGGCGCCGAGCAGACGGTCGACGCCGAGGTGGTGCTGATCGCCACCGGCGCGAGCCCGCGGGTGCTGCCCGGCGCGGAGCCGGACGGCGAGCGCATCCTGACCTGGCGGCAGCTCTACGACCTGGCCGAGCTGCCGGAGACCCTGGTCGTGGTCGGCTCCGGCGTCACCGGCGCCGAATTCGTCTCCGCCTACACCGAACTCGGCGTCCAGGTGAAGCTGGTCTCCAGCCGCGACCGGGTGCTGCCCGGCGAGGACGCGGATGCCGCGCTGGTCCTGGAGGACGCGCTGGCCGAGCGCGGGGTCGAGCTGGTCAAGCACGCGCGGGCGGACGCCGTCGAGCGCACCGCCGACGGCATCGTGGTCACGCTCTCGGACGGGCGCACGGTCACCGGGTCGCACGCGCTGATGACCGTCGGCTCCACCCCGAACACCGAGGGGCTCGGGCTGGAGAAGGTCGGGATCGAGCTGGACCGCGCCGGCTATCTGCGGGTGGACCGGGTCTCCCGCACGCCGGTCACCGGGATCTACGCGGCGGGCGACTGCACCGGGCTGCTTCCGCTGGCCTCGGTCGCCGCCATGCAGGGGCGGATCGCGATGTACCACGCGCTCGGCGAGGGCGTCAGCCCGATCCGGTTGAAGACGGTCTCCTCCGCGGTCTTCACCAGGCCGGAGATCGCCACCGTCGGCGTCAGCCAGACCGCGATCGACAACGGCGAGACGCCCGCGCGCACCGTCATGCTGCCGCTGAACACCAACCCGCGCGCCAAGATGTCCGGGCTGCGCCGCGGTTTCGTGAAGATCTTCTGCCGCCCGGCCACCGGCGTGGTGATCGGCGGCGTCGTGGTGGCGCCGATCGCCTCCGAGCTGATCCTGCCGATCGCGCTCGCGGTGCAGAACAACCTGACCGTGAACGACCTGGCCCAGACCTTCTCGGTCTATCCCTCGCTCACCGGCTCGGTCATCGAGGCCGCGCGACAGCTCATGCGGCACGACGATCTGGACTGAGCGTCCCGCGAAAAGCAGGTGTCACCTGCGTGAACACTGTTGCGCGGCAGCGCGGTTGACCTGGCGCGGGCGGTACTCTCCACATTGCCCCTGTCGGACAACTGTGGTTCACTCCGTTGCGGAGACGTGATCGGCGGGTTGGTCGCGGCGTTTCGGGGTTTGGGGGGTTTCCTCCGGGAACGGCCGTGTGCCTCCCGCACGGAAAGGGATAAGCGAAAAGTGAAACATCGTAAGCCGAGCCGGGCGCAGCGAGCGATGGCGAGCACCTCGCTGCCGTTGGCGACAGCGGCAGCCGTGGCCACCTTCTTCGCGGCGCCGGCGGGGGCAGTGCCGAACGATCAGCCGACTACGCCCGCGACGCCCGCACCGGTCCAGCCGGGCACCAACGCGACGCCCGAGCAGCAGCCGCAGACGCAGCAGCAGGGCCCCACCCAGCCGGGCACCGGCCCGCAGAGCCAGCAGCCGCAGACGCCGGAGAGCAAGCCGACGCCGAGCCAGCCGGGTGTGACCACGCCCGAGCAGGATCAGGCGCTGCCGGACAAGACCGATCCCAAGCTCAACCGGCCGACCCAGCCCGGCGTGACGACGCCGCGCGTGGCGCCGCTGCCGGTGCCCGGCCAGGAGGGCCAGCCCGCGCCGGGGCAGACCGCGCCCGGCGCGGTCGCGCCGGATCAGGCGCCAGGCGCGCAGGATCAGCCCGCGGGCACCCCGTCCGCACCGGGCGCGGCGCCGCAGGCGAGCCCGGGCACCGCCCCGCAGAGCCAGGCGCCGCAGAGCGACACCCAGGCCGACTCCGCGCCCTCGCAGACCCTGGTGCAGCCGCGCTGGGAGGCGCCGCGGGTGGACGCCGCCCCGGCCGCGCCGGTGGTCGAGATGACCGGCCCGCACGCCGAGATCGGCGCCGCGGTCGACGGCGGCGCGCTGCTCCCCGGCTACGTGGCCAACACCCACCACTTCAGCAACGAGGCCGGCTACGTCGGCACCGTCGGCTACAACACCCCCACCGGCTCCGGCGAGGCGGGTGTGTCGGTGGAGTTCGTCGACAGCAACACGATCCACGTCTCCAGTTTCACCGGTGGGGAGGGTCTCGCGGACGCGAAATCCAGCGTCGTCCTCGACACCACGCAGGTCAACCTGGCCAAGGCGGCGGTCGAGGACTGGATCAAGGCCCAGCCGGGCGGCGCCGCCGCGCTCGATGCGGCCGCGCAGGTTAAGCTTCCGCCCATCGTGCCGCCGGGCGACACCGCGCCGACGACGGTCAACGTGGGTGGCGTCACCACGCAGTGGGGTGGTTCACTCCAGTACTGACACGTACCGATTGACGGGGTGGGGCGGTCGTTCGCGGCCGCCCCATTTCGTGCGTTCGAGAGGATTGGTGTGGGCTCCGAGGGTGATGCCAGAGGCAACGAGTCCGGCCGTGTGCCCGGCTTCGGACCGCCGGTGCACGGGAGCGAGGGCGCCGACGAGAAGGGCTCCGGCGCTTCCGGTTTCGGGCCTCCGGTGGACGGCGGCCAGGACGAGCCGACCACCAGGTCGGGCAGCGCCTTCGGCGCGCCGATCGGGCCGGGGCACATCCCGGGCTGGCAGCCGCCCGCCGGGTCGCGGCCGGAGGTCGGCTGGCGCCCCGCGGGCGGCCTGCTGCCCGCGGGCGGCAGCACCGGGAGCACCCCGCGGCCCGCGGCCCCGTCCACGCCGTTCGGCGAGGGCGTCACCGGCGCCGGGGATCGGCCCGCGGGCCCGTCCGCGCCGTTCGGCGCCGGTGCCGACGGGGACGACCCGGCGGCCCCGACCGTGCGGCACCAGGTGGCCCCCGCCCCCGCCGCGCAGCCGGATGCCGAGCCGCCGCAGTGGTGGAACCGGTCGGACGAGGCGGGCGGCGTGCCCAAGCCGCCGCCGGTCGCCGCGGACGGCCTGGCCTGGTCCGACGACCCCATCGCGCGCAGGCTCGCGCCCGGCGGCTCGGCCGTGGTCGAGCGGGCGCCGACCGCCAACCGCGGCACCCTGTACGGCGCGCTCGCGGCCGCGCTGGCGCTGCTGGTCGCGGTGGTCGTGATCGTGATGACGGTGCGCGGCGGCGGCGACTCCGATCCGGCGGTGGCCGCCCCGGTGCCGAGCACCGCCGCGCTGAGCTGCCCGGCCGCCGAGGACGGCACGGTGACGGTCGGCAACGGCACCGGAACCACCGAGTCCGGCGCGGGCGCTGTGCTCGGCTTCCAGTACGCCTTCTACGTGGAGCGCAACGGTGAGCGGGCCCGCAGGTACGTCGACCCGGACGCGGCCAACATCTCCTCCGCGCAGGTCATCCAGAGCGCCATCGACGAGCAGATCCCGGTCGGCACCACGCACTGCCTGCGCGTCACCGAGCTCGCCACCGACACCTTCGAGGTCGACCTCACCGAGCACCGCCCGGACGGCGCGACCACCGTCTACCAGCAGACCGTCACCACCGTCGTCAAGGAGGGCAGACATCTGGTGCACTCCATCGACAACCGGCCCTGATTCCCGCTATCTGAGACGCGGTTTCATATCCTGGTAATCCGTGCGACAGTGGCAACACATCGCACGGAGGTATCGCCATGTCGCCAACCGCTCCGCCGCTGGCCGGGAAGCTCGCCGGGCTGCGCAGCTCCGCCATTCGTGACCTGCTGGAACTCACCGAGCGGCCGGATGTGCTCAGCCTGGCGGGCGGGCTGCCGGACGCCGCGCTGATGCCGAGGGAGCGGATCGCGGCCGCGACCGAGGCGGCGCTCACCGACGCGCGCAGCCTGCAGTACACCGGCTCGCCGGGCTGGGGCCCGCTGCGCGAGGTGCTCGCCGCGCGCGAGTCGGCCAAGCTGGGGCGCGCGGTGCCGACGGCCGAGGTCTTCGTGACGCACGGCTCGCAGCAGGCGCTCGCGCTGCTGGCCGATGTCCTGCTCGACCCCGGCGCGCTGGTCGTGGTCGAGGACCCGGCCTACGTCGGGGCGCTACAGGTGTTCCGCGCGGCCGGTGCCAGGATCGCGGCGATCCCGCTGGACGACCAGGGCATGCGGCTCGACCTGCTCACCGAGCTGCTGGCCCGCGGCGAGCGCCCGGCCCTGGTGCACACGGTGAGCACCTTCCACAACCCCGGCGGGGTCACCCTGAGCGCCGCGCGCCGCGCCGAGCTCGCGGAACTCGCCACCGCACACGGCTTCTGGGTGATCGAGGACGACCCGTACGGCGAGCTCTGGTTCGACGGCCCGCCGCCGGCGCCGGTGGCCGCGCACGGGGGGAACGTCATCCGGCTCTCCAGCGCCTCCAAGATCCTCGCGCCCGCGCTGCGGGTTGGCTGGATGGTGGCCCCGGTCCGGGTGGCCCGCGCGGTGGAGCTGCTCAAGCAGGGCGCCGACCTCTGCGGTTCGGCGCTCACCCAGCAGGTCGCTGCCGAGCTGCTCGCCGACGAGCCGTGGCTGGCCGGGCACGTCGACCGGGTGCGCGCGGCCTACGGGCAGCGGGCGAAGGCGCTGGTCGGGGCGGTCCGCGCGGAGTTCGGCGCCCGGCTGCGCTGCACCGACGCGGCGGGCGGGATGTTCGTCTGGGGCGAGTTCACCGACGGCACCGACACCGCGGCGCTGCTGCCCGCCGCGGTCGAGCAGGGCGTGGCCTTCGTGCCCGGCGCGGCCTTCGCGGTCGAGGCGGGGTACCGCTCCGCGTTGCGCATGTGCTTCACCACCTCGGACGCGGCGGCGCTCACCGAGGCCGTCGCCCGGCTCGGCCGCGCGGCTCAGTCGACCCAGCTGTAGGTGCGCTCGACCGCCTTGTTCCAGGCGGTCAGGTGCCCGGCCCGCTCGGCTTCGCCCATCTCCGGGTGCCAGGTGGTGTCGGCGGACCAGTTCGCCCTGATCTCGTCGGTGCCGGACCAGTACCCGACCGCGAGCCCGGCCGCGTAGGCGGCGCCGAGCGCGGTGGTCTCGTTCACCACCGGGCGCACCACCGGCACGCCGAGAATGTCGGACTGGAACTGCATGAGCAGGTCGTTGCGCACCATGCCGCCGTCCACCTTCAGCGTGGTGAGCTCCAGCCCGAGCCGTTGTGATTCGGCGTCGGCGCGCATGGCGTCGACCACCTCCCTGGTCTGGAAGGCGGTGGACTCCAGCACCGCCCGCGCCAGGTGCGCCCGATTCACGAAGCGGGTGAGCCCGGCGATCACGCCGCGCGCGTCCGGCCGCCAGCGCGGCGCGAAGAGCCCGGAGAAGGCGGGCACGATGTAGGCGCCGCCGTTGTCGGCGACGCTGCGCGCCAGCGGCTCGATCTCGTCGGCGGAGGCGATGATGCCGAGGTTGTCCCGGAACCACTGCACCAGCGAGCCGGTGACCGCGATCGACCCCTCCAGCGCGTACACCGCGTCCTGCTCGCCGAGCCGGTAGCAGACCGTGGTGAGCAGCCCGTGGCTGCTCACCACCGGGGTGGTCCCGGTGTTCAGCAGCATGAAATTGCCGGTGCCGTAGGTGTTCTTGGCCTCGCCGGGCTCCAGGCAGGCCTGGCCGAAGGTGGCCGCCTGCTGGTCGCCGAGGATGCCGGCGATCGGCACCCCGGCCAGCGGGCCGGACTCCGGCACCGCGTACACCTCGGACGAGCTGCGGATGGCGGGCAGCACGGCGGTCGGGATGCCGAAGTCGGCGCAGATCTCCGGATCCCAGTCCAGCGTGCGCAGGTCCATGAGCATGGTGCGCGAGGCATTGGTGACGTCGGTGATGTGCTCGCCGGTCAGCTTCCACAGCACCCAGCTGTCGATGGTGCCGAAGCAGAGCTCGCCCGCCTCGGCGCGGGCCCGCGCGCCCTCGACGTGGTCCAGGATCCAGCGCAGCTTGGGGCCGGCGAAGTAGGTGGAGAGCGGCAGCCCGGTGCGTTCCTGGTAGCGGTTCGGCCCCTCCTTGCCGCCGAGCTCGACGCAGAGCTTGTCGGTGCGGGTGTCCTGCCAGACGATGGCGTTGTGGATCGGCTTCCCGGTGGCGCGCTCCCAGACGACGGTGGTCTCGCGCTGGTTGGTGATGCCGACGGCGGCCAGGTCGTCCGGGCCGAGCTCCAGGTCGCGCAGCACCTCGGTGACCACGGCTTCGGTATTGCGCCACAGGGTTTCGGCGTCGTGCTCGACCCAGCCCGGCCGCGGGAAGATCTGCTCGTGCTCGCGCTGGGCAACGCCGATCACCGCGCCGCCGCGGTCGAAGACGATGCACCGGCTCGACGTCGTTCCCTGATCGATGGCGGCCACGTAGCGACGCATCCCCGCAGGCTACTGGATGCCCGGCGCGCCGTGCATCACATCGCGGGGGGCGGCGGAGATGGCTAGGGTGGGTCTTGTTACCGGCGGGTAGCAGTCGAAGCTTCGGAACGGTGGCGGGCGAACGTCGTGCGTGGGCGCTGCGGGCTCGTGGCCGGTCGGGTCGCCCAGTGCGGTCGAGTCGCCCGGCGGCGGGTGAGCCGCGTGGCCGGGTGAGCCGCGCCGCGCGACACCGCCCGGGCCGCCGCGAAGGATCGGCCGCGCTCGCATAGCCTGAACCCGCAGGCAGCGGGTAACACGCCCGCGGGACGACGCCGGCCGAAGGAGTCGAGCATGACCATCACCCCGGATTCGCAGTTCCTCGGCCCGGACCAGCGCCGGGACGCCTGGGAGCGGCTGGGTAAGGACCACTTCGACATCGTCGTGATCGGCGGCGGCATCGTCGGCGCGGGCATCGCGCTCGACGCCGCGACCCGCGGGCTGCGGGTGGCGCTGGTGGAGGCGCGCGACCTGGCCTCCGGCACCTCGAGCCGCTCCTCCAAGATGTTCCACGGCGGGCTGCGCTACCTGGAGCAGCTGGAGTTCGGGCTGGTGCGCGAGGCGCTGCGGGAGCGTGAGCTCTCGCTAGCCACCCTGGCCCCGCACCTGGTCAAGCCGCTGCGCTTCCTCTACCCGCTCACCAACCGCGGCTGGGAGCGGCCGTACGTGGCCGCGGGGCTCCTGCTCTACGACTCCATGGGTGGCGCGAAATCCGTTCCCGGGCAGCGGCACCTGACCCGCGCCGGGGCGCTGCGGCTGGCGCCGGGGCTGCGCCGCTCCTCGCTGATCGGCGGGGTCAGCTACTACGACACCGTGGTCGACGACGCCAGGCACACCATGACCGTCGCCCGCACCGCCGCGCACTACGGCGCCGTGCTCCGCACCTCAACCCAGGTGGTCGGCTTCCTGCGCGAGGCCGACCGGGTGGTCGGGGTGCGGGTGCGCGACACCGAGGACGGCCGCACCGCCGAGATCCACGCGCACGTGGTGATCAACGCGACCGGGGTGTGGACCGACGAGGTGCAGGCGCTCTCCCGCAACCGCGGCCGGTTCCACGTGCGGGCCTCCAAGGGCGTGCACATCGTGGTGCCGCGGGACCGGATCGTCAGCGACGCCGCGATCATCCTGCGCACCGCCACCTCGGTGCTCTTCGTCATCCCGTGGGGCGCGCACTGGATCGTCGGCACCACCGACTCCGACTGGAACCTCGACCTCGCGCACCCGTCGGCGACCAAGGCCGATATCGACTACCTGCTGGCGCGGGTGAACGAGGTGCTGGTCACCGAGCTCACGCACGCCGACATCGACGGCGTCTACGCCGGGCTGCGCCCGCTGCTGGCAGGCGAGAGCGACGAGACCTCCAAGCTCTCCCGCGAGCACGCGGTGGCCCGCACGGCGCCCGGGCTGGTCGGCATCGCGGGCGGCAAGTACACCACCTACCGGGTGATGGCCGCCGACGCCGTCGACGAGGCGGCGGCGGACATCCCGGCCCGGGTCTCGCCGTCGATCACCGAGAAGGTGCCGCTGCTCGGCGCCGACGGCTACTTCGCGCTGGTCAACCAGACCGTGCAGCTGGCAGAGGCGTACGGCGTGCACCCGTACCGGGTCAAGCACCTGCTCGACCGCTACGGCTCGCTCATCGACGAGGTGCTCGCGCTCGCCGACGGCAAACCCGAGCTGCTGCAGCCGATCACCGACGCCCCCGCCTACCTCCAGGTCGAGGCGGTCTACGCGGTGGCCGCCGAGGGCGCCCTGCACCTCGACGACATCCTGGCCCGCCGCACCCGCATCTCCATCGAGTACCCGCACCGCGGCGCCGCCTGCGCCGAACAGGTCGCCCGCCTGGTCGCCCCGATCCTCGGCTGGGACGAGGCCGACATCGACCGGGAGATCAGCACCTACCAGGCTCGCGTCGACGCCGAGATCCGCTCCCAGACCCAGCCCGACGACGGCTCCGCCGACGCCCTGCGCGCCGCCGCCCCCGAGCCGCGCGGGGAGATTCTGGAGCCGGTACCCAGCGAGGGGTGAGCTACCGCTCGTCCCGCGCCAGCAGCAGATCGACGGCGATGGCGGCGCTCTGGACGGCGCTCTCCATGGTGGCCGACCAGTCGGTGGCGGTCCAGTCACCGGCCAGGACCAGGCCGGGGATCGAGGTGCGCTGGGCGGGGCGCAGGTCGTGGGTACCGAGGACCTGGGAGAAGGTGGCCTTCGGCATGCGCACCACGTGGCCCTGGACCACCTTCGCGGCGCGGGCGGCGGGGTAGTAGCGGCGCAGCAGCTCCAGCTGCTCGGCGACGATCTCCTCGTTGGTCTTGTGGATCTGCTCGTAGGCGCCACTGGTGGTGAGGCAGTAGAGCCAGGCTTTGTCGGTGCTGCGGCCGGTCATGAGCTGGCGGTCGAAGACCTCGTCGATCACGCCGGTGCCGCCGATCAGCGCCTCGAATTCGGAGCGGGTGCCGAGCGGGCGGTCCAGGTACAGGTTGGTGCTGACGATGGGGGTGTAGCCGAGTTTGTCCGCGCGGGCGTAGATGTCGGCGTGCTCGGGCAGGTCGTCGAGGAGGCCGCCGATATTGCCGTTCGGTACCGCGCAGATCACGGCGTCGGCGGGGACGGTGCTGCCGTCGGCCAGCGTGACGCCGGTGACCGTGCCGTCCTCGATGACGATCCGCCGCGCGACCGCCCGGTGCCGCACCTCGACGCCGTGCTCGCGGAAGTACTTCTCCGCCCCGGTGATGTAGAGCGTGTCCAGGTCGGTGGTCGGGTAGCCGATGGTGACGGCCTGCCGGTGCGCGATGCTGTGTCTGATGCCGGTCGCGAGCACCCGGGCGAAGACCGCCGCCGACTCCTGGTGCACCGGCTCGGCGGCGATGCCGAGCGCCAGCCAGTCCCAGATGGCCTCGCGCGCCTTGGCGGGCATGCCGACCCGGTCGAACCACTGCGCGGTGGTGAGGTCGGCGAGGTCGGCTGGCTGGTGCAGCGCCTGCCGGCCGAGCCGTGCGGTAGCGACCGCCGCGCGCGCCCGTTCCAGCGGGCTCGCGTCCGGGTGGCCGCCGAAGAGCGTGCCGAGCGCGCGGACGCCGCGGGTGTACATGTCGACGCTGCGCCCGTCCGGCCAGCGCAGCGTGCCGCGCTTCGGGAAGGCGACGTACTCGCGGGTGCCGATGGTGCGCAGGTACCGGAAGAGGTGCTCGTAGCCGCTGGCGATCACGTGCTGGCCGTTGTCCGGCAGGTCGTCGACGGCGTCGACCCGCATGGCGTGCGTGCGGCCGCCGAGCCTGCCCCGGCGCTCCAGCAGCGTGACCTGCTTGCCCGCCTCGGCCAGCCAGACCGCGCCGGCGAGACCGGCCAGGCCGCCGCCGATCACCACGTACCTCCGGGGATCGCCCACGGTCGCCGCCCTCTCCACGCTTATTGACAGACTGCCAGTAAAGGTGGGGCGGCGGAATTCGTCAAGGCTCGGGCTGGCAGCGCGGGCAGAACCAGATGCCGCGCTCGCGCTGGGTGATTCGGTCGTTCTCCGGGCCGGTGTCGCCGAGCACCCGGCGCACGATGCGGGTGCCGCAGCGGCGGCAGCCCCAGTTGTGCCGCATGTAGGCGAGCGGCACGTAGCGGTCGTGCGCGGCTTTGCTCAGGATGCGCTGGGCTTCGTTCACCAGGGCGAGCAGATCGCCCGCCTCACGCACCGGGGTCGCCGGGTGCACCCTGCGCAGGTAGCAGACCTCGCTGCGGTAGATGTTGCCGATGCCGGCGAGATTGCGCTGGTCGAGCAGGGCGACGCCGATGGTCTGCTCGGGGTACTGCTCCAGCCTGCGCACCGCCTCGGCGGGGTCCCAGTTCGGGCCGAGCAGGTCGGGGCCGAGGTGGTCGATCACGGTGTGCTCGTCGGCGAGCGGGAACACCTCGACCTTGCCGAGCGAGAACCCGACGGCCTCCACGTCCTCGGTGCCGAGGACCAGCCTGGCGGTGGCGCGCGGCTGGGTCCAGCGCTGGCCGCAGCGGTAGGTGCGCCACAGCCCCTCCATCTTGAGGTGGGTGTGGATGGAGGCGGTCGGGGTGCGCACGAACAGGTGCTTGCCGTAGGAGCCGACGCTCTCCACCTGCTGGCCGCGCAGGTCGACGGTGGCGTACCGCGGGACGCGGAAATCGCTGCGGGTCAGGATCTTTCCCGCGAGCGCCGTGCGCAGCCGTGCGGCCGCGCGATAGACGGTGTCACCTTCCGGCACAGCAGCGCTCCTTCCGCGGGAGCCGGGATACCCGCGTTCCGGCGGGCGAAGCGGAGCCGGCGCGCATCCGGGCCACGGCGGTCTGGCTGCCGCGCGACGTCGGGGTCGGGAGCGCGCGTGCTCCGACCGCCCGAACCGCCGGTTTCCGGTTGCGGCACCTCGGCACCACCGTCACCGGCCGAACTCGGGGCGGCGCACGGCGCGCTGGGGGCGCTCCTCCTTGCGTACCGCGCCGCGGCGCAGCCGCACCCCGCGCGGGGTGGCGGAGAAGCCGGCGGCGGTGAGGAAGCCTGCGAAGGTGTGGCCGTGCACGGTCTCGCCGTCGACCCGGTCGATCACCAGCGACTCCACCCCGCCCTCGTGCACCAGCTCGGCCAGCGCGTTCGCCGCCGCCTGCCTGGCGTCGGGGTCCTCGGTGAAGGTGAGCAGCGTCTTCCCGCCGCGCTCCAGGTAGGCCACCAGCTCGCCGTCGAGCAGCACCACCATGGCGCCCGCCTTGCGGCCGGGCCGGTGCCCGCCATCCACCTCGCCCTTGGGCCAGGGCAGCGCCGCGCCGTACGGATTGGCCGGGTCGGTGGCGGCGAGCGCGAGCGCGGTGGCGGTGCTCCGCTGCCCGTCGTGCGGTTCGTGCGCGCGCAGCCGGTCGACCACGTCGGTGGTGGAGAACTGCGCGCCGCCCAGCGAGTCCACGAAGTAGCCGCGGCGGCAGCGCCCGCGGTCCTCGAACTCGGTGAGCACCCGGTACATGAGCGCGAAACCGCCTGGCACGCCCTCGTTCTGCACCGAGCCGCGGGTGAGCACGCCGTACCGCTCCAGCAGCTGATCGGCGGTGGCGTGCGCGCGCACGGTGTTGTCGGCGGCGCGTTCGGGCAGCAGCGACCAGCGCCCGGCCACCGCGGGCGGGCCGCTGCGGGTCGGCAGCGCGGGCCGCGGCAGGTAGGCGCGGGCCCGCGGGGCCCGGCGCGGGCTGCGGTGCGCGGTGGTGGCGCGGGTGCTGCCGCCGAGCAGGGCGCGGACCGGGGCGAAGGTGTCGCCGGAGATCAGCCCGGCCCAGACCAGGTCCCAGAGCGCGGCGGCAACGGCGGTGTCGTCCAGCAGCCCGGTGGCATCGGAGAGCTGCCGGAAGAAGTAGGCGCCGCCGCTCTGCGGCAGCGCGCCGTCCACCGCGCCGAGTGCGGTGAGCAGCCGCAGGTGGGTCTCGGTGAACTCCGGTTCGTCGGCGGGGGGCAGGGTGAGCGGCGCCTGCTCGGCCAGGTGCAGCGCGATCCAGCCGTCCTTGCCCGTGATCGAGCCGTGCCCGGACCACAGCACCTCGCCGGTGGCGGTGAGCTCGTCCAGCATGGCGGGCGAGTAGTCGCGCACCCGCGCGGGCAGGACCAGCGATTCCCACGCCGACGCCGGAATCGGCACCCCCGCGAGCTGCTCCACCACGGTGGCGACGCCGTCGACGCCGCGCAGCGTGCGGGTGCGCACGTGCTGCCAGGCGGGCAGGAAGCGGCCGAAGGCGGCGGTCGGCACCGGCTCCACCTCGTGCCGCGCGGCGGCCAGCGAGCGCCGCCGGATGCGCCGCAGCACCTGGGTGTCACACCATTCCGAGCCGGACGCCGTCGGCGTGAACTCGCCCTCAACCACCCGCTTCTCGGTGCCGAGGCGGTGCAGCGCGGCGGCGGCCACCGCGGTGCCGAGGCCGAACCTGGCCGCCACCGCCGCGGTGTCGAAGGGGCCGTGCGTGCGGGCGAAGCGGCCGACCAGATCGCCGAGCGGGTCCGGCACCGGCTCCACGAAGGCGGCGGGGGTCCCGATCGGCAGCGGCACGCCGAGCGCGTCGCGCAGCCGCGCCGCGTCCTCCACCGCGACCCACCAGGAGCGCCCGGCGAAGCTGACCTCCAGCGCCCGCCGCGCCACCCGCAGCTCGGCGAACCAGTCGACGGGGTCGGCGGTGCAGCGCGCGGCCGCCTCCTCGGCGGTGAGCGGCCCGAGCAGCCGCAGCAGGTCGGCCAGCCCCTCCATATCCCGCGCGTGCCGCTCGGGGGTGAGCCGCTGCAGCTCCAGCTCGGTCTGCTCCAGCACCGCGGCGTCCAGCAGCTCGCGCAGCTCGACCCGGCCGAGCAGCTCGGCGAGCAACCCGGAGTCCAGCGAGAGCGCGGCGGCTCTTCGCTCGGCCAGCGGGTTGTCGCCCTCGTACATGAACTGGCCGATGTAGTCGAAGAGCAGCGCGTTGGCGAACGGCGACGGGGTCGGCGTCTCCACCTCGACCAGCCGGACCTGTCTGCGCGCCACCCGGCCGAGCAGCTCGGTGAGCGCGGGCAGGTCGTAGACGTCGCGCAGGCACTCCCGCGCGGTCTCCAGCAGGATCGGGAAGTCCGGGAACTTCCGCGCCACGTCCAGCAGCTGCGCCGAGCGCTGGCGCTGCTGCCAGAGCGGCGCGCGCTTGCCCGGATCGCGGCGCGGAAGCAGCAGCGCGCGGGCCGCGCACTCGCGGAAGCGGGAGGCGAAGAGCGCCGAGGTGCCGACCTGCTCGGTGACGATCTGGTCGATCTCGTCCGGCTCGAAGACGAAGAGCTCGCTGCCGGGCGGCTCGTCGGTGGTGTCCGGCAGCCGGACCACGATGCCGTCGTCCGAGGCGGTCGGCGCGGCGTCCACCTCGAACCGCTCGCGCAGCCGCGCCCCGATGGCAAGCGCCCAGGCCGCGTGCACCGGCGTGCCGTACGGCGAGTGCAGCACCAGCCGCCAGTCGCCCAGCTCGTCCCGGAAGCGCTCCACCACCAGCGTCTTGTCGGTGGGGAGGCGGCCGGTTGCGGTGCGCTGCTCGGTGAGCAGCGCGGTCAGGTTGTCCCTGGCGAAGTCGTCCAGCCCGGCCGCGGCGGTGAGCTTCTCGATCGCGCCGTCGTCCAGGTGCCTGCCCGCGTTGCGCACGAACTCGCCGACCGCCTCGCCCAGCTCGGCGGGGCGGCCGAGCCCGTCGCCGTGCCAGAACGGCAGCCTGCCCGGCTGGCCGAAGGCGGGCGTGACCAGCACCCGGTCGTAGGTGATCTCCTCGATCCGCCAGCTGGTGGCGCCGAGCGCGAAGACATCGCCCACCCGGGACTCGTAGACCATCTCCTCGTCCAGTTCACCCACCCGGGAGGCCTTCTCGCCGACCATGTACACCGCGAACATGCCGCGGTCCGGGATCGCGCCGCCGGAGGTCACCGCGAGCCGCTGCGCGCCGGGGCGGCCGGTGAGCGTGCCCGCGTCCCGGTCCCAGACCAGCCGCGGCCGCAGCTCGGCGAACTCGTCCGACGGATAGCGCCCGGCCAGCAGGTCGAGCACCGCCTCGTAGGCGGAGCGCGGCAGCCCGCTGTAGCTGCCGGTGCCGCGCACCAGCTCGAACCAGCCGTCCACGTCGATGGGCTCCAGCGCGCAGGCGGCGACCGTCTGCTGGGCCAGGATGTCCAGCGGGTGCGCGGGCATGCGCAGCGCCTCGATCTGCCCGGAGAGCATCCGGTGCGCGGTGACCGCGGTGTGCACCACGTCGGTGCGGTGCTTGGGGAAGAGCACGCCGCGCGAGATCTCGCCGACCTGGTGCCCGGCCCGCCCGACCCGCTGCAGCCCGCTCGCCACCGACGGCGGCGCCTCCACCTGGACGACGAGGTCGACCGCGCCCATGTCGATGCCGAGTTCCAGGCTGCTGGTGGCGACCACGCAGCGCAGCCGCCCGCTCTTGAGGTCGTCCTCGATGAGCGCGCGCTGCTCCTTGCTCACCGAGCCGTGGTGCGCCCGTGCCAGCAGCTGTCCGGCACCGTGCACCACCTCGGTCGAGGCGCCGATCTGGGCGGGCGGGCCGTGCGCGGTGTCGACGGGCTCGCCCATCCGCTCGGCGTAGGTCTCGTTCAGCCGGGCGGTGAGCCGCTCGGCCAGCCGCCGCGAATTGGCGAAGACGATGGAGCTGCGGTGCTCCATCACCAGGTCGACGATGGCCGCGTCGACGTGCGGCCAGATCGAGCCGGGCTGGTCGGACTCGCCGCCGGAATCCGGCTCGGTCATATCCGCCACCGGGACCCGCACCGAGAGGTCGAAGGTCTTCGCCGCGGGCGGCGCCACGATGGTGATCGGCGCCGGACCGACCAGGAAGCGCCCCACCTCCTCCGGCGGGCGCACGGTGGCGGAGAGCCCGATGCGCTGGGCCGGGCGCTCGGCCAGCGCGTCCAGCCGGGCCAGCGAGAGCGCGAGGTGCGCGCCGCGCTTGCCGCCCGCGATGGCGTGCACCTCGTCGACGATCACGGTGTGCACCTCGCGCAGCGTCTCCCGAGCCGCCGAGGTGAGCATGAGGAACAGCGACTCCGGGGTGGTGATCAGGATGTCCGGCGGGGTGCGCTGCATTGCTCTGCGCTCGCCCGCCGGGGTGTCGCCGGAGCGCACGCCGACGGTGATCTCCGGCGGCTCCAGCCCCAGCTTCGCCGCGGTGCGCGCGACCCCGGCGAGCGGGGCGCGCAGGTTGCGCTCGACATCCACCGCCAGCGCCTTGAGCGGGGAGACGTAGAGCACCGAGGTGCCCGCCTGCGGCTCGCCGCGCTTGCGGACCTTCGTCGCCGGGTCGCGGGTGGCCAGCCGGTCGATGGCCCATAGGAACGCGGAGAGCGTCTTGCCCGAGCCGGTCGGCGCGATGACCAGGGTGTGCGCGCCCTCGGCGATCGCCTCCCAGGCGCCGAGCTGCGCGGACGTCGGCGCCGGGAAGGCGCCGTCGAACCACTGCCTGGTCGCTGGGGAGAACCGGTCCATGGCCCCAGTGTGCACCGGGGTACCGACAGCACGGTTAACCTGCCGGTATGGCGGGGATGGTGCGGCTCGATCTGGTGAGCCACGGGATTACCGGGGCGTTGCGGGCCGGGCGGTTCCCGGACGACGAGCCGCTGCTCGACACCTGGGCCGCCGCGCCGGTCGCGCGGCCGCCCGCGGTGGTGTTGACCGGGCCGGAGCAGCGGGCGGTGCGGACCGCGGCGGTGCTCGGGGTGCGCGCCGAGGTCGATCCGGCGCTGCGGGATCTGGACGCCGGGCGGTGGCGTGGTCTCGGCCTGGCCGAGCTGCCACCGGAGCAGTTGCACGCATGGCTGACCGACCCGGCGTTCGCCGGGCACGGGGGCGAGTCGGTGGTGGCCGTGGTCGCCCGGGTCGGGGCGTGGCTGGCCGAGGTCGCCGCCCGCGAGGCGGCGGTCCTGGCCGTGACGCACCCGGCGGTGGTGCGCGCCGCCGTCGTCACCGCGCTGGACGCGCCGCCGAGCGCGTTCTGGCGGGTGGATGTCCCACCCGGCTCCCGCACCCGGCTGCACTTCCGCGGCGCCTGGACCCTGCGGCTCCCGGCCTGAACCCCTACTCGAACCGAATGCCCTGAGCCAGCGGCAACTCCGTCGAGTAGTTCACCGTGTTGGTGGCCCGCCGCATGTACGCCTTCCAGGAGTCCGACCCCGACTCCCGCCCGCCCCCGGTCTGCTTCTCGCCGCCGAAGGCCCCGCCGATCTCCGCCCCCGACGTGCCGATATTCACATTGGCGATCCCGCAGTCCGACCCGTCGGCGGCGAGGAACCGCTCCGCCTCGCGCTGATCCAGGGTGAAGATCGCCGACGACAGCCCCTGCGGCACGGCGTTGTGCAGCTCGATGGCGGTGTCCAGGTCGTCGTAGGTGAGCAGGTAGAGGATCGGCGCGAAGGTCTCCTCCCGGACGATCGCGGTCTGCGCGGGCATCCGCACCAGCGCGGGCCGCACGTAGTAGGCATCCGGCCCGAAGCCGTCCACCCTGGTGCCACCGGCGACGATCTCGCCGCCGTCCGCCACCGCGCGCTCCAGCGCCGCCGTCATGGCGCGGTACCCGCGCTCGTGGATCAGCGGCCCGACCAGCACGCCCGGCTCGGTGGGGTCGCCGACCCGCAGCTGCCCGTAGGCGGCCGCCAGCCTGCCTGCCAGCTCGTCCGCGATCGAGCGGTGCACGATCAACCTGCGCAGCGAGGTGCAGCGCTGCCCGGCGGTCCCCGCCGCCGCGAAGACGATGCCGCGCACCGCGAGCTCCAGATCGGCCGACGGGGTGACGACGGCGGCATTGTTGCCGCCCAGTTCCAGCAGGCAGCGGCCGAACCGCGCGGCCACCCGCGGCGCAACGGCGCGCCCCATCGGCACCGACCCGGTGGCGCTGAGCAGCGCGACCCGCGGATCGTCCACCAGCGCCGCACCGTTCTCCGCGCCGCCGAGCACCAGCTGGTGCACCTCGGGATCCGCGCCGACGTCCAGCGCTGCCCGGCGCAGCAGGGTGTGGCAGGCCAGCGCGGTGAGCGGCGTCAGCTCGGACGGCTTCCAGACCACGGTGTCCCCGCAGACCAGCGCGATCGCGGTGTTCCACGCCCACACCGCGACCGGGAAGTTGAACGCCGAGATCACCCCGACCACCCCGAGCGGATGCCAGGTCTCCAGCAGCCGGTGCCCCGGCCGCTCGGACGGCATGGTGTGCCCGTACAGCTGCCGGGAGAGCCCGACCGCGAACTCGCAGACGTCGACCATCTCCTGCACCTCGCCGACCGCCTCCGCCGGAATCTTCCCCGCCTCCAGCGTGACCAGCCCGCCCAGCTCCTCCCGATGGGTCACCAGGAGTTCGCCGAGCCTGCGCACCACGGCCGCGCGCACCGGCGCGGGCACCGTGCGCCAGCCCCGGAATGCGTGCGCGGCGCGCTCGATCGCGGACTCGGTGTCGGCGGGTGAGTCGGTGCGGATCGGGAAGAGCACGGCGCCGGTGATCGGGGTGCGGGCGCCGAGCTCGCCGGGCTCCGGCGCCGGGACGCCGAGCGCAGCGAGCAGGCCGAGCGCGCGGGCGGCGATCGGATCGGTGGTGCCGGTATCGGTCACGGGGTCCTCCTGGAGAGCGCGGAAACGCGAACATCGTTGGGTCCGAACGCAGCACGATCGGCGGAGCGGATGTGAACCAGCCGAACTTCCCGCACCTGCGCGGTTCCGCTGGGTTAGCCTTCGGTGATGGCGGATTCACCTGCACGACCCGTTCTCGACGACATCGATCGTCTGCTGATCCGGGAGCTGATGGCCGACGGACGGGCGACGCTGTCGAACCTCGCGGAGAAGGCGAGCCTCTCGGTGTCGGCGGTGCAGTCGCGGGTGCGCAGGCTGGAGGCGCGCGGCGTGATCCGCGGGTACACCGCCAAGGTCGACCCGGAGGCACTCGGGCAGCTGCTCTCCGCATTCGTCGCCATCACCCCTCTCGATCCGTCGCAGCCCGACGAGGCGCCCGCGCTGCTGCAAGGCATCGCCGGAATCGAGGCGTGCCACTCGGTTGCCGGCGACGAGAGTTACGTCCTCACCGTCCGGGTGGCCTCGCCGCGGCACCTGGAGCAGCTGCTGCAGGAGATCCGGGCGACCGCCAACGTCCGCACCCGCAGCACCATCATCCTGCAGACATTCTATGACAAGTAGCCTTGCGCAGTAATTTATACGGATACAAGTAGAGATTCCGCAAATTTTCCTTACGATTGAGGGTGTGACCCTCGAACTCGAACGTCCCGGGATCGCCCCGGCCGATGTCCGCGAGCTCCTCGCGGGCAGCATCCTCGCCGACGGCTTCGACCTGGTGCTCGACCTGCGGCGCTCCGCGGGCAGGCGGCTCGTCGACGAACGGGACGGCACCGCCTACCTCGACATGTTCGGCTTCTTCGCCTCCAACGCGCTCGGCATGAACCACCCCGCGCTCGCCGCCGACCCGGCCTTCCGCGCCGAGCTGCTGGAGGCGGCGCTGCACAAGCCGAGCAACTCCGACATCTACACCGTCGCCATGGCCCGCTTCGTGCAGACCTTCGTCCGGGTGCTCGGCGACCCGCGGCTCCCGCACCTGTTCTTCGTCGACGGTGGCGCCTTGGCCGTGGAGAACGCGCTGAAGACCGCCTTCGACTGGAAGAGCAGGCACAACCAGGCACGCGGGCGCCCGGCGGACGGCTCCCGGGTGCTGCACCTGACCGGCGCGTTCCACGGCCGCTCCGGTTACACGCTCTCGCTCACCAACACCGATCCGGTGAAGACCGACCGCTTCCCCAAGTTCGACTGGCCGCGCATCGAGGCGCCGTACCTGCGCGCGGGCCGCGACGTGCGCGCCGCCGAGGAGCGGGCGCTCGCCGCCGCGCGCCGCGCCTTCGCCGAGCACCCGCACGACATCGCCTGCTTCCTCGCCGAGCCCATCCAGGGCGAGGGCGGGGACCGGCACTTCCGCGGGGAGTTCCTGGCGGCCGTGCAGGAGTTGTGTCTCGAGCACGACGCGCTGTTCGTGCTCGACGAGGTGCAGACCGGCGTGGGGATCACCGGAAGCACCTGGGCGTACCAGCAATTCGGGTTGGCGCCGGATGTGGTGGCGTTCGGGAAGAAGACCCAGGTCTGCGGGATCATGGCCGGTGGGCGGGTGGCCGAGGTGCCCGACAACGTGTTCCACGTCGGCTCGCGGCTGAACTCCACCTGGGGCGGGAATCTCGGCGACATGGTGCGGGCGCGGCGGATTCTCGAGGTGATCGAGGCCGACGGGCTGGTCGAGCGGGCCGGGGTGCTCGGGGCGCATCTGCTCGAGCGGCTGCGCGGGCTCGTCCCGCTGGTGCGTGATCCGCGCGGGCGCGGGCTGTTCTGCGCCGTCGACCTGCGCTCCGGTGATTTTCGGGACGAGGTGGTGCGGGTCCTGCGCGAGCGGGAGCACGTGCTCGTGCTCGGAACCGGGGAGCGGGGGATTCGGTTCCGTGCGCCGCTCACGGTGACCGTGGCGGAGCTGGACGAGGCGGTCGACGCGCTGGGGCGGGTGCTGGTGGAGCTGGGCTGAGGCGCCTGGTTCGGCGCAGGCCCGAAACCTGACCCGGGTGCGGCGGCCGTCGGCGCCCCGCGGCCGCGGGTCCGGGCCTGCTTGACACCCGTGCGGGCTCGTCAGCCGACCCGGAGGCCGAGCGCACCCTCGCTGAAGCGGACCACCGCGCCGCGGGCGGCGTCGAGCGCCGCCTCGAAACCGTCCCGCGCCCAGCCGGTGACGGTGGCCGTCCCGTCCGCGCCGGGCGTGACGCCGATCTCGGCGACCAGCTCGGCGGTCGTCGGTTCGCAGACCGCCCAGGAGAGGTGCGTGCCGTCGGCCCACCGCGCGGTGCGGTCGCGCACGTGATCGGGGTCGGTGATGCCGCCCGCGCGCAGGGCGGGGCGGTCGTCGATCCGCTCGTCGGCGCGGAGCGCGCGCAGGTACCAGGAGCCCGCGTTGATCTCAACCGGTTCCATCAGCGCGCGGCCGTCCGCGGCGGGGTTCGCATGGGGCAAGGGTAGGGGGTCGGCCGGGTCACAGGAATCGGCACTGGGCGGCGCGACGGTCCGGGGTTACGCTGCGTTCGGGGGTGGGGATCGGAATCCCGAGCTCCGATGCCGGCCACTCGACGGCGACGGGAGGTACGTGATGGGGTCCGTTCGAGCGGGCTTGGACCGGCTGCCCGGCGGGCAGCGCTGATGGCGGCCGCGCGCTTCGGCCGCTACCGGCTTGACCGGCTGCTCGGCAGCGGCGGGATGGGCCAGGTCTGGCTCGCGCACGACACCGAGGCGGGCAGGCGGGTCGCGCTCAAGCTGCTCTCCGCCGCGCTCACGGCCGACGAGACCTACCGCCGCCGCTTCGAGCGCGAGGCGCGGGTCATCGCCGGGCTGGACAGCCCGCATATCGTGCCCATCCACTCGCACGGGGCCGTCGACGGGCGGCTCTACATCGAGATGGCCTACGTCGACGGCACCGATCTCGGGGCCCGGCTCGCGTCCGGCGGGCCGCTGCCCGCCGGAGTCGCCGTCGCGGTGATCACGCAGGTGGCGCGGGCGCTTGACTGCGCGCACGCGGCCGGGCTCGTGCACCGCGACGTCAAGCCGTCCAATATCGTCGTCCGCCCGGACGGGTTCGCCGTGCTCATCGACTTCGGTATCGCGCACGGGGTCGGGCACACGCAGATGACCACCGCCGGAATGGCGATCGGCACCTGGGCATACATGGCGCCCGAGCGGTTCTCCGGCAGCGCCGACGCCCGCGCGGACGTGTACTCGCTGGCCTGCGTCTTCTACGAATGCCTCACCGGGAAGCGGCCGTTCGGCGACACCGATCCGGCGCGGCAGATGCACGGGCACCTCATGACCGTGCCGCCGAGCGTCGCCGGGGTGCCCGGCGTGCCCGCCGCATTCGACGCGGTGATCGCGCGCGGGCTGGCCAAGGAGCCGGGGGATCGCTACCCCTCCGCCGGGGAGTTCGCTGCCGAGGCCGTGCGGCTGCTGCCCGGGTCGGGCGGGCCGATGCCGACGCTGTCCATGCCGGTTCCGGGGCCGACGCCGACCCTGGTGGCCACGCGGTACGAACCGCCGCGGGTGGGGGCGGCCGGTGCCGCACCGAGCGCGGCCGGGCCGCCTGCCGGCGTCGCACCGAGTGCGGCTGGGCGGCCTGCCGGCGTCGCACCGAGTGCGGCTGGGCCGCCTGCCGGTGCCGGGCAGGTCGGCGCGGCGGGGGTGGCGGCCGGTGTGGCCGCGTGGATCGGGGCGGCTGTCGGCCGGGCCGGGCACGGTGCCGAATCGGGCACTCCCGGGCAGCCGGGCTCGGTGGCAGGTCCCGGCCCGTCGAGCCGCGGTGCCGCGAATCCGGCGCCGCAGCGTGCGGGCCGGGCTGTGGTCGGCGCGCCGAGACCCGTTCCGGCGATCGCGCCCCGGCCTGCCGCATCCGGGTATCCGGTGCCCGGCCGCGCGGTGGCGCCCGCAGGCAACCGGGGCGCCGCGAACCTCGCACCGGAGCGCAAGTGGTACCTGCGCCGCCCCGCGGCCGGTCCGGCGCAGCCACCGGCGAACTGGGCCCGTCCGATTCAGGACTACGCCCGCTCGTTCCGCCCGGCGGGCTGGAACGCCGTGCAACCCCGCCGCCCGGCGCACGGCCCGTCCTGGCCGTCCCGCGGCGGCAGTGCTCCGGCGTACCCGGCACCCCCGGCCCGGGCGCCACGACGCAGGCGCAAGCGGGGCGGGCTGCTGCGCCGCCTGATCCTGGCGACGATCGTGATCGTCATCGCCCCGTTCGCGGTCGCCGCAGGCTGCCTGGCGCTGATCGCGGCCGGTACCCCGGACGAGGCCGAGCGCACCCCGCCGACGGTGCAGGAATCGCTGGGCCCGGCCAGGGACGGCAAGTTCGAGTTCCTGGTCACGAAGGTCGAGTCCGGGGTCGCGCGGATCGGGCTGGAGACGGCGTCCGGCGCGTACACCGTGGTCCGCATGGACATTCGCAACATCTCGGACGAGCCCAAGTGGTACACCCCGTTCGGGCAGAAGCTGATCGACAGCACCGGGCAGGCGCACGACCAGGACACCACCGCCACCGCCTGGCACAGCGCCCAGCAGGGCTACGGCTACTCCTTCGAACTGGCCCCCGCCACCTCGGGCTCGACCATCCTGGTGTTCGACCTGCCGAGCGGCACCGCCCCCGCGTACCTGGAGCTGCACGACTTCGCCTTCTCCGACGGCGTCACCGTCGGGCTCTGATCAGGCGTCGACGCTCGCGAACGCGGCGTGCACCGCGCGCCGCCCGAGCTCGAGCGCCGCGGCCAGCAGTTCGGTGTCCCGCGCGCTGCTCCCGACCTCCGGCGCCCCCGCGGGCGGGTGCAGCTGCAGTGCGGCGGCGCCGAGCCCGGCGAGGAGCGGGTCGACGGTCTCCTGCCGCGCCTCGCGCGCGAGCCAGGTGCGGTAGGCGCCGGGGGCCCGCAGCCGCAGGTAGTTGCCGCCGATCACGCGGTGGGTGCGCGAGGTGGGCGGGCGGAGTTCGTCGGCGCGGCGGGTGCGCAGGACCAGCAGGTGCGTCGGGTTCGAGCGCAGCGCGGTGCGGATCGGGACCGGCTCGGCGATGCCGCCGTCGAAGTACGGGACGCCGTCGATGAGCACCGGGCCGCCGGCCAGGAGCGGCAGATTGGCGCTGGCGCGCAGCGCGAGCAGCAGGCTCGGCTTGTCCACGATGTGTGGACGCAGGTCGATGGCGTTGCCGGTGCGGGCGTCGGTGGCGATGGGGTGGAAGGTGGTGCTGTTGTTCAGGATGGCGGGGAAGTCCATCGGCTCCAGGCCGTCGTAGACGCGGTGCACCAGGTAGTGCACGTCGAAGGCGGCGCCGCCGCGGAACAGGCGCCTCGGGTCGATGACGCGGTTCATGATCGTGCGGTCGGTCCAGGAGCGCATGCCGGGGATCGCGCGGCCGCACAGGAGCCAGGCGCCGTTCACCGCGCCCGCCGATGTCCCGTACACCGCGTCGAAGACGCCGGCCAGCCCCAGCTCCTCCAGGCCCTTGACCATGCCGCTGGAGTACACCCCGCGGCTGCCCCCGCCCTCGATCACCAGTGCCAGCCGGTGGCCGTCCGCGCGCGACCCCGTCGCGCGCCTGGCTCGGATCACCTCGGCGAGGGTGGGGGGTTCGGTCATCCGACCGAGATTACGCCCGCGGATGGTGGGCGCTGTCGCGCCCACCATCCGGTGGAGAAGGGATATGGGGGCTGCGCCCCCAAACCCCCGCAGCGCCCGACGGCCGGTGAGTGCGTATGCGCCCCTGAACCTCCGCAGCGCCCGACGGCCGGTGAGTGCGTATGCGCCCCTGAACCTCCGCAGCGCCCGACGGCCGGTGAGTGCGTATGCGCCCCTGAACCTCCGCA
>NZ_JBHUXA010000022.1:0-123945 GCF_042669725.1 Nocardia sp. NPDC057227 | reverse complement strand
GTGCCCGAGGTCGAGGGCCTCGAACATCAGGTTGGTCTGGGCGGGGTCGGCCAGGATGAACGCGGCCGGGCGCAACGCGGGCGGGGCAGCCGCGGCGATCCGCTCGGCGGTGAGCGTGACCGGGCGCAGGGTGGTGGCGTCGAGGTAGCGCCACCAGGCCAGCACACCGGTACCGGTCACCGCCCCGGTAGCGACGAGGAGAGTTTCGAGGTTCATGGGTCAGGCACCTCCCACCGCGAGCGGCAGCATCGGCTGCACCACCGGACGCGGGCGAACAGGAATCACGGGACGAACGGGAGCCGTGACCGGGGCGGCGAGCACCGGGGCAGGCTCAGGGACGGTGACCGGCGCGGCGGGTGCCGGGGCCGGGGTGTCGGCGGGCTTGGCCTTGCCGACGTAGTTGCGGGCGGTCGAGGGCGAGACCCCGAGCGCTGTGGCGATGTCGGGGAACTTCGCGCCGGCGGCGTGCATCTCGATCGCCTTGGCGACCTTGGCCGGATCACGCCGGACCATGGGCTTGCGGCGACGGACCGGGGCGGGGGCCGGGCGACGAGAATCGGCCGGCAAAGGCTCGGAGACCACGACCACAGACGGCTCGGGCTCTGCCACAGCCTTCGGGATGTCCTCCCGATTCGACGCCCGGAACAGCATCGCCAGGCCGTGGGTATCGACCAGCAGCGACACCGGAGCCACCGCGGCGACGAGAGCAGCGGCCCACCAGGGCAGGTGCTGTCCGGCCATCGCCGCGTGCACGGAGTTGCCGATGACCGAGACCAGGGCGCCGCAGATCAGCACCCCGAGGAACCAGCGCCGCTCCGGCCCGGAGGCCAGCACCAGCATGGAGATGGTGGCCTGGATGATCGTGCCGTCCACGATCACCGGCCACAGCCACGCCAGCTCGGGCGGGGTGCGGGCCATGATCGCCAGCTCCTTGAGCGCGGCGAAGGAGAGTGCGAAGGCGGCGACGCCGATGGTCACGATCACCAGGACCGCGACCCAGCGGGCCACCTTCATCGCCGTGGAACGCTCGGACACGACTACGCCGCCTTCCCGGCAACCACCACGTCAACGGCGGTGGTGTCGGTCTGAGCGGCTTCGGCGGCGTCGTGCTCGGCCAGCACACCCGGCAGAGCCGCCAGCAGGCTGCGCGCGTCCTCGATCGACAGCGACAGCGAGGCGTCACCGCCGACGACCCCGGCCAGCTCGACCGCGATCCGCGACGGGATCACGATGCTGCCCGGCGTGATCTTGTAGTGGTAGACCTCGCCCGGGATGTAGCGGGCCGTGATGCCGTCGTCGCTGTAGCGGACGGTGGTCATGGAGCTCATCACGCACCGGCCTTCGCGCCCGCACCGTTGCTGGCGGCCCTCGGGGCGTTGCTGTCGCCCTTGATCCCGGTCGCCCGGATGTTCCAGCCGATCGACTTGAACTCCCCCGACCCGGTCACCTTCGGCTTGATCGACAAGCCCTCCAGCTCGATCGGGCGCATCCCCGGCACGATCTCCGGCGCCGCCGGGACCGGGCACACATCGGCCACGAACGTCACATCGAACGACGCCGACTTCGCGTTCGCCGCCGCCGGATCGGTCACCGTGCCCCGCCACAGCCGCTTCCCGGTCCCGTTGCCGTCGTTGTCCACATCGGTCCGCTGCCGCTTCGGCGCGCTGCGATCCGAGCTGAACTCCGTCATCGGGTCGATGTCACCCAGCAGGAACAACCCCTTCGGGAACGCCTCGCCGAAAGCCGGGGTGAACCACACATCCTTCAAAGCCATTTCGTCATCTCCTGGTTCGGTGCGTCGATGGTGCTGTCATCTATATGACCACAGACATCTATATGACACAAGGGGTGACCCAGGGGACATCTATGTGAGTGACCCATGAGGCATATGATTGACCCATGACTCAGGACGAGCGTTCGCGCACGAAGTACCAGGTAGTCGCGGACGCTCTCCGCGCGAAGATCGCCGATGGCACCTACGCCGTCGACAGCCGATTGCCGACCAAGGACGAGTTGGTCACCCTGCATTCCGTCGCCCCCGGAACCATCGACCGGGCTCTAGAGGTGCTCAGGGGAGAGGGCTTGATCGAGACGACTCATGGGGTCGGAACCTTTGTGCGGGCGCCCAAGTCGGAGGCCGATCTGGCGAACGAAGGACTGGCGGCTCGGGTCGCGCGCCTCGAGGCCCAGATGATGGACGTCTACGCCAATCTCGGCCTTAGCCCATCGGCTGACCAGCCGTCGAGCAGGCGGGTGGGGTAGCCGTGGACCGGAACGTAACCGATCTACGCACTCGGTCCCGCTACCAACCTGACTTCGGCACCCTCGCACGGCATCGAGTCGCCGGTGCCCGCGCTGCGATGGGGCTGAACGAGCGGGAGTTCGCCAAGGTGCTCACCTTGCTCATCGGGCGAGAGATCACCGCGGGGCTCGTCTCCTCATGGGAAACGTCGGTCACGCCGCCCGGTGACATCGTCGTCGCCGTCTCCTCGATCTCGCCGAACTCGGCCACACGACTCGGCCTGCGATCACACAAGTTCATCTCGATCAGCGTCGACCACGAGAGTTTGCAGCACATCGTTCCCCGCGACGCCAAGACGCCGACCACGCTCGCGCTCGGAGATCACTGCACCCTGCACGCTTGGCCGTTCGGCGCCGTCATCCTGCACCTGGTGGAAGACGTCGACTTCCCCGACATCGCGAGCATGGCCTTCTGGCGCTATGAGACCTACCCAGAAAACCTGGAGTGGGCCGCCCGGGAAGTCAGCCGGTTACTCGGCGCCCCGGCGATACCCTCGTATGTCCTGAGCTTCTACTGGGTGCATTCGCCGATCTGGTCCGGCCGCATCCTAGAATCGGCCCTCAAGATCATCTGCTCCCCACGGGTCCTGCTCGAGTCCGGCGACGAGTCCGGCCATACGGAGCGCGATCTTCTTGCCGAAGGATTCGACCACGCCGACATGAGGCCATTCGGTGTGCAGGGTGTTTCGTCCGGCTATGCGTCCTGGTCCGGCGTCGTCTACCACGCTTTCGACGAGGATCGCGCCCTGACCGAGGATCAGATCGTGGCGGTCGAACTCGACCTCCAGTCGATATGGAGCTACTGCGCCCACATCGCCGATGCCATCGAGCAAGGCCGGGAACCGCGCATCGAACCCGGCTACGGAAGCGCCTTCATCCGAGCGTGCCGCTCCCGCCTGCTCACGCCCAGGCCGCAGGAGTCCGACGCCCACCGGTCGATGCGCGACGCCATCGTGCAATCCAGCGGTCTGCCCCAACACCTGGCGAACGCAGCCGACACCCTCAAGGACATCGGAGCGAAATGAGCACCCACCCCATCCTGCTCGTGATCGACGTACAGAACGGCTTCGTGAACGAGCACTCCCGCCACGTCGTGCCGATCATCCGGGACCTGGTCGAGCAGTGGACGACTACCGGTGGCCCCATCCTGTTCACCCGCTACCACAACTACGAGGGTTCTCCGTATCAGCGGCTCATCGGCTGGAACGGAGTCCGTGAAGCACCGCAGACAGACCTTGCACCCGAGCTTCGGCCCTTCGCAGATGCACCGGGCGCTCAGGTGCTCGACAAGGTCACCTACACCGCGCTCACCGACGACGGGCGACGGATGCTCACCGGCTACACCGATCTCTACATCTGCGGCATCGCCACCGATGGCTGCGTACTCAAGACTGCGCTCGACGCCTTCGACAGCGGCTATACGCCCTGGATCATCGAAGATGCCTGCGCATCCAACGCCACCCGCCATCCAGCCGCGGAAGTCCACCGATCTGCACTGACCCTGATGTCCCGTCTGATCGGGTCCGGCCAGCTCGTTCCATCGTCGTCGGCAGTGGAAGCCTTGAGCACTACAGCAGCGCAGAGGCACTCCGCCTAGCTGAGCGAGTTGTTGCCGAAATTCGCTATATAGAGTCAAGGGGCGGCGCTGCGCGCCGCCCAGCGGTGCCGCCACGCGGCACCGCGCAGCTCGGCCGGCCTCCGCAAGCTCCGGCAGGCCGAGGCGCGTTGGGCGCGTCGGCACCGCTTTGGCGACGTGGCAGAACGCCGACTGATCTGGTCTGGCCACCTCTTGCAACAACCGAGGCGGTGCTGGGCACGACGTCAGCCGTACCCGACTTGGCCTCCCGGGCTGAGGACGACGCCATCCGTCACTTCGTGGTCGGCCGCCTGTCGTCACGTCTGACGGCGCTGTTGTCGGTAGTGTCGCGAGACCATGAACGGACTTGCTGTTGTGGCGCTCGTGGTCTCGCTTGTGTCGCTTTTCTGGAACATCGGCCTAACGCTGATCCGATGGCCCAGGATCGGCGTGGTCATCAAACCGACGGTCAGCCTGCACATGGGTAGTCCCCAGACGATCACCGACAGCTATCAGCTGGCCGTCATCAACCAGGGCGCCGAGGCAGTCACCATCGCGAACATCGGCCTCCGGTCCGCCGACCGGAGTCTGTTCTTCGACTACGACATCGCGTCGCAGGGAGCCAACCCGATTCTGCCCGAGGGGGAGACGCTGCCAGCACGGATCGAGGGGCACGGTTGCCTCGTCTGGCGATTTGAAGAGGACATCTTGTCCAAGTTCCCACATGGGACCCAGATCTACGGCTACGCCGACCGCTATCGCACCTTTCGGCGGTGGCCAGTCAGCCGACGCGACCCGGTCCGGCGTACGAAGACCGTCGTGGCCTCCCATAGAAACGGCGGGCAGCGGGCGGTCGATCAGTGAGCTGAGCGCGACCTCCGGCCGCGTGGCCCTGCTGCGTGGTGGCCTGCATTGTGTTCCCGCGCCCCTCCAGCCTCAAGAGCGCCGATGGCGTCCCTCCGGGATGGGCTACGCCCACTCTTGACCCCAGAGCCTCTACGCGAGAAGGGCAGGCCCTATGGGGCAGGCGGTAGCCAGCCCGCGTCCGGCGCATCCCACCACCCATCAGGGCCACCGTGGTCACCTCCGCGTGCAACGAACGTGCGACAGAGCCCGGGATGAGCCGGTCAACAGCGGTCAATCCCGGACCCGAGCGCGAATTGCCGAGAGACGCGAAAATCCCCCTGACCTGCATAAAGGTCAGAGGGACTCTGTGGCCAGGGCCGGGATCGAACCGGCGACCTTCCGCTTTTCAGGCGGGCAGTCAGTCACGGGTTCGACGAGGGGGTGCCTACTGCGGGATTGGCGCCGTCGATCACAATGGTGGCCATGACGACTTCGCCCGAAGAAAATGGCTGGGGTGCAAACTACGACGAGCTCCTGCCTACTTTCGAGCGGATGCGCGAGGAGGTTGCGCACATCCTGGAGCACATCTTGGCCGACCTCAAGGTGCACGATATTCGCGTTCGTGTCAAGAAGAAATCTAGCTTCCTGGAAAAGATTGAACGGAAAAGATACGACGATCCCTTCAGTCAGATGACGGATTTAATTGGATCGCGCGTTGTCTGCCTCTTCTTGGACGATATTCCGCGAGTCGAGGATCTGATAGCCAACGAGTTTCTAATTGTTGAGAAACAAACCAAGATAGACGAGACCAAGCCTGAAATATTTGGATATCAGTCTGTTCACTACCTCTGTAGATTCGAAGAGGGCTACAGTGGCCCAAGGTATAGCGGACTGCACAATTTCGTGTTCGAGGTACAGCTTCGGACCATTCTCCAAGATGCGTGGGCCGTCGTGGAGCATACGCTGGCCTATAAAGGTGGTGCAGATACGCCTCCTGACTTGCGCCGAGACTTTTCCGCGCTAGCCGGTTTGCTGCATGTGGCGGATAGGACATTCCAGCACATCCGAGACAGAGGGGCAGTGCTTGAAGGCGAGGCGAGTCAGAGCATCCGTTTGATGCTGACCGGTGTCGGTGAGGCTGGATTCAGTGCGGCAGAGGATATTGCAATCGATAGAAATACTCTGAAAGCATTTCTTGCAGAGGAGTTTCCGGACAGGGAGCCCAATAAAGATCGACAATATGCACAATTAGTCGAAGAGCTGGCACTCGAAGGCATTACAGGCATTTTTGCCTTGAAAGACATTTTGGATAGGCGTCGTGAAGAGTTTCTCGACAAAGAGAATAAGTTCCCGCCCAGGGATGATGAAGAGAACCTGACTCGGTACACGCGCATTGGAGCAGTGCGACGCGCTATGCACATAAACAATCCGAACTACACATTCACAGAGATCGACTGAGATCGTCTGCTGTGTCGCTCGCTGGGGCATGGCTGCGAGCCCAGAACGGGATCACCTGACCTGAGCGCGAACGCACGACCTGCACACTTGATGCTTCCTGCGAACTGGCTCGACCGTGCCCAAGTTCCAAGGATGCGTCACTGCTGGCCTCGGGCCGAGGTGCGAATAGGCACCGGCTGCCGACATCGCTACCACCGGATGGAAAAGGGGCGGGTGCTGTGCGCGCTATTCAGTTGAGAAGCAATTCGTTGCGTCTGGTCTGGACCAGGCCACCTGTTAGGCCCCAGCAGACGTTCTTGGCTGCTGTCCACATTTCACCTACCATGTGCGCTCCCCTCGAGATTTTCTTGCCACTAGACTTTTTCCGGTTTACGAGACCTTTAAGTGTTGTCTCCAGGGCAGGAATAACCACGAACGCTCCGAGAACGCTGCACACTGCTAGGACCATCAGCGCCGAATCGAACGGCGCACCAGACCCGTACCACACGCAACGACTTGCCGAACTACAAGTTACGAGAAAGAGAACAGATGAGCTGGTTCCCCGGGTGTGCAGCTCCGGGGAGCAAAACTTTCCCATAGAGGGAGGCGGAAGTCAATAATCTCGGCACGCTGGGGCAGTGCCGACGCCGTCTCCCTCCTAGCTGCGCGCAACCGACGCGGGTACGCAGTGAGTGCGCAGCAGCAGCACGTCCAGCCATCGCGAGCCAACGTATCCACCGTGCTTCTCGCAGGTCGAGCCATCCGCACCAACGCTGCCAGTTGGGGTCGAACGCAACAAATCAGACTGGGACCGCTCTCCTAATGCGGTAGGTGCGGATGGTAGCTCAACCCCCGGGATCGAGCACCACGCGATCGGGGTCGACCATTGACCGCCAAACGGTGACGTAGCCGACCTCGCGGATCCAGGTCCGCCAACACCGGGCCAGTCCGCGCCTTTCGAGGCGTTTAAGGCATCGGTAGGCCGAGCGCAGGTCGGTGTGGCTAGCGAAGTCGCGTTCCTCGGTCCAGATCGTGAAGGCGACATCATCGATCGACCACGCCATCTCCGAATCGAGGAACTCCAGTACCCGCTTCTGCATCAGCCCCAACCGCGGAATGCCCGCCCATGGTGGTTCGCCGGCCTCGTTCTCGGCTGGGGCGGCGCCGGCGAGCCGGGTCCAACCGTGTTCGTCGTCATCCACGATGTTCGGTCCAGTGCAGGGCGAACCAATCTCGTTGTGCTGTGCTGATCTTCACTGTGAGCGGCTGGCCGTGCAGGCTGGCGTAGGTCGGGTATCGGCAGTAGTCCGTCGCGATGTCGATGGTGTCGTTGGCATCGACAGCGACGAGCCCACGATCGAACAGCGTGTGCAGGTCTCGGCGCAGCAGCACTCCACCGTGCTCGTGGTGTCTGCCGACCTTGGCGTAGCTGTAGAGGTGGCAGGCGTCCAGAGCCGCGGCCGGCAGATCGCCGGTGAACGCGCACCTCGGCCCGAACTGAGCCAGCAACATCTCGCGGAACTGCCGCTGACCGATCCGCACGCGGGTGGGCCGGGTCGCGTGTCCGTGTCGCAACTGCGCGGTGGTGGAGTCGAGCGGTCGCAGGATTCCGCCACCAAGGCGGGCGTCGATCTCCTTGCGGATATCGGGCCATCGCAGCGGTCGGAAACTGTTCTGAGACTTCGGCTTGACGCACAGACTGCGTAGCTCAGCCGCGGTGAACTCGCCGAGCAAGTCGATCCAGCTCTGTTCATGGCTGGAGCGGTAGGTGGTTATCCCGTTGAGGTCCTCGTAGACCGGATCGTCGGACTTCTGCTTGCAGTTCTGACACCGGTAGATCGGGCGCATGGTCTTCCGCTGCTCCAGATTGGTGCTGTTGCAGTGGGAGCAGCGAGCGCGCCGTTTGTCGGCGGTGCCGACGTTGATGTGGTCGATGACCGACACCCCGAGGGACTCGATCTGGTTCCACAGCAGGACGATGTCACCGACAGCGACGTCAGCGTGATTGGGGACAGTGCTGTCCCAGCTGTAATGGCTCGCCGGGTCGTCGTCGTACTTTGATGCGCCACCCAGCCGGCGATAAGCAGTCTTCGTCAGCACCAGCCACGCCCGTTCGGACCGACCACCCAAAGACGACAGGATGCTGTCAGCCAAGTTACGCCCCCTCAACCAGATTCCCGGTCGACTCTCTTCCGGGACGAGAATCGAGTATGCGCGACGGCACCGACATGCCGCGTGCCACGGCGTTGCTACATCTCACCCTCCCCGACCGCCCCCGGACGCGACGAAAAACTTCCACGGAGGCGTCGTCGCACCCCCTGTAGGAGTGCGGACAGCAGGATGTCAGCCCACACACCAAGTGTCGAGTGGTCATGAAGCGGTCCAGGTACGTGCCGGCGACGGTAGCCCTCGGATTCGATCCCTGCCTGGTGTCTGCCGATGCCGCCGGGGTGGCAGTAGGCGTTCTCGGCGGTTCATTCGGGTCACTCGCGGTCGGTGGCGGGGGTGGTGCAGGTGGCCTGGTCCGCAGATCGTAAGGGGGTGACGACCGCGGTCCTTTCCGGGCCGACGGAATCTGCCCAGGGGTATACCAGACCACACCCACCCCGGTACAGGCCAAGCGCTGTCGCCACCGACGCGGGCACGCGGCGACGAAGGCGATCAGGCTGCGGTCATTCCAGAGGGGCAGGGCCGCGCGCCCCAGTCGGCGCCGAGCCTGTACCGGCGCGGGCGCGGCCTGGTCCGGGCGGAGCCCAGAATTCCACCGACCCGGAAAGGACCGCGGTCATCACCCCCTTACGATCTGCTCCATCCGCACCTGCACCACCCCCGCCGCCAACCTCTACAGCTTCCCGCTGGCAGGGCCGCACCGTCGAGAAGGCGTACTGCCACGACCACTACCTCCAGAGCCTCGCCAACGATGAGGCTCTGTCGAGCTGGGACGGCGGCTACTGAGTGCCAGGGGGCTACGGCCCCCTTTCCCGGCTGCTTGCTGGCCGGGGACTACTGCGCGTCCAGCGGCGTGGCGGGTTGGAGTCTCCGCTTCCTCATGCCCCGATTGTCTGACTTCACTCGGCCGAGTCAAGGGAAAGCGCGCCCTTGACACGACCCCCCTCAGCCAGGGATGGCCAGGATGAGGAAGCAGGAGAAAGAAGTCACCCGGACCAGCGGGTGCAGTTGAGACGAGCGATTTTGGCTTTCGCTTCGGGCATCAGCTTGTCCGCAGCGCTCCTCGATGTGCCGAGCGATCTCCTTGACTTAAGCAGCGCAGTTGTGGCACCCCCCCCGACGGACAGCTCAAGGTTAGTCGTAGTGGAACTCGCAAGAGATAATAATGACGGTATCATCCTCGATCGCATAGACCAGTCGATGCTCGGCGGTGATGCGTCGAGACCAGTAGCCAGCCAGCGAATGTTTCAGCGGCTCCGGCTTTCCTATGCCGTTATGGCCATTTCGCTGAATTTCCTTGATGAGCGTGTTGATCCGCTTCAAGACAGTACGGTTCTTCCCCGCCCATCCCTGATATTGTTCCCACCCGGAGTCGGTGAATGCCACTTTCACTTTGCGCTCCCGCGAAGTACTGACTGCAAGCTCTCTAGCGCTTTATTGAAGTCAGTAATGGCTTGCGAGAAGGCGTCTGACATACTCTCGCTCGACTCATAAAACTCGCGAAAAATTTTGCGAGCGCGCTCGATGTCATGGGTGGGTATTGCGGTGTAGATTCCCTCTGCCAAAAAGTCCGTGTCGACCAATCGCACGTCCCGGTAAAGCTTCGCCTCTGAGACCACGGGGCGCACATTCTCTGGTCGGAGATCTCCCATCCGGCGGCCGACTGTGATATTGGAAGGGGATTCACTCTCTGCGAGGCCCAGAACTTCCAACCTCTCTTCCTCGCTCCGCGTGGAGGCGGGGCCACTGTCCTCGTCGGGATCAATCAACTCCTGCGGCGTTGCCATCCCCCCACGGTGCTCCTCAATCGACTGCTCAAGACGTCGAGCGTTCGCGCGCGTACCCAGTAAGTAGGCTGTCTCTTTCAGGGCCTCGTACTCGCTCAAGGCGACCACGACTGCGGGTTCGTGCCCAGCGCGAGTGATGACAACCTCATCAAGATCGTCTGTCGCACTACTGAGCACCGACGCCAGGTTGGCACGTGCCTCGGTGATCGATACGGGCTTCATGATGCCACTGTACAGGATTCTGTACATGAGGCTTGGGCCTCCCGGCGGTCATGTGCGCCCATGAGCGCGTGGGCGCTGGTTGCCGCCAAAGTCCGCTCGGCTACTTTTCGACTACAAACGTGCGCCAACTACAGAAGACAGCGGCGGACATCATGCGATAGCGAGACTTAAGAGGTATTGTCACGCAACGGTTTTAGCGCACTCTGGCGGACGCAGGCATACACTCAATACGACCGGCAGGTTTCTGGTTCGAGTCCAGATGGGGGAGCAGTACGGAGCCTCGCACCAGCGTAAGCGGTGTGGGGCTTCTTCGCTTTCCGCACCGGTTTTTGGGGGCAGGTCGGCGGTGGCCGCATCTTCTAAGTTTCTCTTCGAAAGCCGTATCGGACTGAGAAGGGAAGCGAGATGAAGGATCTTCTGCGGGGTGCGTTCGTGATGGTCGCGGCTGCGGGGCTGGTGCTCGGCACCTCGTCGGTGGCGGCCGCGGATACCGGTTCCGCCGGGTGGCTGGGCAATCCGGTTTGCCTGCTCAGCAAGCTTTTCACCTACGGCACCATCAGTGCGGACGATGGCGGCATCTCCCCGCTGCCGGGATGTTCGTACCTGTGAGCAGGCTCGAGATCGGCGAACTGTGCGGGCGGGTTGCCGCCGCGCTCGGTGATCGGGTCACCGGCGGGCGGTGTGCCTCCGAGGAAGCCGAGCTCGAATTGGGCTCCGGCGGCACACTTCGGTTCTGGGTCGAAGACGGTGCGGTGCGGGCCGAGATCGACAGCAGGCAGGGCGGGCCGGAGATCTGGGGTTTCGGGCCGGGCGGCGACGAGGTGGACGACTTTCTGGAGACCGTGCTCGACGTGGCGTCGTGAGCCGGGGCGACGCGTGAACGGGCGGCGCCTCGGTGAGGGCCGCCCGTCGGGGAGCGAGGGTCAGGCGGGGGAGTAGGTCAGGCAGTTGGCCGAGTGGTCACCCGAGCCGATGCCGACCCGGATGTTCGGCGCACTGCACTCCAGGTTCTGGTTGTGCCGGCAGTCGGCGCGCTGGCAGGCGCCGACCATGGAGTTGACGCGCTCCAGGCCGCCCTTGCCGGAGAGCGGGATGAAGGTGGTGCAGTCGGCGGAGCCGTTCTCGCCCGCGACATTGATCGCGAAGGCGTGGCAGCCGTCGTGGTTGTAGGAGCAGTCGCTCACCGTACATTCGCTGACGTGAGGCATTTCCATCGTGGTCATGAATTCCTCCGAGCGTCGGGGGCCCGTGGGAGGGCTGTCCCACGGGGATTCCGAGTCGATCGTAGAACGGTTTGAAGGTGGTGAAAAGCCAGGTCAGGCTAGCCTTGGTGGGTTTCGTCATGGGCTCGGCCGAGGGAAGGCGATGGATTGCGAGGGTGTCCGGTTCGTCTCCCGCAGGTCAGATGCCACATATTTGCTGAAGGGTCGGGAGTGGCGTTGCCGACGAGCTCGCTCCGCGCTCGGTGAGCCGCCGGGGTCGGTCGTTCGATCGACAGCGGCGTGCCACCCGGGCACGGGTCGGTGGAACAGGTGACTTTTCCCGGCCCGGGGGAGGGTCGATACTGTGCGGGTGAACGAGTACCGGGGCTACGTGATCACGGTGTCCGATACTCGCCTGAGTGAGCTCATCGACGCGGTGCACCGGGCCGTCGCGGGCTGCGCCGAGACGGCGGAGCACAACCCGGGGCTCGCCGTCGCCGATCTCGCCGTGGATCGCGAACCGTGCGGGCACGAGCGCAGCGTCGCGGGGATCACGGTGTGGGCGGGTGCGGCGCTGCGCGTGAATGTGGTGTTCAGCCTGGCCGGCGCCACCGCGATCGCCCGATTGCACGCCGCGCCGCCGGGGCCGGACGCGCTCGCCGCGCACCGGCAGGTGGTGGTCGCCCGCACGCTGACCATGGCCGCCATGGCCGACCTGCTCGGTCGCGGCGTCGCGGCCGACCTCACCCGGCTCGCCGCTTGACCGGCTCGGTCAGAGATCGTCGAGTTCGACGAGCCCGTCCTGCAGTGCCCGCGCGACCAGCGCCGCCTTGGTGGTCGCCGCGCGGCCGACGCAGGCGTACTTCCGCCGGATCCGGATGAGGTGCGTGTTGATCGTCGAGCCGGTGATGAACAGCGTGCGGGCCACCTGCGCCTTGTTGTCGGCCCGGATCCAGACCAGAAGCACTTCTTTCTCCCGGCCGGTCAGTCCGGGGTCGGGGTAGCTGAGTACTGGATCGGCCTGAGCGGTTCGTTCCGGGGGCATGCGGCGATTCCTTCGGTGCGCGGGGGTCTCCCACCATTGAAATCCGAAACATTCGGAGTGCCAACGCACCTCACGAGGCTTTCGGCTCTCCCATGAGAGACCGCTCTCTCATTGTCGGTAACGAAGTGCTCTCGCGATGAGATGCTGTGTGCGGGCGCGTTCGCGCCCGGATTGCCGACGGCGGAGGGGGCCGGGGGATATGGCGGCGGATCAGATCGGGCAGCGGCTCGTCGAGGCGGGAGTGTCCGAGCTGATCGAACATCCCGAGCAGTTGCTCGTGCGGGGGCTCACGGCCGATGCCGTCTTCCACAGCGCCGGTGTCTCGAACGCCACCTACTACCGCCGCTACGACCACAAGAAGAAATACATCGCCGATCTGCTCGGCGGACTGGTCGGCCGCCCGGTGTACTCGGTGCCTGCCCTGCTCGCCGAGGTGGAGCTGGCCACCCTCGGGTCCGGCCGGATGGACTCGGCCGGTCTGACCGCGCTGATCGCCCGGCTCTTCGCCGCGTTCACCGACGACAGGCAGGTGTCCCGCCGAGTACTCGCCCACGCCTTCGCCGGATCGAATCAGTCCGCCGCGCACAGTGTCCGGCTCGACTACCGGCGCCGCGACGAGCTGGTGCTCGCGGTCTACGACGAGGTCTTCGTCCAGCGCGGGCTGACGCTGGCGCGGCCGATCAAACCCGCTGCCTTCGCGGTGCTGGTCAACGCGCTGCTGGAGGGCTTCGCGCTGCGCCACCGCCGCGAGCCGGACGCGGTCACGCCGCAGTCGGTCGCGGACGCGCTGCAGGCGGTGCTCGTCGCCCTGCTCGACGGCACCGGAACCGGGCATCTGAGCGAACTCCCGTCGGCGGTTCCCGGCCCCGCCGCCGCGGTCGTTCCGGTGCTTCCGGTCGATCCGCGGGCCGCCGTTCTCGCCGCCGCCAGGGACGAGTTCACCGCGCGGGGCTACTTCCTGGCCGAGGTGGAGACGATCGCGGCGGCGGCGCAGGTGCCGCGGGACCTGCTGGTGCAGCTGTATCCGACGAAGGCGCACATGATCATCGGCGCGCTCCGGCCCCAGCTCGACGCGATCGACCAGGTCGTCAAGGACGGCCTGCTCTTCGAGCTGCCCGTCGAGGTGATCGTGGAGAAGTACCTGTACCGCCTGGCCCTGATGGCCGCCGAGTACCTGCCGTTCACCGACGCGCTCATGCTCGCGCTCGCGCACGACACCTACGGCGAATCGGATCGGGTCCGGCCGCTCAAGAAGGAGCTCGACCTGCCCGCGATCATCACCCCGGTCATCGCGAAAGGCGTCGCGGACGGCACGTTCGCCGCCGTCGACGAGCCGGTGGAGATCGCCGCGGAGATCACGAACGCCATCATGCTGCGCTGCTTCACCCGGCGGCACCTACCCTCCGCGCAGAACGCGGCGATCATCTCGGCCCTGGTGCTCGGCGGCCTGCGGGCGCGCTGAGCCGGACCCGCCGTCGCGGCGGATCCGGCCCGGCGCGGGTCAGCTCGCCTTGCGCAGGATCGGCAACCGCACGGCGTGGGAGGTCGCGGCGATATCGGAGCGCCCGTGCAGCACCAGGAACGCCGAGCCGGGCGAGCAGGTCCGCACCCGCAGGTCGTGGCCGCGCAACCGGAGTATGGCGGCGAGGCGGGCTGCGGACAGCAGGTGGCCCTCGTCGTCGGTCCGGTAGCGCACCAGCGGCATCGGCCCCGCGACGGTGACGAGCAGCCTGCCATCGTCATCGGTCTCGAGGTAGCGGTGGCGGGGATCGAACTCGACGAAGGTCGGCAGCACCGGGCCCGCGCCGAAGACCTGCTTTCGCAGCCGCGGGTCGGTCTTCGCGAGTCGGCGCACACCGATCGTGGTCGGGGTCTCGTGTCCCACCAAGCCCGCACCGGCGGTGCCGTAGATCAGGCAGGTGTCGGCGTGCGCGCCGGGCTTGCCGAGCAGCCCGAGCAGCAGGTCCCGCCAACGCTCGCTGATGTTCTCGCCCGCCATCACGATCTTCAGGTCCTGGTTCAGCACCGCCGGGCCCGCGCCGTCGAGGACATCGCGCACGAACGGCGGGTGGCCGAAGATCACCACCTGGTCGTACGCGGGGCCGAGCGCGGCGATATCCGCGCGGACGGCGTCGGGATTCTGCTCCGGTGTCACCACCGAGACGGGGAAGCCCTGTGCGGCGAGCGCCTCCAGGCAGGAGACGGTGTCGCCGACCCAGCTGCCGATCGCGGAGGTCACCACGACCAGCGTGGAGCGCTCGTGCGCGCCGAGCGGGCGCAGGATTCGCCGGTGCAGGGTGCTGTCCCGCGCGCGGGATTCGGCGTCGAGCGGCCGGTATCCGGTGCGGCCGGAGCTGCGCGACCAGAACACGGTCGGCACGCCGTCGGCCAGCAGTTCGTGGCGGGGGTACTTCTCGAAGTAGCCCGGCTCGGTCATCGGCGGCAGCTGCGCGAAATCGGCCGGGGTCCGGATATCGCGGGGGTCGATCTCGTGCTCGGCCAGGAAGGGGGCGTAGGCGGGTACGTGCGTGGCGGCGAGCTGGAACACCCGCAGTGCGCGGGCGAATCCGGGCCGGGTGGTTCGGGACATCGGGACTCCTGTCGTCGATGCGGCGCCGATAAGCGCTCGCATCGGACATACCGATTCCCCGGAAGTCGCCGGGGCCTGTCGATGCTTCACCCGACAGACAGCACGGCTTCGGTTCGGCAGTCTGGGTCCGGTGGGTGACTTCGACGGGTATCCACCGAACTGGCCGCATCCGCGCTACACCGACGGGATGGTGCTGTTCGAGAACAGTGAGCATGGCGCGGCGGCGCGCTGTTTCACCGATACCGCCGGCGCGGTCGCTGAGTATCCCGAAGCGGTGATCGACTGCCTCTATTTCGCGGGGCTCGCGCATGCCAACGCCGAAGAATTCAGCCTCGCCGCTTCCGTTCTCGTCGACGGGCTGGACATGCTTCGCGACTACGAACCCGATGAGCACTCCATCACCTTCCTGGGCCTGACCGGCCAGGTCTTCATCGATCTCGGCCGGCTGGTCGAAGCGGCGGAGTACCTGCGATTCGCGGCCGAGCAGTGCATGTTGCTCAGCGAGTTCGAGGAGGGAGCCGAGCTGGAGTTCCGGGCGGGCCGCGCCCTGGTGGAGGCCGGGACCGAGGCCGCGGCCGCCGTCGCCGCCTTCGCGGCGGCCGAGGACGGCTATCTGGTGGCGGGCAGGCGCAACGACGCTGCCGAGACCCGCTTCGAGCGTGCCGAGTTGGCGTTCGATGCCGACGAGCTGGAAACAGCGCGCGGGCACCTGCGGCGGGCACTTCAGCTCTTCGATGTCGATCGGCTGCTCGACCGCGGGACCTGTTGGTTCCTGCTCGGCACGATCAGCGTCGGCCTCGACGACAACGAAGCGGCCGAGCAGCAGTTCGGTGCGGCTCGGAGTTGTGCCGTCGCGATGGATGACGTGGGCACGATCGCCGACTGCGACGACATGCTCGCCGAGCTGTACAGCGACGGCGGGCGGATGGCGGAGGCCGCCGCCGCGCTCGCCGCCGCTGTCGCGGGGTACGACGACGAGCACGCGGGGCGGCGCGCGGACTGCCGACTCCGGTTGGGTGCCATCCTGTTCGACCAGGGTGATACCGACGAAGGCATGGCGCTGTTCCACGCCGCCGAAGCGGACTTCCGCGCCGCGGGCATGCTCGATCGTGTGGCGGCGCTGTACGTGCTGCGCGGCCGGATAGCGAATAACGGCAATCGGAGAGCGGAGGCGTTCGAGCTGTACGGCTCTGCTCGCGGTCTTTACGAGCAGCTCGGCGATGAAGTCGAGAAGGCTTGGTGCGAAACGCTGACCGCTGGCGCCCTCATGATGGATCGGCCGGAAGAGGCCGAGCTGCTGCTCGATCGGTCGGGCGTCGTTCTGGCTCCGGTCAATCGGGAGTACTACCTGACCGGTCGGATGTACCTCGGTGGGGTGTATTTCAAGCGACAGGATCTGACACGTGCCACCGATCTGTTGACCACTACCCGCGTCGAAGCTCTTGTTCTCGACCTGACGACGCTGGCCGCGGGGTGCGCGCTACAGCTCGGAGGGCTGGCGCTGCTCAGGGCCGAGTACACCGAGGCGCTCGAATTGCTCGATGCCGCCCACCCGACCTTCGTAGCCGAGAACGCGGCGCAGCAACTTGCTCTGTGCAGGCAGTTCCAGGGGTTGTGCCGGAACGCACTCGGCGACCATTCCGCCGCCGAGCACGCGCTGTCGGAAGCCAGGCGTGGTCTCTACCGGCACAGCACGCCGGAGATGATCGCCATGGGCGACATCCACCTCGGCCTCGTCTACCTCGAGTCCGGACGGTTCGACGAATCGGCGGCAGCCTTCGCGCACGTGCGCGATCTGCTGCTCGGGGCGAAACTCGATGACCTAGTTCCCGCCCTGGAAGTGAACCGCGGCCTTGCGCTCTTGCGGCAGCGGCGCTATCCCGAGGCCGCGCAGGCCATCGAGCAAGCCGAGCGGGACCTGGCGGCGGGCGGGCAGGCGCTGGATATCGCGCAATGCAGGCATAATCTCGGGGCGGTACGGCTGCTCCAGGGCGACGCTGTGGCGGCGATCGCGGCCTTCGAGTCCGCGGCCGCCCACTTCGCGACCGATCCCGGCTATCGCCGCAATGCGATCGGGTGCGAACTCAACCTCGGGCTCGCGCATGCCGTCGAGGGCAGAAACGGGGTGGGGCTGGAGTACATCGGCCGGGCGCGAGAAGGTTTCGTCGAACAGGGCATGATGGTCGAAGTGGCGAAATGTGATCTGCTCGTCGCCGCGGACCTGTTCGACCGATATCCCGATCGATTGCGCGACGTCATCGCCCTCGGGCTTCCCGCGATGCTCTACATCGGCCACCGGCGCCTGCAGTTCCCGCAGGCATCCGCTCGAGTGGCTTGGGCGAGGCTGTACGCCGACCTTCAGGCGATGATATTCAGTGCCGTGGCCGAGTGCGGAGACTCTGAGCTGATGGCCGAGCTTGTCGAGGTCACCCTGAATTCGGGAGTGCACGCCGCCGAGGCGCGGGCTTCGGTCGAGCGCGCACTCGCCACCGCCGACACGCCCGCTGCGGGCGACATCGGAACCCGCTCCGAAACGCCACCGCTCTTCGCTCCTGCCGGAGCGCTGATCGCGGGGGTTGATCTGCCGATGCGGCCCGCTCCGCGACTGCGCATGCCGAGCGGCAGCACCGCGCTCGCGGCCTACATCGACAGCGCGGTACAACGCTACGGAGGCATCGACCCCGGGTTCGAGATCGCCGCCTGGTGATCCCCGCGAACCCCTTTCCCAGCAAATAGAACGTGTTATAGTTTCGACCGTCCGCCGGCCGGGTTGCGCCGTGGCCGTGGTCCGGCGCAACCGAGAAGAACATGTCTCAGTTTCTACTGCGGCACGCGCCGAGAGGGGCACGATGAACACACCTGCGCCGAGCCGGGAGCCCGATCCGCTGCACCGGGAGCCGTTGCCGGTCGATCTGCTGATCCGCTCGCTGGACCGCTACGCCGATCGGACCGCCGTGCACATCGGCGACGAGACGCTGACCTATCGCGAGGTGCGGGATCGGATCAGCACCTTCGCGCAGGCGTATCGGGCGCTGGGCCTCGGCGTCGGCAGCCGGGTGGCGCTGCTCTCGGCGAACCGGCCGGAGGTGCTGTTCACGCAGGGGGCGAACGGCGTCGTTGGGGTGCGGTTCGTGTCGCTGCATCCGATGGGGTCGCTGGACGACCATTCGTACGCGCTGGCGGACGGCGATATCGAGACGCTGATCTACGACCCGGACAAGTACGAGGAGCGGGCGGCGCAGCTGGCGGCGGCGGTGCCGAGCCTGAAGACCCTGCTCGCGCTCGGGCCGACCGAGGCGGGGACGGATCTGATCGCCACCGCGGCCGGGTTCGAGCCGGTGCCGCTGACGGCGCCGGACGTGTCGCTGAACGACACCGGGAGCCTGGCCTACACCGGCGGCACCACCGGCAAATCCAAGGGCGTCATGCTCAGCTATCGGGGTGCGGCGGCGCTGCTGCGCATCCAGATGGCGGAGTGGCAGTGGCCGGCGGAGACCCGCTTCCTGGTCTGCACGCCGCTGAGCCACGCGGGCGGCGCGTTCTGGAATCCGACCAGCCTGCAGGGCGGGTCGATCGTGGTGCTGCCCGGGTTCAGCCCGGCGGCGGTGCTCGCGGCGATCGAGAAGTACCGGATCACCTCGACCATGCTGGTCCCGACCATGCTCTACGCGCTGCTCGACTACCCGGAGCTGGACAAGTACGACCTCTCCAGCCTGGAGACGGTCTTCTACGGCGCCTCGGCGATCTCGCCGACCCGGCTGGCCGAGGCGATCCGGAAGTTCGGCCCGATCTTCTTCCAGTTCTACGGCCAGGCCGAGAGCCCGATGACGATCTCGGTGCTGCGCAAGGAGGATCACGACCTGGACAAGCCGGAGCGGCTGGCCTCCTGCGGCAAGCCGGTGCCGTGGCTGCACGTGGCGCTCCTCGACGACCAGGGCGATACGGTGCCCGACGGCGAGCCGGGCGAGGTCTGCGTGCGCGGGCCGCTGGTCATGCAGGGGTACCTGAACAAGCCGGAGCAGACGGCGGAGGCGACCCAGTTCGGCTGGTTGCACACCGGCGATATCGCGCGGCAGGACGCGGAGGGGTTCCTCTACATCGTCGACCGCAAGAAGGACATGATCGTCTCCGGCGGCTTCAATGTGTACCCGCGCGAGGTGGAGGACGTGCTCTCGGCGCATCCGGCGGTGAGCGCCGCCGCGGTGATCGGGGTGCCGGACGACAAGTGGGGCGAGGCGGTCAAGGCGGTGGTGGTGCTGCGCGAGGGGCAGCAGGTCGCCGTCGAGGAGCTGCAGGCGCTGGTCAAGGAGCGCAAGGGGGCGGTGTACACGCCGAAGTCGATCGACTTCGCGGCGAGTATTCCGGTGAGCCCGCTCGGCAAGCCGGACAAGAAGGCGCTGCGCGCGCAGTACTGGGGCGAGTCGGCGCGTCAGGTGAACTGAGGAATCATGCGGCCGGGCAGTGCGATTCGGGCGCGGCGCGCAGCCGCGTTCCGGGTGCTGCCCGGCGGCGGGGGTGGGGCGCAGTGCGTGCGACGGCCCGCTTCAGCGGTCCGGCGGACCCGCGAGGATCGCGGTGACGGTGTCGAGCAGCTCCGCCAGCACCTCGTCGGCGGTGAGGTGGGTGCCGCTGAGCGCGAGGATGTCGCGCAGCCGGTCCCGGTCGCCGAGGGTCTGGAAGGTGAAGGTCATCGCCTGGGTGAGGCGGAAGCGCACCGTGCGGGGCGGGAGCTCCGGGTGCAGCCGGGTGAGCAGCTCGGTGAAACGCACGGCCTGGGCGGTGAACTCCTCGGTCACCTGGCGGAGCGCACCGTGGTTGACGGTGATCACGTCGGCGACGACGGTGACCCAGTCGCCGCCGCCCGCGGCCATGGCCTCGGCGACCGGGCGGACGAAGGCCTCGGCCAGGGCGCGGGGGGAGGGGGCGCTTGCCCCGGCGGCGTCGAGCAGCTCGGCGCGGCGCACCGAGATCTCCCCGCCGCGCGCCCGGATCACGGCCCGGACCAGGGCATCCTTCGAACCGAAGTGGTAGTGCACCGACGCGACATTCGCGCCTGCCGCGGCCATCACGGCGCGCAGCGAGACGGCGTCGATGCCGCGTTCGGCGAAGAGCCGCTCGGCGGCGGCCACCAGCCTGCGGTCGGTGGACAGCGTGGCGTCCGCGCGTGGCGCGCCGGATCCCGCCGTTTCCCGGCCTGCAGTCACGGAATCGACCCTAGCGCCCCACGCCCGGCCCGCGGGACCGACGCGGGGCACGGCGCTGCCGTCATCCCCGGCGCGGTGCCCGGCCTACGAGGTCTTGTGCGGCACGCCGACGACGAGCCCGCCGTCCACGATGAACTCGGCCCCGGTGGCGTAGGACGACTCGTCGCTGGCCAGGAAGAGCACGAAGGTCGCGACCTCCTCCGGCGCGGCCGGGCGGCCCATCGGAATGGTGACCATGTCGTCCGGGATGTTCTCCGTCATGGGGGTGCGGATCAGCCCCGGGTGCAGCGAGTTCACCCGGATGCCGAGCGGCGCCAGCTCCAGCGCGGCCGACTTGGCCAGGCCGCGCACGCCCCACTTGGTGGCGACGTAGCCGTGCGCCCAGGGGGCCCCGCGCAGCCCCTCGATCGAGGAGACGTTGATGATCGAGCCGGTGCCCGCCTTCTTCATGGCGGGCACGGCGGCGCGCAGGCCGAGGAAGGTGCCGGTCAGGTTGACGTCCAGGATGCGGCGCCACTGGTCCAGATCGAACTTGTGGATGGGCGCGCCGTTCACGATGCCCGCGTTGTTCACCAGCACGGTGAGCGAGCCGAACTCCTGCACGGCGACGGCGACGGCCGCGTCCCACTCCTCGGGCTGCGTCACGTCGAGGTGCACGTAGCGCGCGCTCGGGCCGATCTCCTCGGCCAGCGCCTTGCCCTCGTCGTCCAGGATGTCGCCGATGACGACCTGCGCGCCCTCGGCCACCAGCAGCCGGGCGTGTGCCGCGCCCATGCCTCTCGACCCGCCACTGATGAGTGCAACTTTGCCGTCAACGCGTCCCATGGGCCGACGTTATCATAGGATCTGGAACAGGTTCCAGACACATATCCGGACAGGTGCTCGGTCACCGTCCGGCAGAGGAGATTCCATGCCCATCCGCGTCGTCCACATCGCCACCGGGAACGTGGGCGCGCTGGCGCTGCGCCAGCTCGTCACCGACCCGCGCTTCGAGCTCGCCGGGCTCGCGGTCTCGACGCCGGGCAAGGTCGGGAAGGACGCGGGGGAGCTGGCCGGGCTCGACGTGGTCACCGGCATCACCGCGGTGGACGACCTGGACGCGCTGCTCGCGCTGGAGCCGGACTGCGCGGTCTACTGCGCCATGGGCGACACCAGGCCGATGGAGGCGCTGGAGGACTGCCTGAAGTTCCTGGCCGCGGGGGTGAACGTGGTCGGCTCGGCGCCGGTGTCGTTCCAGTACCCGTGGCAGGTGCTGCCGCAGAAGGTGATCGACCGGGTGCAGCAGACGGCGGTGGACGGCGGGGCGAGCTTCTTCGTCACCGGGGTGGACCCGGGGTTCGCGAACGACCTGATCCCGTTCGCGCTCGCCTCCACCTGTCAGCGGATCGAGCAGGTGCGCTGCCTGGAGATCGCGGACTACGCGACCTACGACGGCGCGACCGTCATGTTCGACGTCATGGGATTCGGCAAGCCGCTGGACGAGGTCCCGCTGCTCCTGCTGCCCGGGGTGCTCACCATCGCGTGGGGGTCGACGCTGCGGCAGCTGGCGGCCGGGTTCGGGATCGAGCTGGACGAGATCACCGAGAGCTACGAGCGGGAGCCCGCGCCGGAGGCGTTCGACATCGCGGCCGGGCACGTGCCGAAGGGCGGGGTGGCGGCGCTGCGCTTCGAGATCGTCGGGCGGGTCGACGGGCATCCGGCGATCGTGGTGGAGCACGTGACCCGGCTCCGCGACGACCTGCGGCCGGATTGGGCGCGGCCTGCGCAGGAGGGCGGGTCGTACCGGGTGGAGATCACGGGGGAGCCGTCGTACACCGTGGATATCTGCCCGACCAGCGAACTCGGCGATCACAACCACGCCGCGATCGTGGCGGCGGCGGGGCGGATCGTGAACGCGATCCCCGATGTCGTCGCGGCGGAGCCGGGGCTGCGGACCACCGCGGACCTGCCGCTGGGTACCGGCAGGGGAGTCTTCGCGGTTCCCGCGAAGTGAGGTCTCCGGGCCGGTCGGAATCCGACCGGCCCGGCCCCTACCCCCGCGGACCGCGGTACAGCGTCACCGCGCAGGCCCCGCCGAGCCCGAGGTTGTGCGCCAGCCCGATCCGGGCGCCCGCGACCTGCCGCCTCTCCGCCAATCCGCGCAACTGCCAGGACAACTCGGCGCACTGCGCCAGCCCGGTCGCGCCGAGCGGATGCCCCTTGGAGATCAACCCCCCGGACGGGTTCACCACCCACCGCCCGCCGTACGTGGTCGCCCCGGACTCCACCAGCGCCCCGGACTCGCCCGGCGCGCACAACCCGAGCGCCTCGTAGGTGAGCAGCTCGTTGATCGAGAAGCAGTCGTGCACCTCGAGCACGTCGACCTCCTCGATACCGACCCCGGCCGCCTCGAAGACCTGCCGCCCGGCCCGCCGCGTCATGGGCGTGCCGACCACGTCGATCATCGACCCGCTCGCGAAGGATTCGGCGTCGTCGGTGACGAGCGCCTGCGCCGCGATCTCCACCGCCTGCCCGCCGAGCCCGTGCTCCTCGACGAACCGCTCGCTCGCGATCACCGCGGCGGCGGCGCCGTCGGACATGGGGGAGCACTGCGAGCGGGTGAGCGGGTCGTGCACCGGCTTGTCGGCGAGCACCTGCTCGACGGTGTAGGCGTTCTGGAACTGGGCGTACGGGTTGCGCGTCGAGTGCTCGTGGTTCTTCACCGCGACCGCGGCCAGCTGCTCCCGCGTCGTGCCGTGCACGCGCATGTGCTCGGCCGCTGCGGCGCCGAAGAACTGTGTGGTGAGCGGCGCGGTGCCGAACCCGGCCGCGGCCTTCAGTGCCGCCAGGTGCCGGTCGATGGTGGTCACCGCGGGCCGCGCCCCCGACCCGGCCATGGCCTCCCTGGTCATCTGCTCGAAGCCGACGGCGAGGGTCACGTCGGCGGCGCCGAACCGCACCCACTCCTGGGCGAGCAGCAGCGCGGAGGTGCCGGTGGCGCAGTTGTTGTTGACGTTCACCGCGGGAATCCCGGTCAGCCCCACCTCGTAGAGCGCGCGCTGGCCCGCGGTGGAGGGCTGGAACACGTAGCCGACGGCCGCCCGCTTGACCCGGTCGTAGCCGATGCCCGCATCGCCGAGCGCGCCGCTCACCGCCTCGGCCACCATCTGCGGGTAGGTCCAGTCGCGGCTCTGGATCTTCTCGAACTTGGTCATCCCGACGCCGACGACGTAGGCCCGGTTGCTCATTCGTACTCCTCGGATCAGGGCCGGTCGCTGCCGACGACCCACAGGGCGTGGAACTGGGAGGCGCCGCCCATGGCGTGCCCGACGGCCAGGCGCGCGCCGTCCACCTGGTGTGCACCCGCGGTGCCGCGCACCTGCAGCGCGGCCTCGGCGAAGCGGAGCAGCCCGGTGGCGCCGGTGGGGTTGCCGGAGAGCACGCCGCCGGAGGGGTTCACCGGCAGCCTGCCGCCGAAGGCGGTGCTGCCGTCGTCGACGAGTTCCCAGGCGCGGCCCTCCTCGGCCAGCCCGATGTTCTCCAGCCACATGGGCTCGTACCAGCTGTACGGGATGTACAGCTCGGCGGTGTCGATCTCGCGGGCGGGGTCGGTGATCCCGGCCTGGCGGTAGGCGTCGGCGGCGCACTGGCGGCCCGCCTCCGGGTTCACCTCGTCGCGGCCGGCGAAGTGGCCGGTCTCGGTGCGCCAGGACATGCCGTGGATCCAGGCGGGCGGGTGCGTGCCGCCGCCGGTGTCGTCCGCGCCGGTGACCACGATGGCGCAGGAGCCGTCCGAGGAGGGGCAGGACTCCAGGTAGCGGATGGGGTCCCAGAGCATGCGCGAGGCGCGCACCTCCTCGACGGTGATGTCCGGGCGCTGGATGTGCGCGTACGGGTTGCGGGTGGCGTTCAGCCGGTGGTTCACCGCGACCTGCCAGCCGATGTGCTCGGGCGCGCCGGAGCGGCGGATGTACTCGCGGATGATCGGGGCGAAGTGCGCGCCCGCGCCCGCGCCGAGGTGCGCGCTGAACGGGAGGCCGCGGGAGAGCGCCCAGGTGAAGTCGCCCTCGGACTCCTTGGAGTAGGCGACCACCAGCACCCGCTTCGCCAGCCCGGCCTGCACCAGGTGCGCGCCGTAGATGGCGGCGTGCCCGCCGACGCTGCCGCCGGTGAAGACCCTGGTCACCGGCAGGCCGCGGGCGCCCATGGCGTCGGCGAGGTAGAGCTCGGGGTTCATCACGCCGTCGAACAGGTCGGGGGTCTTGGAGAGCACCACCGCGTCGATGTCGGCGAACTCCAGCCTGGCATCGGTGAGCGCGGCGTCCACCGACTCGCGCACCAGCGCGCCGATGGTGACCTCGCGCCGCTTGGCCTGCCTGCTCTGCCCGATCCCGACCACAGCGGTTCTCATCGGTCACCCTCCAGCAGGCAGATCATGTTCTGTTGCAGCGCAGGGCCGTTGGTGGCATGCGCCAGCGTCCGCCCGGCCCGGCCGCGCAGGATGTGCGCCGCCGCCTCGCCGATCCGGATGAGCCCGGTCGCGGTGGCAGGCCGGCCGGTGAGCGGGCCGCCGCCCGGGTTGATCGGGGTGGCGCCGAGGCCGAGCGCGGCGGCGAGAAACGGCTCCTGATAGCTGTACTCGGTGTGCAGCTCGGCGATGTCGACGTCGGCGGCGCCGAACCCGGCGAACTCGGCCGCCTTCGCCGCCGCGCGGGTCACGGTGTCGCACCTGGTCAGATCCCGCGCGCCGAGGTAGTGCGTGTCCATCCGGTGGTCGATGCCGCGCAGCCACGCCGGGCGTTCGGTCAGCGCCCGCGCGGCGTCGCCCGCGGCGAGCACCAGCACGGCGGCGGCGTCGCCGGCGGGGCCGCAGTCGTGCGCGCGCAGCGGGCTGGCGACGTACGGCGCCGCCAGCAGCTCCTCCACCGTCACCACCCCGCTGACCTGCGCGCCCGGCTCGTCCACGGCGGCGGCGAGGCTGCGCGCGACCACCTCGGCCAGCTGCTTCTCGTCCAGCGCGCCCGCGGCGAGCAGCGCGGCGGCCTGCAACCCGGCGGCGGCGTCGCGGTGCGGGCGCAGCGGGGCGAGGAAGTAGGGGTCGAGCTGGGCGGCCATGACCTGGTCCAGGTCGCTGGGGAGCGCGGCGCGGCCGATCCCGTACACCACCGCGATCTCGCCCTCGCCGAGCTGCAGCCAGGTCCACGCCTCGTGCAGCGCCCAGGCCGCGTCCATCTCGACGTGCGACTCGGAGATCGGCGGCCAGGCGCCGACCGCGTCCAGCGAGTCGATGTAGGCGAAGGTGCGGCCCTCGAAGAAGTCGTGGCTGCCGGAGGCCCAGAAGTCGACCCGGTCGCGGGTGATCCCGGCCGCGGTCAGCGCGCGGCGCATGACCGGGAGCAGGATCTCGGCCATGTCGACCTCGCGGTCGGCGGCCTTCCCCGGTGACCGCTCGTACGCCACCACCGCGACATCACGCATCGGAACCCCCCGCCGTCGGCCGGAAGTACCGGATGCTGTCCAGGGAGTGCGTCAGCTCGGCCGCCTCGGCCCACACCGGCTCCACCTCCATGCCGATCTCCAGTGCGGCCGAATCGATCTCGCGCACCAGGTGCATGAGCCTGGTGTCGGCGCCGTGCACCTGGATCTGCGCGACCGCGTACGGCGGGTCGAACCGCTGCCCGGGGAAGGGGAAGTTGACCACGCAGAAGGTGCGCACGGTTCCGGTGCCCGCCAGCGGGAAGGGCGCGCCGAGCTCGGTGAGGCAGCGCGAACAGAACTCCGGCGGCGGCAGGTACACCTGCGCACAGCCGGGGCAGCGCCTGGCCAGCAGCTCGCGCCGGGCGAGGCCGCGCAGGAAGAGCGAGCGCCCGCCGCCCGCCACGTAGGTGTAGTCCATCTTGAACGGGCTGGTGAACGTGGTCACCGGGGCGGGCAGGGTCACGATTCCTCCAGGGGCTCGAAGCAGACGATGTCGCGGATGCTCCCCTCCCGCTCCGCACGCCAGCGCACCCTGACCCGCAGCCCGACGCCGATCGAATCCAGCTCCCCGCCGACGTCGACCGCGTGGAAGAGCGCCCCCTCGGTGCCGTCGATCCGGATCAGCGCCCAGGCGAAGTGGCCGGGGCCGAGTTCGTCGTGCTCGCGGCTCGGCACCCCGGTCCAGCCGAGCACCGTGCCGACGTCGGGGAGTGGAACGAGTTCGCCGGTGGGGCGCGCGGTGTCCGGGTCGATCTCCAGCGGCGGGCAGAGCACGGTGCCGCGGTCGGTACGGGCGCCGAAGAGCCGCGCCTCGCGGAGCCCGCCGAAGAACACGCCGAGCGTCGGCCCCACCGTGCGGGTGAACGGGAACTCGACGCTGTAGGGCGCGGTGAGGCTGGAATCAGCGGGTTCGCTCGGCACGGAGCCTCCTCGGGTGGGGATCGCCCACCGATCGTGGACCGGGACCGCGGCGATGTCAATCAACTGATTGAACCGCCGCCGACCGGTCTGCTCGGACAGGTGTACAGGTGTGCGCCGGTGTCGTAAGCTCGAGCATAATTAGAACCTGTTACACCACTCGGTGTGAGGAGATCGCATGGCCATCGTCGAAACGCTGCCGCCGACCGCCGACGGGCACCGCAGGCTCGGCCTGCGCTCGCCCGCGGACGGGGCGGACGTCGGCGAGATCGTGGTGCGCACCCCGGAGGAGGTCGCCGCCGCGATCGCGACGGCCCGCGCCGCCCAGCCGGGCTGGGCCGCGCGGCCGGTCAAGGAGCGCGCCGCGATCATCCGCCGGGCCGTGCAGGTGCTGGTGGATCGCCGCGCGGAGATCGCCGCCACCGTGCGCGGGGAGACCGGCAAGCCACTGGTCGAGGCGCTAGCGGTGGAGATTCTGCCCTCCTGCGACTTCCTGAACTACTGGAGCGGCCGCGCGGTCAAGGACCTCGCCGACGAGAAGCGGCGGCTGCACGGCTATCTCGCGCCGCTGAAGAAGCTGGTGGTGAGCTACCGGCCGCTCGGCGTCGTCGGCGTGATCACGCCGTGGAACGGGCCGTTCGTGCTCTCGATCAACCCGGTGGCGCAGGCGCTGCTCGCCGGGAACGCGGTGCTGCTCAAGCCGTCCGAGGTCACCCCGCACTCCGGCGAGTGGGCCGTGAAGGTGCTGCACGAGGCCGGGGTTCCCGAGGACGTGCTCCAGGTGCTGCACGGCGACGGGGAGACCGGCGCGGCCCTGGTCAACGGCGATATCGACAAGATCTCGTTCACCGGGAGCGTGCCGACAGGCAAGCGGATCGCGGCGGCCTGCGCCGAGCGGCTCATCCCGTGCACGCTCGAGCTCGGCGGCAAGGACGCCATGATCGTCTGCGCCGACGCGGATCTGGAGCGGGCCTCGGCGGGCGCGGTGTACCTGTCGATGTTCAACAGCGGGCAGGTGTGCGTCGGGGTCGAGCGGATCTACGTGGTGGAGAGCGTGGCCGACGAGTTCGTCGCCAAGGTGCGGGAGAAGGCCGCGGCGGTCACCTACGGCGCGGGCAAGGACGTCGGCCCGCTCTTCTGGGATCGCCAGCTCGACATCGTCAGCAAGCACGTGCAGGACGCCAGGGACAAGGGCGCCACCGTGCTGCTCGGCGGCGAGCAGGACACCGCGGACGGCGTCTACTTCCAGCCGACGCTGGTCGTCGACGTCACGCACGACATGGAGCTCATGCGCGAGGAGACCTTCGGCCCGATCGTCTCGATCATGCGGGTCGCCGACGAGGACGAGGCCGTCCGGCTCGCCAACGACTGCGCGTACGGGCTGAGCGGCAGCGTCTTCACCAGGGACCGCGCCAAGGCGGTCCGGCTGGCGCGCGAGCTGCACACCGGGTCGGTGGTGCACAACGACGCCTCGGTCATCTACGGGGTGCCGGAGGCGCCGTTCGGCGGGCGCAAGAACAGCGGGCTCGGGCAGGTCAACGGCATCGACGCGCTGCGCGGGTTCACGCACGCGCAGCCGGTGCTGATCGACCGCTGGGGGCCGAAGAAGGAGAGCATCTGGTACCCGTACGCCGACGAGATGGTGCAGACGCTGGACCGCACCATCCGGCTCGGCTTCGGGAGCAAGATAGCGCGCAAACTCATGCGCTGAGCCGCGCCCGGGGCGGTGCCCCGGGTGCACCGCGACTTGCGGAGGGGCGGCTCCGGTTCAGGGGCCGACCGGACGGAGGGTGCCGGCCGCCGCGATGGCGATGGCGGCGGCCAGCGCTTCCAGGGCGGGCGACTCCACCTTCCACTGCTGCCAGTACAGCGGCACGTCGACGGTGGCGTCGCCGTCGATCCGCGCCAGCTCCGTGGCCGCCGTGAGCTGCGGTTCGGCGACCATGCCCCAGCCGAGGCCGAGCCGGATCGCGGCGACGTAGGCGTGCGGGGTCGGGACGAAGTGCCGCGGCGCCGTCACCGGGCGCCTTGTCCGCCTGCGCAGGTACTCCTCCTGCAGGTTGTCCTTGCGGTCGAAGTTCACCACCGGGGCGCGGGCCAGTGATTCGGCGTCGGCGCCGTCCGGGAACCAGGTCGCCGCGAACTCCGGCGCGGCCATCGGCCGGTACCGCATGATCCCGAGCGGCCGCACCGAGCAGCCCTGCACCGCGCGGCGGGTCGCGGTGACGGCGGCGACCACGGTGCCGTCGCGCAGCAGCGCGGTGGTGTGCTCCTCGTCCTCCCGGTGGATCTCGAAGCTCAGCCCCGGCGGGGTGCGGGCGAGCGCGGGCATCACCCAGGTGTCGAGCGAGTCGGCGTTCACCGCGAACGGCAGCCGCACCGGGCCGGTGCCGTCCTCCGCGCCGAGCTCGCGGGCGGTCTCACCGACGAGCAGCTCCAGTTGCCTGGCCAGCCGGAGCACGGCGGTCCCGGATTCGGTGGGGCGCACCGGTTTCACGCGCTGGACCAGGATGCGACCCGCCGCGTCCTCCAGGGCCTTGATGCGCTGGCTCAGCGCCGACGGGGTGATGTGCAGGCGGCGGGCGGCGGCCTCGAAGGTGCCCTCGGTGACCGCCGCGCTCAGTGCGCGCAGCTGGTCGAGCTGCAGGTCCATGTTCAGCGATTCTAATGGTGCGTGAAAATCTTCAGTTGGACTGTTCGGTGGCGCGTTCCTAGTTTGACGGGATGACCTCGATCCTCGCCGGTTTCGGCTTCGGACTCTCGCTCATCGTGGCGATCGGTGCGCAGAACGCGTATGTGCTGCGGCAGGGGATCACCCGCACGCACGTGGCGGCGGTGGTCGGGGTCTGCGCGGTGTCGGACGTGCTGCTCATCGCGGCGGGGGTCGGGGGGTTCGGCGCGGTGCTGCGCTCGGCGCCCGAGGTGCTGGTGGTGGCGCGCTGGGCCGGGGCGGCGTTCCTGTTCGGGTACGCGGCGCTGGCGCTGCGGCGGGCGTGGCGGCCGGCGGCTCTCGTTCCCGCCGCCGATCCGCCGGGCGATGCCGCCGTACCGGTGCCGGTCGGCGCGGTGTCGAGCAGCGTGAACGGGAGTGATTCGACCCCGCGCGGCGCCGCTCGGCCCGCCCGCCCCGCTCGGGGCCGGACCGCACCGGCGTTGGGCGCGACCATCGCGACAACCCTCGCTCTGACCTGGCTCAACCCGCACGTCTACCTGGACACCGTCGTCCTGCTCGGCGCCTTCGCCTCGGCGCACGCGGGCGCGGACAGGTGGTACCTCGCGGCGGGCGCCATGACCGCGAGCGTCCTGTGGTTCGTCGCGCTCGGCTACGGCGCCCGCCTGCTCGGCCCGCTCTTCGCCCGCCCCGGCGCCTGGCGGGTCCTGGACGCCGCCATCGCGCTGATCATGGTCGCGCTCGGCGCCGGGCTGCTGCTCGGCTGACTCAGGACTTGTGCGGCACCCCGACGGTGAGCCCGCCGTCCACCACGAACTCCGCGCCGGTCGAGTACGACGACTCGTCCGAGGCCAGGAAGACCACCAGCGCCGACACCTCCTCCGGCTCCGCGCCGCGGCCGAGCGGGATCTGCAGGAAATCCTCCGGGATCCCCTCGGTCATCGGCGTGCGGATCAGTCCGGGGTGCACCGAGTTCACCCGAATCCCCTGCGGCGCCAGTTCCAGCGCCGCCGACTTGGTGAGCCCGCGCACCGCGAACTTGGTCGCCACGTACCCGTGCAGCCCCGCGCTGCCGCGCAGCCCCTCCACCGACGAGATGTTCACGATCGACCCGCCGCCCGACCTCCGCAGCAGCGGCACCGAGGCGCGCATCCCGAGGAAGGTGCCGGTCAGGTTGATATCGATGATCTTCTGCCACTCGCTCAGCTCGAAGTCGGGCAGCAGGTTCCCGTTCGCGATCCCGGCATTGTTGACCAGCACGTGCAGCCCGCCGAAGCGCTCCTCGGCGGTGCGCACCGCGGCGCTCCACGCCTCCGGGTCGCGGACGTCGAGCGGGACGTAGACCGCCGCGTCGCCGAGCTCGTCGGCCAGCGCCACGCCCTGCTCGTCCAGGATGTCGCCGAGCACCACCCGCCCGCCGTGCGCCACCACCGCCCTGGCGTGCGCGGCGCCCATGCCGCGGGCCGCGCCGCTGATCAGTGCCACTTTGCCGCTGAGTCGGCTCACCGGATCTCCTCACGTAGGTCGAGCGTCGGCACCGAACTTACGCCGCATTTTTGCTGTGACCGGGTGTTGCAGATACTCCATATCCGCGGTTACGGTATTCACGACTGAAGGAGTACCGATGACGCTGCTTCGACGGCTCGCCCGGCGTGCCGACCCCGACCCAGGCACGGTCGCGCTGCAGGCCCGCGCGGTGCGCTTCGACTGGGCGGCGACGCCCCTGCACTGGATGCCGGGCGAGCCCATCGCCTCGCACCTGATCAACGCGCTGAACCTGCTGCTCCCCGAGGGGGAGCGGATGTTCTGCGCCGCCTACGGCGAGGCGCTGCCGCTGGTCCGCGACGAGCGGCTGCGCGCCGCCCTGCTCGGCTTCGTCGGCCAGGAGGCGGTGCACGCCGACACGCACGAGCGGGTGCTGCGCGAGGTGCTCGCGGCGGCAGGCATCGACCCGGGGCCGTACCTGCGGCAGGCCGAGTTCCTGTTCCGGCGGACGCTGGGGCCGCGGGCGGACGGCTCGGCGCAGATGCTGGTCGAGCGGCTCACCTTCATCGCCTGCCTGGAGCACTTCTTCGCCTACCTCGGCGACTGGGTGCTCAATGCGGATCTGGAGGGGTTCGGGGCCGATCCGCGGATGGCCGACCTGTACCGCTGGCACGGCGCGGAGGAGGTGGAGCACCGGCACGTGGCGCACGACGTCGCGGTGTACTTCGGGGCGGGTTACCTGCGGCGCTCCGCGGTGATGTCGCTGACCTTCCCGGTGTTCCTGCTGCTCCTGCTGCGCGGGACGCGCTTCCTGGTGCGGCAGGATCCGGCGCTGCCGGATCACCGGTATCCGCTGCTCATGCTGCGGATCGGCGCTGCCATGTGGCGTGGGGCGCTCCCGGGCGTGCCGTCGCTGCTGCGCAGTGCCGCCAGTACTTTCGTGCCGGGTTACGACCCGGGCGGGGTCGGGTCGACGGCGCAGGCGGTGGCGTATCTCGCGCAGTCCCCGGCCGCGCGGGCGGCGGCCTCGTGACCGGGGCCGACCCCACGCTGCCCGCCGACCTCTTCGGCGCCGGACGCCCGGACCGGGCCCTCCGCGTGGTGCACGCGCTCGCCTCGGCCCGCCTGCGCTGGTCCGCGCTGACCCACCGCCGCGCCCCGGTCACCGCGGTGCACGCCGACCGGTTGCCGCTCATCGTCGCGCGCCGCGAACAGGTCGCCGACGACGTCGTCGCCCTGACCTTCCGCGCCCCCGACGGCGGCCGTCTACCCCGCTGGCACCCCGGCGCCCACCTGGACCTGGAACTGCCATCCGGCCGCTTCCGCCAGTACTCGCTCTGCGGCGACCCGGACGACCGCAACGCCTACCGCATCGCCGTCCGCCGCATCGACGGCGGCGCGGGCGGCTCCCTGGAGCTCCACGGCTCCGTCCGCACCGGAAGCTCGCTGGTTGCTCGCGGCCCGCGCAATGCCTTCCCGTTCGCGGTCCCCGGCTTCGGATCACCCGCGCATCGGCTGCTTTTCGTGGCGGGCGGCATCGGCATCACCCCGATCCTGCCCATGCTCCGCCTCGCCGACCGGCTCGGCGCCGACTGGTCCCTGACCTACACCGGCCGCTCCCGCGCATCCCTCCCGTTCCGCACCGAACTCGCCCGCTACGGCCGCCGCGTCCGCATCCGCACCGACGACCGCGACGGCCTGCCGGACGCCGCCGCCGTGCTCCCCGGCCTCGCCCCCGGCACCGCCGTCTACTGCTGCGGCCCCACCGGCCTGACCGACACCGTGCTCGCCGCCACCCGCACCCTGCCCGGCGTCGAGGTGCACTTCGAGCGCTTCGGCCCGGCCCCGGTGCGCGACGGCGTCCCGTTCGAACTGGAGCTCGCCCGCACCGGCGAGGTACTCACCGTTCCCGCCGACCGCTCCGCCCTCGACGTCCTGCTCACGGCGCGTCCCGACCGGCTCTACTCGTGCAGGCAGGGCTTCTGCCGCACCTGCGTCACCCGGGTCCTGGCCGGCGACCCCGACCACCGCGACGGCGCGCTCACCCCGGCCGAGCGCGCGGCGGGCGACCTGCTCCCGTGCGTCTCCCGAGCCGACGGCGGCCGCCTCGTCCTCGACGTCTGAGCGCTCACCCGGCGGCGAGCCGCGCCAGCTCCGACTCCACCGCCGCCACCTGGTCCGCGCACACGCCCCACGGCCGCTGCACCCCGACCACCGTGTCCAGATCCCAGAGCACGCACCGCTCACCCGGCTGCGCCACCAGCGACCAGGCCACCACCGTCCGCCCGAGTTGCCGCTGCACCGGCTCCGGCGTGCCGTGCCGCGGCCCGGCGCCTTCGGGGTAGTGGTGCAGGAAGCGGCCGTACGCGGCCGCGCAGAAGTCCGCGTACCGCTCGGTGCAGAGGATGAGCCCGTGCCAGGCCTCGTCCACCGCGTGCGAGGGCATGCCGATCATCCGGCCGTCGCGCAGCGCCGCCCCGCAGCAGCGCAGCCACTGCCGCAGCCCGGTGATCACCAGGTCGCGCGGCTGCCACGGACAGGTCTTGAAGACCGGCTCGACGAGTTCCAGTGCGGCGACGGCACTTTCGACGCGGCCCAGGTCGATCGCGGGCCGCGCGGCCGCGCGGGAGCGGAGGATGGCCACCGCCCCACTGTAGCCAGCGGCACCGATTCGCGCTGCTCGGAGCCGGTTTCGGCGCTACCATTCGGCCATGATCGCCGTTCTCGTCGTCGCGCTGGTGCTGCTGGTACTGGTCTTCGGAGCCATCGGCTTCCTGGTGTGGCGCCTGGTCGCGAGCGCGCACGACCAGATCGGCAATGTCACCTCGTCGATCGGCAGCGGCTCCTCGCCGTGGAGCGCCGCCGACTCCGGTACGTCCTGGTCGGACAGCGGCTCGGGCTTCTCCGGCGGCGACTCCACGCACCACCACTCGCACGACCCCCACTCACACGGTTCCTCCTGCTCCAGCGGTAGCTCGTGCAGCAGTGGTTCCTCGTGCAGCAGCGGGAGTAGCAGCAGCTGCGGCGGGGGTTCCTGACCGTTTCCGCCAGAACCCGGTGCCATCAGGCGTTGCTGACCGTTAACTAGTCCGATCGATCCGGACATACCCATGATGTGTCCCGCTTCCCTCGGTCGGGGTCATCCCTTGGCTGCGTCCGAAATTTGTCGGAAATCACAATTTCGGCCCGGCCGAGAGCTGTGATTCCGCACAAGCAGGGCCGATGCCGAATAACAATCCATCCCGAATGGTTTGAGTGACCGCAAGTTCGGGGAACTTGGAAGTACAGACCGGCTACCCGGTGCGGTAGCTCGATTGCGGGGCTACTGTGCCGTCCGTGGAAATTCTGATCGTGGTCGCGGTCGTAGCAGTCGTTCTGTTCATGGTCATCGGAGTCGTGCAAATCGCCAGCCGTCCCCCGCTGGATCGCAGTCGCTGGGATAACGCCGAGCCCAGGGAGGCGCGCATCGACAGCGGTCCCCGCTAACCCCCGTTCCCGCGTCCGGTGCGTTCGCGCATCGGACGCGACGGATCACGCCCGCTTCGTCGGCGTCAGCACCACCACGGCCAGCGGCCGCGCGGTCAGCTTCTGATAGTCGGTGTACCGCCCCTGATTCACCCCGTCCACGATCGTCCACCGACGCAGGTACTCCGGATCCCCCGGATACGTCGGCTTCGCCGTCACCGCGATCCTCTCCCGCCCGACCTGGATCGCACACTCCGGCCGCGCCTTCACATTCGCCAGCCACCCCGGAGCCCGGTCCGCCCCGCCGTTCGACGCCGTCACCAGGAAATCATCCCCATCCCGGCCGTACGTCAGCGCCGCCACCCGCGGCTCCCCGGTCTTCCGCCCCACGGTCCGCAGCAGCAACGTCGGATTCCCGAGCAGCACCCGATGCCCCAACCGCCCGTCACTGCGCTCGTACACCCACTGATGCGCCTGCAACAGCCGCACGAACACACTCGCCATCACGGCCTCCGGAACCTCGTGGGTACGTCCTGTCACCCTAGTGCCGAGCTCGCAACTGGTGTCCGGATCACGTGAGCCGGTAGCATCCGGTGGCACTCGTGATCACGAGGTCGGGGGCGGTAGCTCAGTCGGTTAGAGCCGTGGACTCATAATCCATTGGTCGCGGGTTCGAGCCCCGCCCGCCCCACATATATAGGCAGCTCAGGGCAATTTTATCGCTCGGTGCGGGATAGCGGACGCCCTCGGGGCAGCAGTACCCGAGCGGCCGCGTTGCCTGCGCCCCGTCGCTACTCGTGGGCGAGCGTGAAGACGATCCGACGCTGGCTCGGCCACGCATCGACTCGCCGAGTGCGGCTGCAATGGCGTCCAGGTTCGCCGGCGGGCTTGAAGAGGCGCTTCGCCCACGCGGAATTGCGGTGCGGCCTTCCTGTCCTGGAGGGGGACACGAGGGCGTCGCCCTGTGCACGCAGTGGCTTCGCAAGCCATCCCGGGAATGCCACTTTCCGCACGTCGTGATTTTCGGGGCGGACCGCTCGATTTCCTGTTCACCTGCGACGCGCTATCCCGGATGCTCAGCCGCCATTTCCGTGCAATTGCACGCATTCGGGCCCGCGAGTTCACCCCAGCGGATGCCGGAATTTACGAGTGGTGGCGGGGCCGTGCTCGATCGGGTGCTCATCCGAGCGGGAGCTGCGGGAGCAGGACGTCCGGCCAGCTCGGACGCAGCATCCCGACCTTCGACCACACCATCCGGCGCCCGCGCGCGCTGTCGCCCGGAATACCCGCACCGCCACACTCTCCCCTTCGAGCCCGAAACCTACTGTGCCGAGCACTATCCATCGCCACCGACAGGTCAGGGCCGCACCCGGACGCCGGAACCACGAACCGGTTGCCGGGAGAAACGCCAGCGCGCGGTGAATGCTTATCGATCGACGGTTCGGCATGATCGCGAGATGCCCCCCGGTTCGCCGCGCCGACCGAGCTCTTCGACCCCTCGCCGAGTCGCGGGCACCGGCTTGCGCCGACCGGCTCCGAGCCGAGCACGCCGCCACCTCCCTCCGCCGCGGCGGGGCAGGTTGCGGCGCAGCACAGCCGCCCAGCGGCTCCATGTTCCGCACGCTGTCAGGTTTCGAGCGCTCAGGAATTTCCTTCGCGGCGTAGCCGAGCGATTCCGGGGGATCACCATCGCCGAGGTCGCCGGTCTCGTGACCGCGTTGACGGCGATCGGGGCGGTGCTCTTCACCGCCAGATCGTTCGAGGCGAGCCGGCTGCAGGTCGAGACGCAGCGGGAGACGCAGATCAACGACCGGTACTACCGGGCGGTGTCACAGCTCGGATCGGAGAATTTGGACAGTCGGCTGGGTGCCATCTATTCGCTGGAGCGGTTGGCGGTCGATTCCCCTCGGGATCACTGGGGTGTGTTCTCGGTCCTCTCGGCGTTCGTCCGGACGCATGCGCCGGTCGGCGGGTCGTGTGACTCGATCGGGGGGAGTGCGGCGGTCGCCCCGGATATCGAGGCCGCTTCGACCGCGATCGCTCGCCGGGGGTACGAGGAGGACGGGGAGGCGAAGACGCGCGGTGCGGAGATTCATGCCGTCGATGTGGGCGGTGCGTGTCTGGCCGGCGTGCTGATGGTGGACGTGACGTTGACGAACACGGATTTCCGGGACTCCGACCTGAGTGGCTCCGTCATCGACTCGTCGAAGGTCTTCGACACGAATTTCGACTCGGCCGACCTTCGGGGAGCGGCGATGAACGACACCGAGGTGTGGCGGAGTACGTTCCGGGGCGCCGATCTCTCCGGCGCGAGGTTCGATGGCTGTGAGCTGAACGAGGTCGGCTTCCAGAATGCCGACATGGGCGGGGCGAGCTTCAGGTCCACGTCACTGGAGCACGTCGATCTGAGCGGTGCCGATCTGACCGGGGTCGATTTGACCGGAGTCGCTGTCGCCGGCGTGCAGTACGACGACAGAACTGTCTGGCCGGCGGGTTTTCTGCCGCCGCCCGGCCGCTGAATGGTTCAGGCCGCGCTCAGCAGGAAATACGCGTAGTTCCGGTCGAGTTCGTTCTCCGGGACCAGGTGAACCGCTTCCGGCCGGAAGCCGTTCTCCTCCGCCACCTGCCAGAAGTGATCGATCGGGAAAATCGTCTGTGAGGCGAGGTTCCTGGCGTAGTTGCGCCTCGGGGCGGTCCTGCCGTCGCTGTCGCGGTACTTGACCTGGATGAAGGCGACCCCGCCCGGGGCGAGCACCTCGCGGGCGATTCGAAGAATGCGGGTGGCGTACTCCGCGGAGGGCAACAGCTCCACGACGTAGAGGCAGAGGAACACGTCGCAGCTCGCGCGCCCGATCGCCGTCACAGCCGCTTCGGGCTTCTCGACCTCGACGAGCAGCGGCTCGAAGTCGACGTCGCACGCGGCGAGGGTGTGCGCACGGCATTCGTCCAGGCTGGCCTGCACGACGTCCACCGCGACGAACCGCTCCGCGCGGGGGGCGAAGGCGACGGCGTTGGCGCCACCGCCGCACCCCCACTCGAGTACCGTTCCGAACGACGGCGGGGCATCGAGCACCCGGGCGAGCTTGTCGAAGAGCGCAAGGTGATCCTGCCCCACCTTCTCCCACTGCCCGGGAATCCCCGTTCGCCAGTGCGAGTTCCCGGCCCACGCGGGCTCGGCGGGGCTGGTCCAGTACTGCGCCGCCTCGGCGATGACCCGATCCTCGGACCGTCTCGGCCCGATCCGGTCGAGCGCCTCGCGCCCGCGCCTCTTCAATCGCCGCGTCATACCCCTAGCCCTGTTCTCCACCGGTTCCCCCTTGCGGCCGATGCTGCCTGCCCCGAGTCTAGGGGGCTGGCGTCGTCGGCGTCTGCCTCGGAGGGCTACGGCCGACCGGCACGCGGCAGCAGCCGGTCCCGGAGCAGCGCGATGACGGTGAGCAGCCACGCCCCGACGGCGACGGCCAGCAGCACGGCGCCGATGGTGCGGAGGACGGCCGCGCCGATCACGGTTCCCGCGGTCGAGCAGGCGACGGCGGTCATGCCGAGCGGGAACACCGTGGCCCAGCGCCGGATGTCGTAGCCGGGGCGCGGCCGGACGACCTCGGCGATCATCAGCACCAGGTAGCCGGCCAGGGCGAGCGCGAGCAGCGCGAGCACGACGGGCCGCAACCAGGCGAACCACACCAGCAGTTTGGCGCAGGCCAGGGCGGAGATGGCGAGCGCGCCGGTGGCGACCCACTGGTCGCCCCGGCCCTCGAGCACCTGGCCGAGGTCGAAGTGCAGGAACGCCACGACGTAGAGCAGGAGCCCGCCGCCGAAGCAGGCGAGCGCGGGCCACACCAGCCACCCGCCGAGGGTGGCGCCGAGCACGGCGAGCCCCTGCGTGGCCACGCAGACCAGGAACGCGGCGCCGGGCATCCGAGTGCCCCAGTGCCGGATCACGGTGGTCAGCAGCACCGGCCAGACCAGTACGGCCACCGCCAGCAACACGAAGGCGAGCCACGAGAAACCCCCGAGCGCGATGCGGGTGCCGAGCACGGTGGTGGCGGCGACGGCGGTCAGCGCGGGCGGTGTATCGGCCTCGGTCCGCCACCGATCGCGCTCACGGAACAGCCGCGCGAGGAAATCGACGGCGAGCAGCACCCACAGCGCTGCGCCGAGCGCGAACCAGATCCAGGAGAGCACCGGGAAGCCGGTGAGATGCAGCCCGGTGGAGACGATCTCGGTCGCCATGACGAACGAGCCCGCCGCCGGGGGCAGCTCCCGCCACCATCGCTGTGCCACCCGGCTATCACAGCGGCAACTCGAGCCAAGGTCAAGCAATCGGACAGCTAACCGTGTTTTCATGGGAACGGCACAGGCTCCACCGGCACGAGGTGAGGGACCGATGAGCGAACCCGACGCACTGCTGCTGCGCACCGGCAAATTCTTCTCCCGCGCGCAGACCTCGCCCGACCTGCACGAGGTGCGCTACCGCGGCGGCCGCGACGGCGACACCTTCTATCGCGACCGCTGGAGCCACGACAAGGTCGTGCACACCACGCACGGGGTGAACTGCACGGGGTCCTGCCGCTGGAAGGTGTACGTCAAGGACGGGATCATCACCTGGGAGACCCAGGCCACCGACTACCCATCGGTCGGGCCGGACCGCCCGGAGTACGAGCCGCGCGGCTGCCCGCGCGGCGCCGCCTTCTCCTGGTACACCTACTCGCCGACCCGGGTGCGGTACCCGTATGTGCGCGGCGTGCTGCTCGAGCAGTATCGGGAGGCGCGCCGCAGGCTCGGTGATCCGGTGCTGGCCTGGGCGGAGATCCAGGCCGATCCTGACCGCCGCAGGCGCTACCAGCAAGCGCGTGGCAAAGGCGGGCTGGTGCGGGCAACCTGGGACGAGGCGGTGGAGATCGTCGCCGCGGCGCACGTGCACACGGTGAAAGCGCACGGGCCGGACCGGGTGGCGGGGTTCTCGCCGATCCCGGCCATGTCGATGGTGTCGCATGCGGCTGGGGCCCGGTTCATGGCGCTGATCGGGGCGCCCATGCTCTCGTTCTACGACTGGTACGCGGATCTGCCGGTGGCATCGCCGCAGGTCTTCGGGGATCAGACCGATGTGCCGGAGTCCGGCGACTGGTGGGACGCCGCCTACCTGATCATGTGGGGCTCGAACGTCCCGGTGACCCGCACCCCGGACGCGCACTGGATGGCGGAGGCGCGCTACCGCGGCCAGAAGGTCGTCGTGGTCGCCCCCGACTACGCCGACAATGCCAAGTTCGCCGACGAGTGGCTGCACCCGCATCCGGGCACCGACGGCGCGCTGGCGCTCGCGATGGGCCACGTGATCCTGCGCGAGTACTTCGTGGACCGCGAGACCCCGTTCTTCGCCGACTACGTGCGCCGCTTCACCGACCTGCCGTTCCTGGTGACGCTCACCGAGCGGGACGGCCGCTACCTGCCTGGCAAGTTCCTGCGCGCGGCCGATCTCGGCGACGACGCCGAAGGTGCGGAGTGGAAGACCGTCGTGCTCGACGCCCGCACCGGCGCGCCCGCGGTGCCCGGCGGCTCGCTCGGCTTCCGCTGGACCGAGTCGGGAAAGGGCCGCTGGAATCTGGACCTGGACGGCGTCGAACCGGTGCTCTCGCTCGTCGAGACCGGCGAGCCGGTGCCGGTCGCGCTGCCGCGCTTCGACGTCGATGGCGAGATCCTGACCCGCGGCGTGCCCGCGCGCAGGCTCGGCCCGGACGGCCCGCTGGTGACCACGGTGTTCGACCTGGTGCTCGCGCAATACGGGGTCGGCAGGCCGGGGCTGCCCGGCGACTGGCCGACGTCCTACGACGACCCCGAGCAGCCGGGTACCCCCGCCTGGCAGCAGACGCACACCTCGGTGCCCGCGGCGGCCTGCGCGCGGCTGGCCCGCGAATTCGCCGACACCGCCGAGAAATCGCGCGGCCGGTGCATGATCCTGATGGGCGCGGGCACCAACCACTGGTTCCACTCGGAAACGATCTACCGGACCTTCCTCGCGCTGCTCCAGCTCACCGGCTGCCAGGGCCGCAATGGCGGCGGCTGGGCGCACTATGTCGGGCAGGAGAAGGTGCGGCCGTTCACCGGCTGGTCGACGCTGGCGGGCGCCATCGACTGGGCCCGCCCGGCCAGGCAGATGATCGGCACCGGCTGGTTCTTCCTGCACACCGACCAGTGGCGCTACGACACCTTCCGCGCCGACGCGCTGGCCTCCCCGCTCAGCGACGGGCGCTTCGCGGACCTGGCGGCGGTGGACTGCCTCGCGCAGTCGGTGCGCTCCGGCTGGATGCCGAGCTACCCGACCTTCGACCGCAACCCGCTCGACCTCGGCGACGGCGACGATCCGGTCGGCCGCGCGGTCGAGCAATTGCGCTCGGGCGAGCTGAAATTCGCCTGCGAGGACCCGGACGAGCCGCGCAACTGGCCGCGGGTGCTCACGCTCTGGCGCTCCAACCTGCTCGGCTCGTCCGCCAAGGGCGCGGAGTACTTCACCAGGCACCTGCTCGGCACGCACTCCGCGCTCGCCGCGGACGAGGCGCCGCCGGAGGCACGGCCGCGCGATGTCGCCTGGCACGACGACGCGCCGGAGGGGAAGCTGGACCTGCTGGTCTCGCTGGATTTCCGGATGACCTCCTCCACCCTGCTCTCCGACATCACGCTGCCCGCCGCCACCTGGTACGAGAAGCACGATCTCTCCTCCACCGACATGCACCCGTTCGTGCACTCGTTCAGCCCGGCCATCGACCCGCCGTGGCAGGCGCGCACCGATTTCGACGCCTTCCGGGCCATCGCGGAGCGTTTCTCCGAGCTCGCGCGGGACCACCTCGGGGTGCGGCGCGACCTGGTGGCGACCGCGCTGCAACACGCCACTATCGGTGAGACGGCACAGCCCGGCGGTGTGGCGCTGGACTGGCGGCGCGGCGAGTGCCCGCCGATTCCCGGCAGGACCATGCCGACGCTCACCGTGGTCGAACGGGACTACACCGCGGTGGGAGCGAAGTTCGCCGCGCTCGGCCCGCTGGCCGAGGAGCGCGGGCTGCCGGTCAAGGGGCTGGTGCTGCGGCCGGATGTCGAGGTGGCGGCGCTGAAAGCCGGTGGCGTGGTGCGGGACGGCCCGGCCGCGGGCAGGCCGCGGCTGGATACCGCGGTGCGCTGGGCGGACACCATCCTCGCGCTCTCCGGCACCACCAACGGCCGGCTCGCCACCCAGGGGTTCCGCACGCTGGAGGAACGCACCGGGCAGCCGATGGCGCAGCTGGCCGCCGAGCACGAGGGCGCCAGGATCACCTACGCCGACACCCAGCACGCGCCGGTTCCGGTGATCACCTCGCCGGAGTGGTCGGGCAGCGAGACCGGCGGGCGCCGCTACACCGCCTTCACCCAGAACACCGAGCAGCTGCGGCCCTGGCACACGCTCACCGGCAGGCAGCAGTTCTTCGTCGACCACGACTGGATGCACGAGTTCGGCGAGGCGCTGCCGGTGTATCGGCCGCCGCTGAACATGCAGCGGCTCTTCGGCGAGCCCGAGTTCGGCCCGGACGGCAACACCCAGGTGACGGTGCGCTACCTGACGCCGCACAACAAGTGGTCCATCCACAGCGAGTACCAGGACAACCTGCTCATGCTCTCGCTATCCCGCGGCGGGCAGGTGATCTGGCTGTCGCCGGGGGACGCGGCGGCGATCGGGGTGCGCGACAACGACTGGATCGAGGCGGTGAACCGCAACGGCGTCGTCGTCGCCCGCGCGGTCGTCTCGCACCGGATGCCCGCGGGCACCGTCTACATGCACCACGCCCAGGAGCGCACGGTGAACGTGCCGCGCGCCGAGCGCACCGGCAAGCGCGGCGGCATCCACAACTCGCTCACCCGGGTGCTGCTCAAACCGACCCACCTGATCGGCGGCTACGCCCAGCTGTGCTGGGGCTTCAACTATCTCGGCCCGACCGGCAATCAACGCGACGAGGTGACGGTGCTCCGCCGCCGATCCCAGGAGGTGCGGTACTGATGCGCGTCATGGCACAGCTGGCGATGGTGATGAACCTGGACAAGTGCATCGGGTGCCACACCTGCTCGGTCACCTGCAAGCAGACCTGGACCAACCGGGCGGGCGTCGAATACGTCTGGTTCAACAATGTGGAGACCAAGCCCGGGCTCGGCTACCCGCGTGGCTACGAGGACCAGGAGCGCTGGCGCGGCGGCTGGACGCTCGACCGGCGCGGCAGGCTCGCGCTGAAGAGCGGCGGCAGGCTGCGCACGCTGCTGAGCATCTTCTCGAACCCGGTATTGCCGCTGGTCAAGGACTACTACGAGCCGTGGACCTACGACTACCGCACCCTGCACGAGGCGCCGCTCGGCGACGACTACCCGGTGGCGCGGCCGCGCTCGCTGCTCTCCGGCAAGCACATGGCGATCGAGTGGAGCGCCAACTGGGACGACAACCTCGGCGGCGCGACGGAGTTCGGCGACGAGGACCCGATGGTCCGCAAGACCCGCGAGAAGGCCGCCGACGCGGTGCGTTTCGAGTTCGAGCAGAGCTTCATGTTCTACCTGCCGCGGATCTGCGAGCACTGCCTGAACCCGTCCTGCGTGGCCGCGTGTCCGTCGGGGGCGATGTACAAGCGCGAAGAGGACGGCATCGTGCTGGTGGATCAGGACAGCTGCCGGGGGTGGCGCAAGTGCGTCACCGGCTGCCCGTACAAGAAGGTGTACTTCAACCACCGCACCGGCAAGGCGGAGAAGTGCACGTTCTGCTATCCGCGGGTGGAGGTGGGGCTGCCGACGGTCTGTTCGGAGACCTGCGTCGGGCGGCTGCGCTATATCGGCGTGCTGCTCTACGACGCGGACAAGGTGGTCGCGGCGGCGTCGGTGCAGGACGAGAAGGCGCTGTACGAAGCGCAACTCGACCTCTTCCTTGATCCGGAGGACCCGGTGGTGCGGCGCGAGGCCGAGCGCGCCGGGATCGCGCCGGACTGGATCGATGCGGCCCGCCGCTCCCCGGTGCGCAGGCTGATCTGCGACTACCGGGTGGCGCTCCCGCTGCACCCGGAGTTCCGCACCATGCCGATGGTCTGGTACATCCCGCCGCTCTCGCCGGTGGTCGACGCGCTCACCGCGACCGGGTTCGACGGCGAGGACGCGCACAACCTGTTCGGCGCCATCGACAGCCTGCGCATCCCGCTCGAGTACCTGGCCGAGCTCTTCACCGCCGGTGACCCGAAACCGGTGCGGGACAGCCTCGCCCGGCTCGCCGCCATGCGCTCCTACCTGCGCGACATCAACCTCAACGAGATGCCGGACGAGGACATCGCGACGGCGGTCGGCATGTCGGGGGCCGAGCTGTACGAGATGCACCGGCTGCTCGCCATCGCGAAATACGAGGAGCGGTACGTGATTCCGACCGCCGCCGCGGGCGATGCCGATGCGCTGGAGGAGTCCGTGCTGCCGGACGGCTGCAGCCTCGACTACGACGACGGGCCGGGAATGGCGGAGCCGGGGCCATTCGGCGACGAATCCGGGCGGACCTTCGTGCCGCTGGCGACGGTCGAAAGCTTCCACGTGCTGCGCGCCAGGCAGACCGGGGACGAGGCGCAGGGATGAAAGCCGCGTTCTATCAGGCGGTCGCGCACTGCCTCGACTATCCGGATCTGCTGCTGTACGAGCGGATTCCGCTGCTCGTGGAGTGCGCGCCCGCGCTGCGGTCGTTTCTCGCGCAGGTGGCGTCGATGCCGCTCGGGGCGCTGGCCGAGGAGTACGTGCGGGTCTTCGACTTCCACAATCGGCACTGCCTGCACCTGACCTGGTGGACCGACGGCGACACCCGGCGCCGCGGGGAAGCGCTGCTCCGGTTGAAAGAGGTGTACCGGCGCGCGGGGCTGGAGCAGGCCGGGTCCGAGCTGCCGGACTACCTGCCGCTGATGCTCGAGTACGTCGCCGCGACCGGCGACCGCGCCCCGCTGCTCGAGCACCGGCCGGGGCTGGAGCTGCTGCGGTTCGCGCTGGACGAGTCCGGGACGGCGTACTCGGCGGTGCTGAACGCGCTCTGCGCGGCGCTGCCCGGCCCGTCGCCACGGGATCGGGCGGCGGCCAGGGCGCTGGCCGCGGCCGGGCCGCGCGGCGAGGACGTCGGGCTGACACCGTACGGCGGCCGGGATCTGCTGCCGTTGACCCCGGTCAGCGGAGGGCGGCCGTGAGCACCTTCCTCTGGGCCGGGCTGCCCTACATCGCGATCGTCTCGCTGGTCGCGGGGCTGATCTGGCGGTACCGCTACGACCGCTACGGCTGGACCACCCGCTCCTCGCAGGCGTACGAGTCGAAGCTGCTGAACATCGCCTCGCCGATGTTCCACTACGGCATCCTGTTCGTCTTCGTCGGGCACCTCATGGGGTTGCTGATCCCGGAGAGCTGGACCGACGCCGTCGGCTTCACCGAGCACGCCTACCACCTGCTCTCCCTGTTCGGCGGCACCGCCGCCGGGGTGCTCACCGTCGCCGGCATCGCCGTGCTGATCTACCGCCGCCGCACCCGCGACCCGGTGCTGCGCGCCACCACCCGCAACGACAAGGCCATGTACCTGTTCCTGGTCGCCGCCATCCTGCTCGGCATGTGGGCCAAGCTCAGCGAGTCCAGGATCTCGTCGGGCTACGACTACCGGCAGACCATCGCGCCGTGGTCCCGCGGGGTGCTGACGCTGCGGCCCGATCCGGCGCTCATGGAGGGCGTGCCGCTCACCTATCAGATTCACGCGGTCGCCGGGATGGCGCTCATCGCGCTGGTCCCGTTCACCCGGCTCGTGCACATGTTCAGCGCGCCGGTTCGGTACCTGTTCCGCCCGTACATCGTCTACCGCTCGCGGGACCCGAGGGTGCTGGGGGAGCGGCGGCCCCGGCGCGGGTGGGAGCCGATCGAGCGGCGCTGACCGGTCAGGCGCGGAAGGTGCCGGACTCCGGCCACACCCCGCTCGGCCTGCCCTGCTGCTCGGCCCAGACCACCGCGTGGCCGCACGCGGTGTGGGTTTCTTCGCTGTCGGTGAAGTAGTGGAAATTCAGCTTGTCGATGGTCAGCAGGTGCTCGCTCGGCTCCTCGGCGGGCGGCTCCAAGAGTGAGCGGGCGGTCACCAGGTAGCGGATCTCGGCCGGGGTCTCGGCGACGCGCCGCAGGCCGATTTCCCACAGCGGGGGGTGGAGCTGGTAGCCGCGCACCGGGTTCCCGGCGCGGAGGTCATCGTCGTACTGCTCGCCGATGGTCAGCGGGTGCAGACTGGCGTGCGCGGTGATCGCGCCGGTGCGCCGGTTCACGACGTAGTTGCCGAGGCCCATGCCCAGGTCGGCGGCGAGCTCCTCGTCGGTGAGCTGCTGCTGGCAGACCCAGCCGTACTCGCAGGGGTGGATCGCGAACGGGCGGTCGGTGCCGAAGACCTCGGCGAGGTAGCGCGGGACCTCGTCGTCGTTCCCCGGTGCGGCTGGGATCATGGCGTTCTCGTTCCTCCGATGTCCGCGGTGCCGCCCTCGGTGCCACGGGCGGGATGCGCGTTCAGAGTGTCGCCGAAGCGGGAACGCCGGACGAACCCGGGGTGTCGGCGGCACCAATTGCGCACTGCCGCAACTCGGCCCACGTCGCCGCAGGGGTGCGCTTCCGGCGGCGGCGCTCTACGCTTGGGCGGCTGACAGACCACGGTCGAGCGACGTTCCAGTTCGTGAGGGAGGTAGCGGTGGCCCCGCCCGCGCGAATCGGTGCCGCGCAGCCATGAGCCTCGAACTGCCCCCGGAGCTGCACTGGATCGGCTGGATCGCCGGTGCGCCGTGGCCCGAGGGGGACGAGGACGCCGCCTTCGCGGTCTCCGCCGCCTGGAAGACCGCGGCCGACCGGATCGACGCCCTGCTGCCCGGCGTCGACCGGGCCAAACAGGCCACCATGGCGGCTTACCGCACCGGCGGCGGCGCCGAGGAGATCGGTGCCCGCTTCGACCAGATCCGCACCGGCGAGCAGTCGCTGGAGGAGCTCGCGAAGCACATGCGCTCGGTGTCGGACATGGCGTTCGACATGGGCACCGAGATCCAGGCGCAGAAGATCACCATCATCGTCACGCTCTGCTGGCTGGTCATCGAGATCGCCCTGGCCTGGCTCTTCCCGCCCACCGCTCCGGCCAACGAGGCGGCGGCGCTCGCCACCGCGCGGGCGGTGATGATGGGCGCCGAGCAGGCGATGGTGAAGGCGATCGCCGCGATCGCCGCCCGGCTCGGCGCATCCGCCTCGAAGAAGTACATCTACAAGGGGATCCGGGTCCTCCCCACCGCGAAGGGCTGGGGCGTCATCGGCGCCACCGCCATCAAGGGCGCGGGCGAGGAGGCGTTCTTCAACGGCTTGGTCCAGTTGAGCCAGATGGCGGCGGGCACCAGGAAGGAGTTCGACGGCCAGGAGTTCGGGCTCTCGATGCTCGGCGGTGCGGCGGGTGAGGTGGTCGGCGACGCCGCGTCCAAGTGGCTCGGCAACAAGCTCGACGGCTGGCTCGGCGGTGCGGGCAGCGTGTGGAGCAGCGGTGCCCGCGGTGCGGGCGTCGGGGCCTTCGGCGACGGGATCGGCGGTATCGCGGGCAGCATCGTCGCCACGCTGGCCGCCGGGCAGTCCATCGGGGACGCGCTCACCCCGGAATCGATCGTCGGCGGGTTCGTGCAGGGTGGGCTGGTCGGCGGGGTCGGCGGGGTGCGCGGATTCGTCCCGCTGGACGGAGATTTCGGCGCGGCGGGCGGAGCGCAGGCGGAGGACTGGCTCGGTGACGACGCGGAACAGGCCGCGGGTGCGGTGCCGGGTCCGGCCGCGATCACCGAGGGGAACGGGGAGCCCGCTCCGGCCGTGCCGAGGGTCGACGGGTCACAGCCGCGGGGTGGGCCGGTCGGCACGAACGATGTCGCCACGGTGAATTCGCGCACCGGCGGGCCGGTGCCGCAGGAGCCGGGGGCGGCAGCACGGGGCGAAGTGGCGCCCGAGCGTCTCGGCGGGAGCCCGTTCACGCAGCAGGACGGCCTCGCCGCGGCGAGTACGGAAGCCGCTGTGCAGCAGCGGGAATCGGAAGGGGCGCAGCGTCCCGGGCAGGTCTCCGAGACCGGGGGGCCCGCGGCCGAGGTGACCGAGCGCGCGGTACCGCAGCCAGGCCGCGTCGACGGGGAGACGAGCGTCGAGCGGCCGGCGTCCCCCGTGCGGAACGGAGCCGAGCGGGTCGAGACGCCGGAGCAGTCCGAGCGCCGCATGCCGGTTGAGAGCGCCACGCAGGGGGACCGGGCGACGCAGGCCGCTGTGCCCGAGCGCGGGGAGAGTTCCACGCGCACGAGCGAGGTCACAGCGGACCGCGCGACCTCCCCGACCGGGCAACTCGACCGTACCGAACCGATCGGGCAGGGGCGGATCGACGGCGCCGAGACCGTCACCACCGCGGAGAACCCCGCCGTGGTCGAGCAGCGGGAGGCGGCGCAGCAGTCCGCAGCGGTCGAGAACCTGACCTCCGAGCAGCCCGGCTCGGCCGAGCAGCACGAGAGCGACGAGCGGCCGGGCGCGGTCCAGCAGAGCGATGTCCGGGATCCGGGTGCTGTAGAGCAGAACGGAACTCCCGAGGAAAGCGAGAGCCGGGAGCGGGGCGCGGTCGAGCAGAGTTCCGAGCAGCCTGGCACCCCCGAACAGAACGAGCACCGTGACCCCGCTGCGGTGGAGCAGGGTTCCGAGCAATCCGGTACCCCCGAGCAGAACGAGCACCGTGCGCCCGGTGCGGTCGAGCGGGACGTGATCGGCGACCGCGACCGCATCGAGCAGGCGGGCGACTCCGGCCGCTCCGAATCGATCGAGCAACCGCCGCCGAGCACGAACCTCATCACCGGGCCACCGCAGATCCGCACCGAGATCGGCGCTCAGCCGCTCGCCCCGGCCCAGCAGGGCAACCCGGCGCCTGGTGAGCAACTCCGATCCGAACCCCGGCCCGCGCAGCCGTCGGCGTCGATCCGCACCGGGCACGACGGCTCCACCGCCGCGCCGAACCCCCAGGCCGACCGCAACACGGCTCCCCGGACCACCGAGGGCGCCGTCCCGCGTTCCCTTCGCCCGCTGCAGACGGTGATCCCGCTCGCTCCGGCCCCGCCCGCCGCCGGGCTGCCGCGGCAGGAGGTCGCGGTCGGCGATCCGCCGCCCCCGCTGCAGGCCGGTGCCGGGCGGGATCGGACGGCCACCACCACCCCCGTCCCGGTCGACACCGTGCCCGCCCTGGTCACCGGGCTGCCCGACGGGCGGCCCCAGGATCTCTTCACCGGTCCCAAACGTCAGGGTGCCTCGCCCGAGCACGACCCGAAACGCCAGCGCCCCGATGCCTCCGGCACCGACCAGGGCGCGGCGGCACCCCAACCCGTCGCGATCCGGATCGACCCGCAGCAGAACCCGGTCCCGATCCCGCCGCCGCTCGCCGCCCAGCACGCGGACCGGACGCGGCGGATGACCGGGGTGCTCACCGACGCCAACGGGCTCATGGTGGGTGCCGACCCGTCCACCGACCCCGCGGCCCGGGACGCGTTCACCCTGATCACCGGCGAGTCCGCGGCCCCCGACCCCGGTATCGACCCGGACGACGCCGCCTACGCGCACCTCGCGATGTTCCTCGGGCATCCGAGTGCTGTCACCGCGCGCCCCACCGCCGACCCGCGGCACGGCGGCCTGGTGCGGCTGGAGGAGTGGTTGGGTGCCCCGCGCATCCGGACCGGAAGCACGGCGACCCTCGCGCAGCACCTGAACGACATCGACCGGCGGGTCCGGGCGATGGGGCCCGGCGGTGCCGCCATGGTGAGCCTGCGCGCCGCGATCCCCGGCGACTCGACGGTGGTGAACGGCATCCGGGTGCCGCCGGCCATGACGGCCTTCTCGGTGATCTTCCCGCCGGGTGCGACCGAGCCGCTGTGGTGCGATCCGATCGGCAGGCAGCTGTATCCGAGACCACCGGTCGAACTGCTCGGCCCCGCGATGATGGTCGTCTCCGCCACCACGGGCCGCGGCCGCGCACTCGTCGCCCCGGGGACCGTGGCCGCCCCGGGAAGCGGCCTGCCCACCCTGACTCCGCGGCAGCTGGCGCGGATCCGGCGGCCGTCCACCGTCCAGTTCACCGGCAGCCATCCGGCGACCGACCTGAACGCGCTCGGCCGCATACAGGACCTGATGCAGGTGGAGGACGGTTTCGCCGCGAACCGCGACCCGGGGCGGTACCCACCGGGACAACCGCCGTTCGTGCGGAGCATCAACGGCCCCGGGCTGAAGGGCTACGGCGGCAACACCAACTGCAACCTGTCCGTGCTCGCGCTGCTCTCCACGATGATCGGCAAGCCGGACGTCGCGGGCCCGATGCTGAATCCGGGGCCGGCGGGCGGCGGCGTCTGGCAGCTGGCTCAGGTGCAGCAGTGGCTCGGCGCGTCGAAGGTCTCGGCGCACTGGGCGCCGGACGGTTCGCGACGTGACGGGTCCGCGGCGCTGGATGCCGCGTACCAGGCGGTACTCGACGGCGGGCCCGGCTCGTTCGCCTACGTCGGAATCAACTGGCACGACCGGGATCCGAAGACCAAGCAGAAGCGCTATCACGCCGACAACGTCACGCCCGTCACCGCGGGGGCGCACGCGATCGCGATCGTCTACCCCGAGCCGGACCCGACCGCCGCCCTCCTGCCGCCCGGGTCGCCGGGCAACCGCCCGCTGTGGAGCGACCCGCAGGCCGGATGGATCAGCGCCGATCTGCCCGTCGAGTACCGGAACGACGCAGGCGAGGTCACCTATATCCCGTCGTCGGCGCAGCAGGTGGCCGCGGCTGCCGAGCACGACCACAGCCTCGAGGACGCGGTGCGCGATCCGGCCACCGGCCGGTTCGCGACCCTGCGGCATCCGGGCACCTTCGCCGCGGACGGAGGACCGCCCTACGGCTCCCGCGTGGTGTGGCGACCGCCCGGCGTTCCGTCCCGCTACAACTTCACCGAGGTGATCCGGGCGGCGGCATCGACCTTCGTCGGCATTCCCCGCTTCGCCGTTCCGCTGCGCGCCGCTTTCCCGCCGGGCAGCAGTGCCGAGAAGGCCTCGCTGCAGAATCTCGGCGGCAGGCTGCCGCTGGAGCATCTCTTCGGCTCGGCACCGGTCGATGTCGGGGTGCCCGGCCAGACGGTCGCGCAGCGCCTGGCGGAGGTGCACCAGGAAGTCCTGCGGCGGGGCAGGGGCACGATCGCGGCGGTGATGATGGGCCCGGGCAACCAGCCGGTGCTGGTGGTGTACCCGAACGAGCCCGGTGCGACCGGCCCGGTGTGGTGGAATCCGATCACCGGCGCCTGCATCGACCGGCCACCACCGGGCGGGGGCCCCGACCTGGTTGTGCGCCGGGTGATCACCGACGCACACGCGCTGCACCGGGCCATCACCACCCCGGTGCACGATCCACGGCTCGCCGCCGCGCTGGCGAAACACCTGCCGACGGCGCCGGTCGTCGCGCACCCGCCCGGTCCCTCCGCGCCGCACGGCCCCGCGGTGGCGGACCCGATCTCCACCGAGCCGACGCCAACCGTCCTCGGGCCGGCGCCCCGGCGGCAGCCACCTCCCGCGCCGACGACCGGCAAACGGAGTAGCCCCGACGACGACGGGGCCACCGATGCTCCCGCCCCGAAGCGTCAGCGCGGCGCCGATCCGGACGCCGAGTCCGAGGCAGGTGCCGAGGACGACGCCGTGCGGCAGAACGAGGAGTACGGCGACGATCAGGACGTCTCGGACGGCTACACCGACGCCTTCCTCACCACCGACGAATCCGAGCCGGAGTCGGACGACGAATCGACCGCCTCGGCCGAGCGGCCCGCCCCGTCGTCGATTCCGGCTCCGCCGCAGCACGATCCGATCCCGCACCCGGCCGCACCGGGTGCGCGCGTGCTCCCCGATGTGACCGCGGGCCGCGCGGACCGCCCCTGGCTCTACTCCGAGCCGGACCTCCTCGACCAGTGGGCGCTGGAGGGGCTGATGACGGTCGACGGCAGCGCCGTCATCGGCGCCGACCCGCGGACCAACCCCGGCGACCCGGGCAATCCGAACGCCGTCCCCTGGGCGGAGTGGATCAACCCGGATGGCACCGGCAACGAGCTGGACACCGCGCTGTCGGCGCTCTCCACCTTCTGGGGCGATCCGCAGACGGCGGCGCCGCTGGCACCGGGGGTGTCATCGGACGGCGCGGAATCCGACCCGAACGGCTGGGATCCCTACATCCGGGCCGAGACCTACCTCGACTGCGGCTTCATGAGCGCGGCGGGCGACGGCCGCGATCCGGCGCAGCAGGCGGCGCTGGTCCAGGCGGGCGTCGAGCGGATGCCGCCCGGATCGGCGGCGCTGGTGCTGACGCACTCCTACCGGGACAAGCCGGACGGCACCGGCATGGACGTGACCGGCAAGGTGGCCGTGCTGCTGCACCCGGTGCCGGATCCGCACTCGGCGCAGACGGATTCGCGGTCGAAGACGGTGTGGTTCGATCCGGCGACCGGGCAGACCTCGGAGCAGCCGCCCCCCGGCCTGCTGCTGGAGGCGGATCAGCTCTGGTTCATCCCGGCCACCAGGGATCAGGTGATCGCGGGCGCCACCCAGGGAGCGGAGCCGCCGCCGATTCCCGCTCCGGCGGCGAGCAGGCCGATCGGGCCGGGTGGTTACCGCCCGGCCGAGAACCCGCAGTACCAGCGCGCGCTGGAGCGCGCGACGACCGGGCCGGACGGCCCGATCCGCTACTTCGACCCGGCTAGCTTCCCGGCGGCGCGGCTGATCAACGGGCCGGGCACGACCGAGCCGGGGCGCACGCACAACTGCCCGGAGACCGTGCTGAACGGCCTCTCCACCTGGTTCGGCAACCCGGGGGTCGCCGCCGCCACCTGGCACCCGACGACCGCCGACCGGAACGGGATGCAGCGGCTGGCGCAGTACCTCGGCAGCAGGCAGCGCCGGTACTTCGACCCGGCGACCCCGCGGCAGCACCTGGAGGCGATCCAGCGGGGTATGGCGCGGCGCGGTCCGCGCTGGGCGACGGTGGTGTTCACCTCCACGCTGGCGAGGGACGGGCAGGGCGGGTTCCGCACCGGCCCCGACGGACGATTCGTGAACGAGCGGGACCACGTCCGGCAGATCGTGTTTCCCGAGCAGCGCGGGGCGCCGCTCTGGTGGGACGCGCAGAGCAACTACACCTCGCCGACGGTGACCGGCACCATCGTCGACCGGTCCGATGTGGTGACGTTCATCCCGGTCACCGCCGCGCAGCTGGCACACGCCGCCACCTTCTTCGAGCAGGCGGTGGACTCCGGGGGCGGGCCGCACGGGGAATCGCGGACATCCGAGCCGGATTCGATCTCGGAGGAGGCGCGGCGCGAGTTCGCGCTGCTGCTCGGGCGGCCCGCGTCGCCGGAGCCCGGTGCCGACGGTCCCCGCTCCACGCCGCCCTCCCCGCCGATCTCGCCGCTGACGACGCCGCTCTCCGGCCCGCTGGGGCCGCCGTCGCGGCCGATCTCCCCGTTGGAGCTCGAGCCCGACGCGCCGTTCGCGCGTCCGGTGTCGCCGGTCGACGCCGATGGGGTGCCCGAGCGTCCGGTGTCGCCGGTCGGCGAGGAGCGGCCGCTGCCGGTTCCGGCATCGGCGGAGCAGGAGCCGTCCGATCCGGCTCCGGATGAACTCGGCACCGAGGCGGCCGATCCGGCGGACCAGCACGCACCCGCCGATCCGGACGCCGACCAGGAACCTGCCCCGGACGACGATCAGGACGGCACAACTCCGGGTGCGCCGCACGGGCCCCGCCTGCTGCGCGCGGGACGCGCCCGCCCGCAACGGGTCCGGCCGGAGGAGTGGGAAGACATCCCGGACTTCCAGGCGCCGGACGGGCCACCCGTCGACTGGCTGCCCGGCGACGCCGACCCGCGCACCGCCGAGGACGAGGTGCAGCCCGTTCCGCCGCCGCTGCCCGGAGCGCCGATGCGGCAATCCGTGCGTAGGTTGTATCGGGAGCCCCCGGCAGCCGAGGAGCAGGCCCCCTTGTTCGTCCGCCGTGCCGCGCACGAGCCGGTGCCCCCCGAGCCGTACCCACTCGACGATCGGCCCTCGCCGCGGGGCGTGCACCGTCCGGCCGAGCAGTCGGAGGTGATTCGTCGGCCCGTCGAGCCGGAAGCACAGGATCTCAGCGAGGAGCCCGAAAACGAGGCCGAGCCGGGTGCCGGAGCCGAGCCCGCGGGTGACAGCGAGCTCGAGGAAGCGGCCCGGCGCACGGCACACATCGCGGCTGCGGACCGCGCCGAGGCCGTGGTGACTCGGCTCGCCACCGACGACGCCCTCCCCGAGGTCGACATCCCCTTCACCCTCGGCACTTTCGACACCTGATCCGCCGCGCCCCTTCGTCGTTGCGCGCCGGGCACTCGCCGTTCACCCTGACATGCTCGAATCCGGGGACCCGTCCCGAGGAGGAGAGCGATGCCCCGGCCCGCGGAGCCCGACCGAAACCTCGCGCGATGAGCCTCTACCTGCCGGAGGAGCTGCGCTGGCTCGGCTGGGTCGCGGGCGCGGCGTGGCCGGACGGAATGGAAGACGAGGCGTGGGCCACCTCCAAGGCGTGGGAGGAGGCGAGCACGGCGATCACCGCGCTGCTCGCCAAGGTCGACGAGGCCAGGCTGGCTACCATGGCGGCCTACCCGCAGGGCGTGACGGCCGAGGAGATGGGCGGCCGCTACACCGAGATCCGCACCGGCGACCAGTCCCTCGAGGCGCTCGCCGAGGCCATGAAGATGATCTCGGACAGCGCCTTCGATATGGGCACCGAGCTCCAGGCCACCAAGCTCACCATCATCGTGACGCTGTGCTGGCTGGCCGCCGAGATCGCCTGGGCCTGGCTCTTCCCGCCGACGGCGCCGGCGACCGAGGGCGCCCTGATCCTCACCACCCGCTCGTTCCTGAAGGTGTTCCAGGACAGCGTGCAGAAGACGATCGCCAATCTCGCGGCCAGGATGGGCGCGCCGACCGTGGCGAAACGCCACTTCCTGAAGGAATGGATTCATCTGCGGCCCGTCGCCCCGACCGCGAAGGGCTGGGGCGTCTACGGGGCCCGCGCGCTGGAGGCCGCGGCCATCGGCGGCGGGATCAACCTGTCGGTGCAGGTCGGCCAGATCGCCGACCACAAGCGCCGCGGCGGGGTCAACGGCAAGGAACTCGGCTTCTCGATCCTCGGCAGCGTCGCCGGTGCGCTGCCCGCCCGCGAATTCGGCCGCGTGCTCGGCCACTACGCCGACAAGGCGGGCAAGAAGTTCACCGCCAAGGGCTGGAATCTGGACAACGGGGCCTACCGGACCTTCCGCGGCGCCGCGATCGGCTCGATCGCGGACGGTATGGGCGCCGCCGTCGGCAATATCGCGGTCGGCAGCGTCAACGCGATGCTCGGTGGCAACTTCGCGGATTCCTTCACCTCCGGCGAGGGCTGGGCGGGTGGCTTCATCCAGGGTGCGCTGGTCGGCGGCGGGCGCGGTGCCTCCGCGTACACCGGCAATATTCCGAAGGTGGGCGACGGCGTCAGCACCGCGCAGTTCCGCCGGGAGAACTGGCGTGGTTACGGCTGGTGGTTCGACGAGAGCTGGGGGAAGGGTTTCGGCAACTCCACGAAACCGGCGGGTACGAATATCGAGCTCGGCACCGTCGGCGGGGGGAACACCGGCGGTGCGACCAGTTCGGCGCCGAGCAGCCCCGGGGCCGGGCTCGGCGACGGCACGCCGGTCGGCCCGCAGGGCCATGCCAGGCCGAACGGTGGACCGCTGGGGCAGCACGGGTTCGACTTCGGCAGTATCGACGGCTCGGGCACCGGCCGCCCGATCGTGGGCGGCGCGCCGCTGATGAGCGGCGGGCTCACCGGTGGTGAAGCACCGAGTGGCGGTCAGCACAGCCCGGTCGTCGCCGGTACGACGACCGGCACGCCGGTGGGCGGTGACGGGAACCAGGGCTTTCAGGGGAACCAGGGTGGTGGGAACCAGGGATTCCAAGGGAATCAGGACGTTGGGAACCAGGGATTCCAAAGGAATCAGGACGTTGGGAACCAGGGATTCTTCCAGGGAACTCAGAGCGTCGACGGAACTCGGACCACGCAGGGTGATCTGGGTGGTGGGAACCAGGGCTATCAGGGAATTCAGAGCGTCGAGGGGGGCGGCAATCAGAGTTTCCAGGGGAACCAGAGCGTCGACGGCGCGCAGATCGTCCAGGGGAACCAGGGCGGCGGATACCAGGGTGCGCCGGTAAGCCCGAGTGTCGACGGAAACCAGAGCCCCCAGTTCTCGCCGACGATTCAGACCAACCAGGGCGGTGGGCTGGGGAACCAGGGCGTCCAGGGTGGCGGCAACCAGGCCGTGCAGACGAACTCGGCCGTGCAGACCAACTCGGGCGCGCAGACCAACCAGGGCAGCCAATCCAGCCAGAGCAGCCAGAGCAGCCAGAGCAGCCAGAGCAGCCAGACCAGCCTCGGCAATCAGACCGGCCTAGGTAACCAGGGTGGCCTAGGTAACGAGGGTGGCCTAGGCAACGAGGGCGGCCTCGGGAACCAGAGTGCGGAGACGAATCTCGGCGGCCTCGGCAACCAGGGCGGCGAGGGCAACCTTGGCACGATCGGCAACCAGAGCGTCGACAGCGTCCAGAGTCAGCAGGGCGGCAACGGACAGCAGGGCGGCCTGGCCGACGACAACGGCACCCCGATCCGGGGCGACACCGTCCAGGCGGCGCCGGGCAATGCGGTGCAGCAGGGCAATGTCCTCGGCGGCGAGCACTCCGGTACCCAGCAATCGCAGACCGGCGGAGACCAATCGAACACGCCGATGCAGCGCGACACCGAGTCCGACTCGCGGTACGACCGCTCCGAGACCAACACCCAGCTGGGCCGGAACGACAGCGTGGACATCAGCCCGCCGAGCAGCCCGATCGGCAGAATCGACTACGCCGCCGAACCGCCCATCAGCCCGCTGTCGGATTCACCCGCACCGCAATTCCCGGCCAGGCAGGGCGATTTCTCCGGTTTCGACTTCCAGTTCGGCGGCGGTGACTCGTCGCAGCACGGCGGCGGCTACGGACTGCCGTCGCCGAGCGATTCCTTCCCGCCGATCGGCCAGGTGAACGGTTTCCAGGGCCTTCCGAATCCGGGCTACGGCGGGGATTCGACGTCCTCGCAGCAGAGCCCGCCGGCAACGGGAACCGAGTCACCGGCCAACCGGGCCCGCCGGTTGGGGTTGCCGAGGCTGAATACCGAGATCAACCCGGTGGTGCCGCCGAGCCGGGAACCGGCCGCCGCCCCGGCCCGGCCCGGAGCGCCGGTGATCCCGGAGGGGATGTCGGAGTCGGATTTCGTCGCCGGGCCGGTGCGGCCGGGCCCGACGATCGCCCCGGTGATCCCGGACGGCATGTCCGAGTCGGATTTCGTCGCCGGCCCGGTGGACGGCACGCAGCCCTTCGTGATCACGCAGACCGGTCAGGGCAACCTGCTCTTCGACGGCTCCCCGTTCACCCCGATCGACGGCTCCGGCCTGTCGTACGGCGCCGATTCCGCTACCACGACCGATTCCGACGGGGCGAGCGTCTTCGGCTGGCCGCTCACCGAGCACCCGACGATCGGCAGCCAGGCCAGCATCGGAAGCAACAGCAGCGGGCACTCGATCGTCGAGGGGACCGCGACCGTCGGCGGCGGCAGCACCCAGGCCGGGCTTGCCGCACAGCACACCGACGAGAAGTACGGCTTCGTCGGTGAGGGCAAGGACGTGCGCGGCAAGGCCCGCCCGCAGCGGTGGCCGAAGTGGCCGCACATGCCGCAGCCGTTCACCCCGGCGGACGGCACCGACGAGCCGTGGCTCCCCGATGGCGCCGTCGCCGCCCCGGATGCCGAAGCGGAGGGGCCGGTGGATTCGCCGCAGCCGCCGGAAGCGACGCCGGGAACCGCGGACCCGGACGGCGACACCCAGCCGCCACCGACCGCCGAGCAGCGCGCGGGAGCCGCGAGTGATGTGGACGTCGCTTTCACCCTGTGAGGCTCCGTACTTCCGGTTCCGGCTTGCGCGATGCGAGTGGAAGACGAGCGATTGCCGCAGCTGAACGCCGTGCGAGAATGCCGGACCGACGGGTTCGGGAGATTCGAATTGGTCTGTGCGCCACCATAAGTTAAGAGTCATACTGTGTACTGTTGCACCGGGAGCGCGCGGTCGATCCCGGCGTCGCGCCGCCAGCCACGAATCGGAGAAGGGGACGAGATCATGGCCGAGAGGATCGAGGTCGATCCGGACGCGCTCGCCGGCGCGGCTGGGCTCACCGAGGAGGTCGCCCTCGGCGTCCGCTCCGTGCTGACGACGCTGGAACAGGAGCTGGTCACCTACGAGTCGGCCGGGCCGGACCAGCCGTGGGGCAGCGACAAGATGGGCAAGAAGTTCATCCAGGGCGACGCGAACAACGGCTACCAGGCCTCTCGGGACAATCTCCTGCAGGGGCTGGAGGGTATGGCGGGCACCCTGGAGGAGTTCGCGGCGGGCCAGCGGGAGGCGGTCACCGCGCTGACCACCGCTGACCAGCCGGCCCTCTGATCCGGGCGCGGACAGCGGATGCGCCGCGGCGCATATCGAATTAGGCTGTGCGCCACCGGAAGTTAATCGCGCTGGGATGTAATGCCGGAGCGAACCGTTGCGCATTTCGGGGCTCGGAGTTCGCGCACCGCCGAACCGGAGGTAGACATGTCGAATCGCCGTCTGCAGGAAGACATGGCGGTCATGCTGAACGGCCTGCGCGACCAGATGCAGGGAATCGCGGAGGTGCAGCGTAAGCGCTCGCTGCTCACGGCGACGGTCACCGCCTGCGAGAAGCGCATCGCGGTCACGGTGAACGCGGACGGGCTGCTCGTCGAGACGACGTTCGCCGACGACATCCTCGACCTGGAGATGGACGAGATCGCGCTGAACATCACGGCCGCCGTGCAATCCGCGGCGGCCGAGGTCGCGAAGAAGGCGGCGGAGCTGATGACTCCACTGCGCGAGCAGCGGGACGCGCTGCCCTCGCTCGCCACCATCGTCGACGGCGCGCCGGATCTGAGCGGCCTCATCCCGTCCGCCCCCGAAACCCCGAAGGTTCCGCCGAGCTCTCCGGACTGGCCGGGGCGGCGGGACGACGAGAACGGCGGCTCGGGCCCGCAGTCCATCGTCGCCGACCGGGACTAGCGGTGCGCCCGGCCGCCGAGTACCACCGAGACAGAGAGACGTCCGCATGGCCGATGTAGTCACAGCGTGGGACAACGTGCGCCAGAGCGCAGCCAGGGGTTCGCTGAAGTTCGAGCCGGAGGCGGCCATCAAGGGCGCGCAGCTGTGCATCGACACGGTGTCGCGGCTGCTCGGGATGAAGAAGGCGATCTCCGATGCCAAGCTCGACGAGTTGCCTGCCATCACCGGCGTCGACGAACTCGGCAACCTCGTCCTCACCTCCGGTGGGCAGCTCACCCAGCTCTACGAGGCCAAGGCGAAGGACATGATCGCGGCGCTGCAGTCGCATATCGACATCGTCTCGGACATGGGCGATACCTACATCTGGGCCGGCAAGACCTACATCACCACCGATACCGAGAACGGTGAGCGCCTTCGGGACCAGCTGAACGGCATGAGCATGCCGACGACGCCGGGGGATTACGAGTTCGACACCACCCAGACCGAGTGGTTGGAGAATCCGGTGAATTTCTCCCTCTTCGTCGACGCGGAGTACATGGACGCCGGGCTGGACGGCACCAAGGACAACTACTACAGCGTCGCCGCCTACGACAATCCCAATGCCTTCGTGAACGATCCGCAGTTCCAGGATGATCCGACCATTCCGGACATGGACACCGCCGCGGCGGGCGCGGTCACCGTGGAGAATCGGGAACAGCTCGGCTTCTATCACTTCTACCTGCTCGGCCAGGTACTTTTCGACGACTCCCTGCGCATGCACAATGCCGCGGAAGCGTGGGCGATTCTGACGATCGATCTCATGCGGCAGCTGAACACCTTCAAGACCGGCATCAAGGCGCTCGGGCGGGACTGGGAGGGGCAGGGCTCCACCGCGGCGCGCACCGCGGGCGACAACTGGGTGGAGTCGATCAAGCCGCTGCCGGGGGCGATGTACATCCTCGCCTCGAACCAGCAGTACACGGCGCAGTGGCTGGTGCGCACCGCCGTCTCGATGCCGCTGCACGACGTCGCCTCCCAGCTGACCTCCGCGAACAGCCAGGCGGTGGTGAACCACTATCGGAACGAGTGGCAGAAGCACTACGCCGACGGCATCGTGAACAGCGCCGCCTTCCTGCCGATCGTGGAGAACCCGATCGCGAAGCCGAAGCCGTCCTCCGCGCGCTGGCACGACGGGCAGCAGCAGCCGCAGTATTCCGGGCAGCACCCGCTGGACCCGCACGGGCAGCAGTACCCCGGGATCAACGGCGGCTACGGCAACGGCGATCTGCCGCAGTACCAAACCGAACAGCAGGCCTACGACGCCGGCTTCCAGGCCGGGCAGCAGCAGGGCGGCCAGCCCGGGCAGTACGGCGAGCCGGGGCAGTACGGCCAGCCGGGGCAGGGCGGGCAGTACGGCCAAGGTGGCGAGGAGGGGCAGTACGGCCAGCCCGGGCAGTACGGCCAGCCGGGCCAGGGCGGCCAGTACGGCCAGGGCGGCGAGGAGGGCCAGGGCGGCCAGTACGGCCAGCCGGGCCAGCAGGATCAGTACGGCCAGGGCGGTCAGCAGGGGCAGGGCGGCGAGCAGGGGCTGGGCGGCGAGCAGGGGCAGCCGCTCCCGACCTCCGCCGGGGTACCCGCGACCGAGCTGCCGCAGAGCGCGATTCCCGGCTCCGGCGGCGCGCCGGGCGGCGGTATCCCGGGCGGGGTCACCTCCGGCGGGGCCGGGGATACCGCGGGCGCGCCGGGAATGCCGGTGCTGCCCAAGCCGAAACCGAAGTCGGCCGTGCCGAAGAAGCCGACCGTCGCCGACGTGCTCGGCGCGCTGACCGGTGTCTCGGCCGAAGATCTGCCGGAGTCGCTGCGGAACCTGCCGATCGAAACGCCCGAGGGCGCGGAGGCGCCGTCACTGGCCGACGCGCTGGCGCAGATCACCGGAACGCCGGTCGACCAGATGCCGCAGGAGCTGCGGGACATGCCGCTCGCCCAGCTCTTCGAGCAGGCGGGGGCAGGCCAGGGCGCGCTCGGCGACCCGGCCGAGGCGACGGGTGGCGCGTCCCAGCCGGGCCGGCTCGCCGACCTGCTCGGCGGCGCCGCGGGTACGCCGGGGCAGCAGCCGCCGATCCTGCAGTTCATCGACCAGCTGGTCGAGTCGCTGACCAGCGGCATCGAGGCCTTCCTCGAGTTCGGCGCCGGACCGGCGCTGGACGCGGGCGGCGGGCTCTCCGGTGTGTGGTCGCCGGAGCAGGTCGGGCAGCACCTGCAGGGCATGCTGGACGAGGGTGCGCTGAGCCTGGCCGGCGCCGGTGCGGGCGGTGGCGGTGGCGGTGGCCTGCCCGGATTCGGCGGCGGGCTCGACTCCGCGCAGCAGCCGTTGCCGCCCTATCACGAGGCCCGCGCCTCGGCGTTCCCGCGGGCATCGGTGGCGGGGCCGGGGCTGCAGCCGGTCTCGTTCCAGGGCGCGGCGAGCTCGGCGGGCCCGTCCGCGCCCGGCGGCATGCCCGGTGCCCCCATGATGGGCAGCCCGGGTGGCGGTGCGCCGAGCGGCGGTGGCTCGCAGAACGGGCACAAGCCCGCGGAGTTCCTGAACTCCAAGGACAATCTGGACGAGGTGTTCGAAGGCTCGCTCGGCCGGGTGAAGCCGGTGATCGAGCAGTGACCCTGCGCTGGTTCTTCACCGATCTGGAGTTCGTCCTGCTCTGCGACAGCACCGGCAGGGCCAATATCCCAGACCCGTTCACCTTCACCAGCCGGATCGCGCTGGCCGAGGAGTACGAGGCGGAGCGCAAACGGGTGCTGGCCGAGCTGCGCGACCGGGACGACCCGGAGCTGCGGGCGCTGGCCGATGCTGTCGCCCGGCCCGATGTCAGCCTCGCCATCCGCTCCTGGGACGAAAAGGACTACGCCGACCCCGAGCACCAGATCCGCGTGCACGCCGTGCGCAGCCGCGCCCGCGGGTACGTGATCACCCAGCGGCCCGGCGAAACCGTCTTCCACAGCGGCGGTTTCGACGTGGTCGAGTGCGATCCGCACGCCGTCGCGGACGAGGCGCTCGGCTGCCTGCCGTACGCCACCGCGGGCCGCTCCGCCGCGATCCCGCTGCCCGGCGCCGACACCGGCGCGGGCGCCGAGCGCTTCGACTCCGTCCCCGGCATCGGCGACGAGGTCGAGGAGGACGACCGTGGTCCGGTCTTCCTGGCCACCCCGGCCACCCGCACCGGGGATCTGGTGGTCTACCAGGGGCGCTCCAAGTTCGGGCCGCGTGGCCGGGTCGGCATGGCGCTGGACTGGCGGGATCTCCCGGAGGACGGTCGCTACGTCATCCGGACCGAGCCGGCCGGCCGCATGGCCACCGGGATGGGGACGAAGGGCATGGTCGAGTGGGTGAACGAGCAGATCGCCGAGATCCTGCTCCGGCTGGATCGGCACATGGAGAACGAGGAATGACGGCGTACCGCTCCCGCAGCGCCTCGAGAGGTTAGGTAGTCGCGATGGCCCAGAATCCGCAGATCACCACCTGGCAGCAGTTGAACCGGCAGGCCACCGACAACCTGCTGCAGTTCGACCCGGCGGACGCGCTGACCGGTGCCAACGCCTGTGCGGAGCTGATCGACGACCTGATCGGCATGCAGAAGGCGATCAGCGACCTCGGGATGGACAAGATCCCGCCGATCGCCAGTGGTGGCGGCAAGCAGATCCTGAACTCCGGCGCCGCGCTCGCGACCGTGTACAGCGTCAAGGCGAACCATCTGTCGATGGTGCTCAACGACAACGTCAAGATCCTCGGGCTGCTCGGCAAGACCTTCGTGGAGGCGGGCCGGAACTACGTCGGCACCGACTCGAACAGCGCCTCGTCGATCTCGAAGCTCGACGGCGTCACCATGCCGACCGCCGGCACCAAGTGGCAGCCCAAATACGACGGCTACGGCATGCCGAGCGCGGATCTCACCAAGCCCAATATCGACAATCCGTTCTCGCCGAAGTACGACGCCTTCGCCCAGTACGAGGATCTGAAGTCGTTCGGCGCCAAGGACAAGAGCGTGCGGGTCGACATCGAGGCAAAGGACAGCCTCGATTTCGGTGAGATGCATCAGCTGTTTCTGCATCTCGACCCGAAGCCGCTGATCGACGCCGCGCGCAACTGGCACTCCATGTCGCTGAGCCTGACCACGTTCCTGAACACGCTGGTCGACACCATCGAGCCGCTGAGCCAGTCCTGGATCGGCGCGGGCGGGCAGCAGGCGCAGCAGGCGATCACCGACTACAGCGCGACGGTCAAGCCGTTCACCGAGGCCATGGTCGCGCTGGCCAGGAACCTGCAGTACTCCGCGCAGTGGGTGCTGTACTGCAAGCTCTCCATGCCCGTCCGCTCGAAGCCGATGAACGCCTGCTGCAGCGGTGACGAGGTGAACCACTACCGCAACGAGTGGCAGAAGCACTACGGCGACGGCATGAAGAACAGCGTGGAGTCCATGCCCGCGCTGCCCGGCGCACCGGACATGTACGGCAACTCCACCTTTCAGCCGCCCCCCGCGACCGACCCGGGCGACAACAACGGCCCCGGCAACAACAACCAGTATCCCTACGGGTACGGCCCCGGCTACACCGGCCAGTACGGGCCGGGCAACAACAGTCAGTACCCCTACGACCCCTACGGCCAGAACAATCCGTACAACCAGAACAACCCGTACAACCAGAACAGCCCCTACGGGCAGAACGGCTACCCGACGCCCGAGGAGATCGCCGCCTACCAGGCGTCGCAGCCGGGCATGCCGATCTCGGCGCGCATCCCCGCGGAGCCGCTCAGCAGCAGCTCGGGCGGGCAGACGCCGCGGACGCCGACCAGCCCCGCCAACGGCGCGGGCGGTCAGCAGACCCCGCGGATTCCGTCGGTGGGCGAGATCATGGACGCGATGGGCCAGGGTTCCGGTTCGGGTGGCTCGCCGGGCAGCAGCATTCCGGCGGCCTCCATGCCGTCCGGCAGCGGCAGCGGCAGCGGGGGAAGCGGCCAGCGCGGCTCCGGTTCGGGCTCCGGCGGGAGCGGGCAGCGCGGCTCCGGCTCGGGCGGCTCGGGGTCGGGCGGCGGCCAGTCCCCGCAGACCCCGCGGATTCCGTCGGTGGGCGAGATCATGGACGCGATGGGCCAGGGTTCCGGTTCGGGTGGCTCGCCGAGCAGCAGTATCCCCGCGGCCTCCATGCCGTCGGGCAGCGGCAGCGGCAGCGGCTCGGGGGGCAGCACCCCGCGCACACCAGGTTCGCCGTCGCTCGGCGCCGGAATCCCCGGCTCCTCGCCCTTCTCGCCGTCGAAGCCGCCGTCGATGGCCGACGTGCTCAGCAAGCTGACCGGCGTTCCGGCGGACAAGCTCCCGGAGAGCCTGCGCAATATGAAGATCGACACCCCGGACGGCCAGGCCGAGCCCACCCTGGCGGATGCGATCTCCCAGCTCACCGGGGTCCCGGTGGATCAACTGCCGGAGGAGCTGAAGAAGCCGCTCTCCCAGGTGCTCAACCCGGGCGGGATGCTCGGCGCGGGCTCCCCGCTGTCGAATCTGCTCGGCGGCCAGAACGGGGCGGGCGGCATCGGCGAGATCTTCGGCAAGCTCGCCGATTCGGTGCTGCAGGGCATCCAGGCGATCGGGCAGCTCGGTGACCTGCCCGGGATGGAGGGGCTGCGGGACATGTTCGACCCGGCCCAGATCGAGAGCAGGCTGGACGACATGCTCGGCGGCCCGGGGAAATTGGACGAGCTCGCGAACGCCTTCGGCGGCGGCGCGGGTGGCGGCGGGGCCGGGGCCGGTGGCGGCGGTGCCGGCATTCCGGCCGCCGAGCAGCGGCCGCTGCCGTCCTACGCGGAAGCGCGGGCCTCGGGGGCGCAGATGTTCCCCCGGGCGAGCCTGGAGGGCGCGAGCACGCCGATGAACGCCGCCGGGTCGAACGGCATGCCCGGCGGCGGCGCGCCGATGATGGGCTCGCCGGGCGCGGGCGCCGGTGCCGCGGGCGGCGGGCAGAACGACCACAAGCCCGGCAAGTTCCTGCAGTCGAGGGCCAATCTCGACGAGGTGTTCGAGGCGGTGCCCGACCGGGTCCGCCCGGTGATCGAGCCGTGAGCCGCCGGTGGGAGTTCACCGCACTGGAGTTCAAGGTGCTGTGCGAGCACCTGCGCGCGGGTGAGCTGCCCAACCCGTTCACCTTCACCACCGCGATCCGGTACGCGGAGGAGTTCGACGCGGAGACCAGCCGCGTGCTGCGCGCGCTCCGGGAGCGCTCCGACCCGGACCTGGAGGATCTGGCCGACTGCCTCTCCAAGCCCGACGTGCAGATCGCCCTGGAGGCATGGAACGACACCGACTTCGAGAATCCGAAGGAGCGGACCAGGGTGCTCGGGCTGCGCCGCCGGGCCCGCGGCTTCGTCATCTCCCAGCAGCCGGGCGAGACGCTGAGCCACAGCGGCGGCTTCGACGTGGTCGAGTGCGGGCCGCACGCCATCGGCGACAGCGTGCTCGCGCACCTGCCGTTCGCCGAGACCGGGCGCGAGGCGCCGGTGCCGGTGCTGGACACCGCGGTCCGGGTGGTCACCGACGACGACCTCTTCGGCTCCATGGTCTCCGACAACGACGACCCCGACGAGCAGGACTCCGCCCGCAGCAAGGCATTCTTCGCCGCACCGGCGAGCCGCTCCGGGCTGGTGCGGGTGTTCCAGGGCCGCTCGAAGTACGGGGCGCGCGGCAAGATCGAGACGGCGCTGCTCTGGCGCGACGTGCCCCGCGACGGCCGGTACGTGATGTTCATGAGCGAAGCGCCGGTGGCCCGCGGCATGGGCACCGAGGAGCTGGCTGCCTGGGTGGGCGAGCAGATCGCGGAGATCATGGACCGGCTGGAGCGGCACCGGGAAGACGAGGAATGACCGGGCGCTGGCACCTCTCGGACCTGGAGTTCCAGGTGCTCTGCGACGAGTTCCGCCGGGGCCGGATGCCAGCGCCCTTCACCTTCGTCAGCCGGATCTCATCGGCCGCGGTGTACGAGGCGGAGCGCGCGCGGCTGCGCGCGCTGGTCCGCGGCACCACCGACGCCGAATTCCGGGCCATGACGGCGGTACTCGCCCGCCCGGACACCTTCGTGGTGATCCGCTCCTGGGACGACGACGCCTACGACGACCCGCTCCGGCACATCCGGCTGCACGCCGTGCTGCGCGGCGACCGCGCCTACCTGATCCGCCAGCTGCCCGGCGAGACGGTCATGCACAGCGCGGGTTTCGACATCTTCGGGCTGGACCGGGCGCGCGTCGTCGGCGCGCTGTTCGCGCACTTCCCCGCGGTCGAAGCCGGGTCGGGGGACGGGATTCCGGCCGCCCGCAACGAGCGCTCCCGCTACCTGGAACTGCCCGCGCTCGCCACCGGATTCGTCAAGGTGCTCGTCGGCGCCAGGGAGCCGGACGGCACCCGCGGCGAGGTCGGCATGATGTGGCGCGACCTCCCCGGCGACGGCCGCTACGCCCTCCCGCTGCACCGCGCCGCGCCGCTCGCCGTGCCCATGGGCGCCGCGGAACTCGCCGCCTGGACCACCGAACAGATCGCGGCGGTGTTGCCCGCGCTCTAGTCTGAACCCGATTCGGCGATGATCGGGAGGCGCAGGCATGGCGACGGCACTGGTGAAAGGGCAGAACGGGGCATTGCCCGCCGGCCCGGTGACGGTCGCGATCCGCTCGGCCGTCGCGGCCGACATCGCGGCCCTGCTGGTGACCGCGGGCGGGAAGGTCCGCTCCGACGCCGATTTCGTCTTCTTCAATCAGCCGCAGGCACCGGGCGTTTCGCTGGCCGATGGCGTGCTGACCGTCGACCCGGTGCGGGTGCCCGCGGAGATCGCGCAGGTGCGGGTGGTGCTCACGCTCGATGACTCGAGCGGCCGCTTCGGCGACCACCCGGCCCCGGTGGCGAGCGTGACCGGCTACGAGTACGTGGTGGACGGGCTGAGCAGCGAATCGGTGGTGATCGCGCTGGAGCTGTACCGGCGCGGCGCGGACTGGAAGGTGCGCGCGGTCGGCCAGGGGTACGCGGGCGGCTTCGCCGACCTGGTCACCGACCACGGCGTGTCGGTGGACGACGAGGAAACCGCACAGCCGGTGGTGCGCTCGGTTCCGGGCGAGGCGAAGCTCTCCCTGGAGAAGCGGCAGAAGCTGGACCTGCGCAAGCGGGAGGTCGCCACCGTTCTGCACACCAGGCAGGCGGGTGACGTCAGGGCGCGGGTGGTCCTGGTGATCGACAAGACCGGCAGCATGGCCAAGCAGTATCAGCGCAAGGTGGTGCACCGGGTGGTCGAGCGGATGGTGCCGATCGCCATCCAGCTGGACGACGACGGCACGCTGGAGCCGTACCTCTACGCGCTGAAGTTCGCGAAGCTGCCGGAGATCACGGTCGAGCACGCCGAGCGGTGGTGCGAGACGTTCCTGCACCTCAACGGCGAGCACGGCGGCATCGACTACGGCGCGCTCGGCGCCCGCAACGAGGAGCTGCCGATCATCGGCGAGATCATCTCCACCCTGCGCCCCGGCGGCCCGCCCACCCTCGTGCTCTTCTTCACCGACGGCGGCTTCGCCAGGAAGCGCGAGATCGCCCAGCTCATGCGCACCGCGGCGCGGCTGCCCGCGTTCTGGCAGTTCGTCGGGCTCGGCAAGGCGAACTACGGGCTGCTGCGCTCGCTGGACGAGATGGACGGCCGCGTCGTCGACAACGCCGGGTTCTTCGCGCTGGACGACGTCGACCTGGTGGACGACGCCGAACTCTACGCGCGGCTGCTCGGCGAGTTCCCGGACTGGCTCCGGGCCGCCCGCGCGGCCGGTGTCACCGGCTGAGCCGTCGGCTCAGCCGATGACGGCGTTCATGATGGTGCCCGCGCTGGTCGCGACGACGCCGCCGATCATGGCGCCCGCCACCATCTTCGGTGACTCCAGCCCGCCGCCGGTCCACTTCTCCCAGGCGAACTTGCCGCCCGCGAAGATGATCGCGACGATGCCCGCGAGCAGGACGAACCAGGTGAAGTAGCGGACGAGCTGCAGGAACTTGTCGGAGATCGGCGGCGCTTCCGGGCTGGGGTTACCGATCTGCGCCAGCGTGTCGTAGAACGCCAGCGTGTCGAGGGCGGAGGCCATGATCATGGTCTGCTCACTCCGGATCGTGGGTCAGGGCGGGGAACACTCATGGAATCGTATCCGGTCGCCGGGGTGCGTGTGCCACGTCCGGCTCGAGTCGGCGCGCGTCGTCCGGTTTCGCGCAGCCGGGGCCGGGCGGTCGCGGCGGGGAGGTGGCAGCGCAGGGGCGGATGGGGCAGCGCTCGGGCGCCGGGCCCGACAGCGGCGGCGGGGCGGGTCGGAGCCGTATCCTCGACGGGTAGCGAATTGTCCGTGGGCAGAACGTGTCCTGAAGAGGGGAGTGCAGCGGTGAGCATCATCCTGGCGTCGGTGGGGGACGCTTTCACGACGCTGGCCCAGGTGGGCAACCCGACGCCGGAGGCACCGCCGCTGTCGGACAAGATCATGCAGTTCGTCCGGTACATCACCTGGTTCGCGCTGCTCTCCGGCATCATCGCGATCATCTACGCCGGTGGCCGCTTCGCCTGGGAGAAGTGGAGCGGCAGCGGGCTGCAGTCGCCGAAGCAGATCGCCGGCGCCATGATCGGCGGCGTCGTCGCGACCAGCGCGGGCACCATCATGAACGCCGTACTCAATATCTGAGGCCGCTCAGATCCGGGCGCCCTTGGCCCGGTTGCAGGCCCGGCACAGGATCTGCAGGTTGGCGGCGCTGGTCGCGCCGCCCCTGCTGATCGGGATGATGTGGTCGAACTCCAGGTAGTGGCCGTCGCCGCACTCCACGCAGCGCCCGCCGTCGCGCTGCCACACCGCGGCCTTGACCTCCTGCGGGACGCTGCGCGAATCGCGCTGCCCCGGGCTCAGCACCAGCCGCTTCGCCACCCGCAGCGCGCCCTCCAGCACGGCCGCCACGTACTCCGGGTCGGCCACCGTGAAGGTGGCGCCGCCGCGCGCCGAGGTCGCCGCGACCACCACGGCGCCGCCCTCGACCCGCACCGAGACCACCCGCGCCCACGGCAGCTCGGTGCCGATGCCGTGCCCGGTGAAGCGCAGCTTCTTGTTGCTCGCGATCAGCCTGCCCTCGGTGCGGCGCGGGCCGCGGGCGAGTATCCGCAGGTGCACGGCGGGACTGTCGAGGTGCACCGCCTCCTCCGGGTCGAGGTGCAGCCCCGGCGCGCGCACCAGCGGCAGCTGCCCGCCGCGCAGCCTGCTCAGGGTGTGCCCGCGCTGCATCCGGCGGCGCAGGTCGTCGATCAGCGGGCCGCCGAGCCGCAGCTCGGTGACGGCGTGCTCGAACGACTCCAGCTCGTCGTCGAGCACCTCGCCGTCGGCGAAGGCGAAGGTGACCAGCCGCTCCGCGTGCGCGATCCCGATCTCGCGCAGCAGCTCCCGGCCCCGGTGCTCCTCGATCCGCCGATAGCGCAGCGCGGCGAGCAGGTCGTCCCAGCCGGTGCCGTCGAGGCCGTCGGCGGCGAGCACCCGGCGGGCCCGCGCCTGCCACTGCGCGAGGTACTCGGCGACCCGCTGCTCGCAGCCGCGGCAGGGCGCGAGGCCGCCGAGCACGCGGCGGCGCAGCTCGGCGCCGCAGCGCGGGCAGCGCCGGGAGCCTGCCGGCACGTGCACCGCGGTCTCGGTGGTCCAGCCGGAGCCGTCCCACCAGCGCAGCCGGGTGCGGTCGTCCGGGTCGGGGTGCCAGTCCGCGCGCTCGGGGGCGGGCGGCGGTGGCGGCGGCAGCGCCCGGTGCGGCCGGGTGAGCTCCGGTCCGCGCCGGTCGGATTCGGCGACGGCGACACCGAATTCGGTGACCAGCCCGGCCAGCCCGCTCGCCCAGCCCTGGCCGACCGCGCGGAACCGCCAGCCGCCGTCGCGCCGGTAGAACTCGCCGAACAGCAGCGCCCGGACGGGCTCCGCGCCGGTGGCGGCGAACCGCGTCACCGGGCCGCTCGCGTCCAGCACCTCCAGCGTCAGCCCGGACATCTCGGCGAAGGTGCCCGCGTCCAGCGCGCCGCCGATCACGATGCGCTGCACCGCCGCCTCGGTGCGCGGCAGCGAGACGCTGAGCCGGGCGGTGTGCGGCTCCGGCTGCTGATCCAGCGTGACGGCCTGGGAGAGGTGCCGGGGAGCGTTGAAGAACACCAGATCCCGATCCGAGCGGACCGTGCCATCGGCGCCGAGCAGCAGCGCGACCGCGTCCATCGCGTGCTCGGAGCGCCACGAAATCACCACGGCCAGCAGCGAACCCGGGACCTCGGTGTGCGCGCCCCTGCTCAGCTCCGGTGTGGTGGATCGTTCCATGGTGAAGGGAACTATGCCACGGGGCACCGACACGCCCGGACCGCCGGAGCGGGCGCCGGACGGTTCGGGCGTGCCGTCCGGCGCGCGCCGGAGTACGGTGGCTGCGGATTCGCCGAGCACCAGGAGATCAGCATCGTGGCCAGCCCTGCCCTGTCGCCCGCGCCCGTCGTTTCGGCAGATCGGTGTACCGGGGTGGTGAGCTGGTTCGATGCCGCGAAGGGGTTCGGATTCCTAGCCGCCGATGACGACCCGGCCCCGGTCTTCGTGGAGTACACCGGTATCGAGGGTCCGGGGTACCGCACGCTGCACGCCGGGCAGCCGGTCACCTTCGTGCGCACCGCGGGGCCGCGCGGTCCCGAGGCAGGCGCCGTGCGGGCCGCGGTCTAACCGCGGACCGGCGCTGGGGCCAGCGCGCGATACGTCGCCGCCGCCTTCAGCACCATCTCCAGGTACTCCGCCTCCGGATCGGAGCCGAGCACGATGGCGCCGCCCGCGCCGATCCGCCAGCCGCCGCCCGAGCGCACCGCGGTGCGGATGACGATGTTCAGGTCCGCGGTGCCGGAGACGTCGAGGTAGCCGATGGTGCCGGAGTAGACGCCGCGCGGCTCGGTCTCCAGCTCGTCGATGATCTCCATGGTGCGCAGTTTGGGCGCGCCGGTCATCGAGCCGCCGGGGAAGCAGGCGCGCAGCACGTCCACCGGCCCCGCGTCCGGCCGCAGCGTGCCGCGCACCGTGGAGACCAGCTGGTGCAGCGTGGAGTACGACTCCACCGCCATGAGCTCGGGGACGTGCACGCTGCCGATCTCGCAGACCCGGCCGAGGTCGTTGCGGAGCAGGTCGACGATCATCAGGTTCTCGGCGCGGGTCTTCGGGTCGCCCGCCAGCTCGCGGCGCAGCAGGTCGTCCTCGGCCTCGGTCGCGCCGCGCGGCGCGGTTCCCTTGATCGGCTTGCTCTCCACCGTGCCGGTGCGGTCGATGCGCAGGAAGCGCTCCGGCGAGGAGCAGGCGATATCGAGCTCGCCGAAGCGCAGGTAGGCGGCGTACGGCGCCGGGTTGCAGCGGCGAAGGGTGCGGTAGAGCGCGAGGCCGTCGCGGTCGTCGGGGACCCGCGCGGCGTCGGTCAGGCAGATCTCGTAGGACTCGCCCGCGTGCAGCCGCCGCAGGCAGACCGCGATATCGGCGAGGTAGCGGTCGCGGCCGCGGCCGAGCAGCGGTGCGATGGCGGCGGGGTCGGCGGGGACGTTCAGCGGGGCCGGGTTGCTCCAGGTCGGCAGCTCGGTGAGCGCGGCCTCGGTGGCGGTCAGCCAGGCGGTGTTCGCGTCGTCGCTGCCGTCGTCCAGCGCGAGCAGGTGGGTGCGGGCGGCGACGTGGTCGACGACCACCATGCGGTCGGCGAAGATCCACTGGGCGTCCGGGGTCTCGGCGGTGTGCGCCGCGTTCCCGCCGCACTCGGCCTTCATCTCGTAGCCCAGGTAGCCGACGTAGCCGCAGGCGAAGTCGAACGGCAGCGGTGGCCGCCGGACGTCGGAGCGGCGGCGCAGCTCGCTCGCCAGGTACTCCAGCACGCTGCCCGGCACGTACCGCACCCCGCCCGCCGACTCCACCCGCACCGCGCCCGCACCGACCCGGTACCGCACCACCTCGGCCAGCGGGCCGCTCGCGTCGCCGAGGAAGGAGAAGCGGTCCAGGCCCGGCTCGACGTGCTCGCTGTCCAGCCAGAAGGCGGTGGGGGAGTCGGCGTAGAGCCGGAGGAAGATCGCCTCGGTGTCGATGGCGCGGGGGATCGCGGTGTGCCGCAGGACATAGCGGGGGCGGTGCGGTGCCGGTGCCGGCCGCGGTGCCACGTCCCGCGGCGGCCCCGCGTGCGGACCGGGTACCGACGCGGGTCCGCTTCCGGCCGGGTTCCCGGGTGCCGCGCCGCTTCCGCCGCGGGCGGAAACCCCTTCCCGCCGCGTCAGTTCCGCGAAATTGCGGAGCAGTGCCGCCCCGAACTCGCTCGACACCGACTCCGGATGGAACTGCACCCCCCACTGCGGCCGATCCAGCCGCCGCACCCCCATGACCACCCCGTCGGCACTCCGCGCGGTCACCCGCAGCGAGCCGGGCAGCGGCTCGCGCGCGGCCAGCGAGTGGTACCGAACCGCGGTGAAATCCGCGGGCAGCCCGGCGAAGAGCCCCTCCCCGTCGTGCGACACCCGATCCGGGTACCCGTGCCGGGGCACCGGCGCCGCCGCCACCACCCCGCCCGCGTCCACCACGATCCCCTGGTGCCCGAGGCACACCCCGAGCAACGGCAGCGCGGCGTCCCGGATCACCGCCGCCGAGATGCCGACGTCGCGCACGACATCCGGCCGCCCCGGCCCCGGCGAGATCACGATGTTGTCGAAGCGCTCCAGCTCCAGCTCCGCGAGCTCGGTGACCGCGTCGTTGCGCAGCACGACCGGCGGCACGCCGTTCACCTCGCCGAGCAACTGGTGCAGGTTGTAGGTGAACGAGTCGTAGTTGTCGATCAGGAGCGTGCGCATCGTGCCCCGAACCCTACGCCGAGCAGCACCGGAGCAACTGCTGCCGCACGCCTTCAGTTGGGCGGCGGAGCTAGGGCAGAATGTCGGCATGTCTGTAGCGCAACCGGCCGACGTGAAACGTGATGTGGTCGACTTCGCGGTCGTCGGTCAGTGGATGGAAGACCAGGGGCTGCCCGGCGGACCGTTCGAGGACGTGGTGGCGCTCGGCGGCGGCACCCAGAACATCATGCTGCGGTTCCGCCGCGGCGGCCGCGAGTACGTGCTCCGCCGCGGCCCCGAACACCTGCGGCCCAAGTCCAACGAGGTGATCCGGCGCGAGGCCAGGCTGCTCGGCGCGCTGAACGGCACCGACGTGCGCGCGCCACGGGTGATCGCAGCCAACCCGGACGAGACGCTGATCGGCGCCGTCTTCTACCTGATGGAGCCGATCACCGGCTTCAACCCGCAGACCGAACTCCCCGAGCCGCACGCGAGCGACCCCGAGCTGCGCCGGGGCATGGGGCTCTCCGCGGTCGAGGCCATCGCCCGGCTCGGCGCGCTCGACTATCGCGAGCTCGGCCTCGCCGACTACGGCCGCCCGGACGGCTTCCTGGAGCGTCAGGTGCCGCGCTGGCTCGGCGAGCTGGAGTCGTATACGCAGAACGAGGGGTACCCGGGGCCGCGGATCCCCGGCATCGACGCGGTCGGCGACTGGCTGGAGCGCAACCGCCCGGCCGAGTGGACGCCGGGCATCCTGCACGGCGACTGCCACCTGGCGAACATCATGTTCTCCTACGACGGCCCCGAGGTCGCCGCGCTGGTCGACTGGGAGATGTCGACCATCGGCGACCCGCTGCTCGACCTCGGCTGGCAGCTGGCCACCAGGCCCGAGCCGGGGACGACCGGCGCCGCGCTGGTCGGGCTGCTCGGCGCGGCGGGCGGGCTGCCGACCGCGGCCGAGATGGTCGAGCACTACGGCCGCTTCTCCACCCGGGACCTGAGCGCCGTCGACTGGTACACCGTGCTCGCCTGCTTCAAGCTCGGCATCGTGCTGGAGGGCACGCACGCCCGCGCCTTCGCGGGCAAGGCGCCCAAGCAGGTCGGCGACTTCCTGCACGCCATCACCCTCGAGCTCTTCGAGCGGGCGCAGCGTCTGATCTGAATCTGGAACGTGTTCCGCCCGTCGGTCGATCTTTGGCAGGGCAATTTCGCGACAGCACTAGAACGTGTTTCAATCTTCTCGTAGTGTAAGGGCTGTCACAGTCAGCCATGCGCATGCGAGAGGTCGACGCGAAATGAAGACGAAGGGCGCGATCCTGTGGGGGATCGACGAGCCGTGGTCGGTGGAGGAGATCGAGGTCGGTGACCCGGTCGCCGGCGAGGTGCAGATCCAGCTGGAGACAGCCGGGATGTGCCACTCCGACCACCACATCGTGACCGGCGCGACGCCGATGCCGTCCTTCCCGGTCATGGGCGGGCACGAGGGCGCGGGCGTGATCACCAAGCTCGGCCCGAACGTCCCGGCCGACCTGGCCGTCGGCGACCACGTGGTGCTCTCGTTCATCCCCGCCTGCGGCCGCTGTCCGGCCTGCGTGAGCGGCAACATGGCGCTCTGCGACCTCGGCATGGGGTTGCTCATGGGCCAGGCCATCAGCGACGGCACCTACCGGATCCAGGCGCGCGGGCAGAACGTCATCCCGATGTGCCTGCTCGGCACCTTCTCGCCGTACATGACGGTGCACCACACCTCGGTGGTGAAGATCGACCCCACCGTCCCGTTCGAGGTCGCCTGCCTGGTCGGCTGCGGCGTGCCCACCGGCTTCGGCTCGTCCACGCACGTGGCGCAGGTGCAGCCGGGCGAGACGGTGGTGATCGCGGGCATCGGCGGCGTCGGGATGAGCGCGCTGCAGGGCGCGGTGCTCTCCGGAGCCTCCAAGGTGGTCGCCATCGACCCGAACCCGTGGAAGCGCGAGCAGGCGCAGAAGTTCGGCGCCACGCACGCCTTCGCCAGCATGGCCGAGGCCATCATGCCGCTCATGGAGGCCACCGAGGGCCGGATGGCGGAGAAGGTCGTGCTCACCATGGGGGAGATGCACGGCGACTACATCGAGGAGGGGCTCATCCTCACCAGCAAGGCCGGCACCGTCGTGGTCACCTCGATGGGCCGGATGGACGCCTCCGACGTCAAGCTGAACAGCTTCCTGCTCTCCATGCTGCAGAAGACCGTCAAGGGCTGCATCTTCGGCGGCGGCAACGCCCGCCAGGACATCCCGGCGCTGCTCCGGCTCTACAAGTCCGGCCAGCTCAACCTGGACGACATGGTGACCCGCAGCTACCGGCTGGAGGACATCAACCAGGGCTATCGGGACATGCTCGACGGCAAGAACATCCGCGGCATCATCAAGTACTCGGACGCCGATCGCTGATCGCGGCGGAGCGGCCCCCGGCACCGCACGGTGCCGGGGGCCGTCCGTTTTTGTAGGCTCGGCGGCGTGCGCGCCTTCGAGGAACTACGGAACTGGCCGGTCGGGAACGCGGCGGCCGGTGTCGTCACCGCCGACGGCGCGGTGGCGACCACCGGTGACGTCGATCACGTATTCCAGCTCGCCTCGGTGACCAAACCCCTGGTGGCGTACGCGGTTCTGGTCGCCGTCGAGGAGGGCGCGATCGAGCTCGATCAGCAGGCGTGGCCGCCCGGCGCCACCGTTCGGCACCTGCTCGCGCACGCCTCCGGCGTCGCCTTCGACAGCCGCGAGGTGGTCGCCGAACCGGGCGCCAAGCGGATCTACTCCAGCGCCGGCTTCGAGCTGCTGGCCGAGCTGCTCGAGGCGGAGAGCGGGATCGCGTTCCCGGAGTACCTGCGCGAGGCCATTTTCGAACCGCTCGGTATGGTTCACTCGTCGCTGGACGGCCCGGCCGGGCACGGCGCCACCTCCTCGGTGGCCGACCTGACCCGGTTCGCTGCCGAGTTGCTGGAGCCTGCCCTGGTCTCGCCGGAGACCCACGGGGCGGCGGTCACCGTGCAGTTCCCCGGGCTCGACGGAATCCTCCCCGGCTACGGCAGGCAGCGCCCGAACGACTGGGGACTCGGTTTCGAAATCCGCGACGGGAAGTCCCCGCACTGGACCGGGGGCACCAATTCCGGCCGCTCGTACGGCCATTTCGGCCAGTCGGGCACCTTTCTGTGGGTGGACCCGGAAATCCGGGTGGCGTGCGTCGCGCTGAGCGACGAGAATTTCGGGGACTGGGCACGGGGGGCGTGGCCCGCGTTCAGCGACGCGGTGATCGCCGAGAAGTCACTCGGGGTCGACACGGGGGCCGAGTAACACTTGTAACTCGGAGCACTCCAGTACACTCGGGCAACGCCAGCTCCGTCGGGCCGTTGGGGAAGACGTCCCTCGTCGAAGCTGGAGGTGTCAATGGTGCGCGCATCGAGTCAGTTCTCTGATGCGACGGCGGGAGTGGTGTACATCCACTCCTCGCCTGCCGCGCTGTGCCCGCACGTGGAGTGGGCTCTGACCGCGGCGCTCGGCGCCTCCGCCAAGCTCACCTGGACCGGTCAGCCCGCCGCCGCGGGCCAGCTGCGCGCCACCAGTGACTGGGTCGGCCCGGTGGGCACCGCCGCCCGGATCGCGCGCTCGCTGCGCGATTGGCCGGTGCTGCGCTTCGAGGTGACCGAGGACCCGAGCGACGGCGTCGACGGCGAGCGCTACAGCTTCGTGCCCGGCCTCGGGCTGTGGCACGGCAGCACCAGCGCCAACGGCGACGTGCAGGTCGGCGAGATGCGGCTGCGCTCGATGCTCGACGCCGCCCGCGAGATCGGGCGGTACTACGACCTCTCCGCCGAGATCGAGCGCGCGCTCGGCACGGCGTGGGACGAGGAACTCGAGGCGTTCCGAGGGGGATACGAGACCGGTGCCGAGGTCACCTGGCTGCGCCGCGATGTGGGTTGACCCCGGTCGAACCGACCGGTCGCGGCTCGCGACAGTCCGTCCGAGACTCGAAGTTCGACTCCGGGTTGGTTCGCCTCCCTAAAGATGTTATGTGGAACTCCACCTGGTAACTTTCGCCGCAATCGGCACGCGGCCGGGAGTTCGTCGTTCGACGAGAGCTGGGTGATCCTCTGTGTTGCAGCGCGTCTCGCGCCGGTCCTTCATTCGCGGTGCGAGTGCGGGAGCGGTGGGCGCCACCGTGCTCCCCGGCGCGGCGGGCGCCCGCCCGCCGGCCCGGCGGCGCACGCCCCGGCTGCCCGACCCCGCCGCGGTGCGCGCGACCGACCCGGCGCTGCTCTCCGCGCTGGAGGCGGCGAGCCTGCTGCACGCCGGGCAGCTGCACCCCGCCGAGCTGCTCGACGCCTGCCTGAAGCGCAGCGCCGACTACGGCGGCGGCACCAACGCCTGGATCCGCAGCTACCCGGAGCCCGCCTACGAGCAGGCCGAGGCGGCCGCCGCGCGGCTGGCCGAGGGCGACGCGCCGCTGCTGTGCGGATTGCCCATCGCGGTCAAGGATCTCTTCGCCGTCGGCGGGCTGCCGCTGACCGCCTCCAGTCAGATCCTGGAGCGCAATATCGCCGCGGGCGACTCCACCATCTGGCGCAGGCTGCGCGACAGCGGCGCCGTGCTGATCGGCCACACGCACACCGACGAATTCGCCATCATGACCGCCACCCCGCAGGTCGGCAATCCCTGGAAGCTCGACGAGAGCGTCGGCGGCTCCTCCGGCGGCAGCGCCGCCGTGCTCGCCGCCCGCTTCGCCCCGCTCGCGCTCGGCACCGACACCGGCGGCTCCGCCCGGCTGCCCGCCTCCCGCTGCGGGGTCAGCGCGATCAAACCGACCTTCGGCCGGTGCAGCCGCTACGGCGTCATCCCGGTGATGTGGAGCCGCGACCACCCCGCCCCCATGGGCCGCTCGCTCGCCGACGCCACCCTGCTCTTCGACGCCATCGCAGGCTCGGACCTGCACGACCCCGTCACCCAGCTGGCCCCCGCCTTCCCGGCGGGCGGGCTGCCGACCACCGCGGCCGACGGCGCGAAACCGCTGAGCGGAAAGGTCTTCGGCATCCCGATGGCCGCCGAGGCGCTCCCCGCCGGGCTCGGCGCGCTCTTCACCGGCTTCCTGGAGCTGATCGTCGAGCTCGGCGGCGAGCTGCGCGACGTCCGGCTGCCCGCCGAGCCCGGCGGGCTCTTCGACGGCAATGCCGTCGAGCTCGGCATGTACCACCGGCAGTGGGCCGACCAGGTCACCCGGCTGAGCCCCTTCAGCGCCGCCGTCGTCGAGATGGGGCTGGCCGCGCTCAGCATCCCCTCCACCCAGTACCTGCAGTTCAGCCGGGACCGCGCGGTGTACCAGCGCGCCTACAACCGGGTCTTCGCGGAGAACGGCCTCACCGCCATCGTGCTGCCCGGCGCCGCCACCGACGGTATGCCGCGCGTCGCCGCCTCCGCCGCCTCCATCCTCGGCGCCGACAAGGTGCCGGTGACCTGGGCGAATTTCTCCGGCGCTCCGGTGATCTCGCTGCCCGCCGGGCGGTCGGCGGCGACCGGCATGCCGTTCGGGGTGCAGCTCGGCGGGGTGCCGTGGGACGAGCTGGAGCTGCTCGAGATCGGGCTCGCGCTGGAAGCCGTTGCGCCGCACTGGCAGGAGGCGCCACCTCTCGCTCGCAGCCCTTTGCGTCTCCCCGAATTGTCCTTCGTCGCACCGGGTCACGGCCCCGACCCCACCAACACCGACGCCGGCGCCCCCGCCCTCAGCTTCGTCCCCACCGCGGACGCGACGTCGGTCTGACGTTCGTCAGGCGTCGGCGTCGCTCGTGCCGACGAGGACCGCGCGCCCGACCGTGTGCGGAATCATCAGGATATTGAGCAGCGCGAGGCTCGCACCCTCGGGAACCTCCAGGCGGTCCACCGAAAGCGCCGTCGCGCAGACGAACAGCCGGTGGATGCCCGTGCCGGGCGGCGGCTGCACGCCCGAGTAGGCCGCCTGCCCCAGGTCGTTGGTCAGCGCGACGGCGCCTGCGGGCAGTTCGCCACCCGCCTCGATGCGTCCGGCCTCGGCGGGCACGTCCTTGACCACCCAGTGCCAGAGCCCGCCCGGAATCGGCGCATCGGCGTCGAACGCGGTGATGACCAGGCTGCGGGCGCCCTCGGGCAGCCCCGACCAAGCCAGCCCGGGCGCGCGATTTGCCCCGCTCTCGGTGTTGTAGCAGGCCGCGGGGAGCGCGCCGCCGTTCTCGAAATCATCGCTCTTCAGGGTGAATTCGGTGGCGGGGAAGGCGAGTGCGTAGGGGTCGTAGCTCACTGTCGGATCCTCCTGGATCGAGTCGATTTATACAGCCTTGCTGTACATATCAGAACGTACAGCGAAGCTGTATAGTTTGTCCAGTGGACGAACCCGACTACTCCGTTGCCGACGCCGAGCACCTCCGCCTGGCGGTCGGAAAGTTCGTGCGCCGCGTCCGCAGTGCCGACACCATGCCCGCAGGCCAGGCCGCCGTCCTCGGTCACCTGCGCCGGAATGGCCCTTCGGCGATCGTTGCGCTGGCGGAGCGGGAACGCGTCCGCCACCAGACCATGGCGCGAACCGTGAAGCTGCTGACCGACCAGGGGCTGGTCCACGTCGGCGCCGATCCCGACGACCGGAGGCGCGTCGTCGTGTCGCTCTCGGCGGAAGGTAGTGCTCGCCTCGACGACGAGCAGGCGAGCCGGGCGGAGTGGATCGCGCGGGCCGCGGGAGTCGAGCTGACAGCTCAGGAGCGGGCAGTCCTCAAACGCTTCCCTGCGGTTCTCGAGAAACTCATCGCCGCCGGCGGCTGAGCGGAGATCTCGGGGTGTTGCCTGCCGAGGTGGGTAACGGTAATCGTCTTTCGACGGACGGATCCGAGGGCGTGCATATGCAATTTCATTGTGAGGCGCGGGGGCGGCCTCTCCCCGAAATCGTTGCGCAGAATTGGTGAGCGGCTGATACTGAAATTCGGCCGGTGCCCGGCGGCCGTATTCAGGGGGAGGGTCCGTAATGCGTGTTGTTCTTCTGTACCCCGAGGTCTACGACATGGCAAGGTTCCGGGAGGGGCGTAAGGAGTTTCCGCCCTTCGGCGTGCTCTACCTGGCCTCGGCGGTTCGCGACGGCGGTCACGAAGTCGCGGTTCGTAAAGTGACGAAGGTCGATCCACCGTTGGACCTGACCTCCTACGATGCGGTGGGTGTCAGTTTGGCGTCCTCGGCGACGTACGGCATCCTGCTGGAGGCGATCCGGCGGGCCGCACTGAGCCCGAGGGTGCTGCTGATGGCCGGGGGCGTGCACGCCAATTTCTATCCCGAGCAAACTCTCACGGATTTCGACGCCGACGTCGTGTCGTACGGAGAATCCGAAGAGACGATTCTGCAGCTTCTCGATCATGCCGGGGACCGTGACTTCTCGGGAGTGCCCGGCGTGGTGGCGCGCCGAGCCGATGGTTCGGTGTTTCGGACGACACCTGTCGTCCCGCGGCGTGACATCAGTCACCTGCCGCTGCCCGCACGCGAACTCCTGCCCGACAAGGACTTCGTGATGAGTGATCGCCTTGCGGGCCGTGACATCCGGATGGCGCACGTGATGCTGAGCCGAGGGTGCCCGTTTCCGTGCTCGTTCTGCGCGGCGGGCAGGACCCGCATCCAGTACCGCGACGGCCACTCCGCCCGGAAGGAACTGCAGCATCTGATCTCCGCATACGATATCGGTGGTTTCGCGATCGTTGACGACAATTTCGTCGTGGCGAAGGAGCGGGTGCGGGACATCTGCACCCACATCGCAGACCTGGGGTTGCGGTGGTCGGCCTTATCGAGGGTGGACACCGTTGATGCCGACTTGCTGACCGCGATGGCCAGGGCCGGATGCATCGAGATCAAGTTCGGCGTGGAGTCGGGTAGCGAGACGATGTTGCGGGCGATGCGCAAGAACACCACCCGAGCCAAGATCACCCGGGCGATCGACTCCGCTGTCCAGGCCGGTATCGAAGCCAAGGCGTTCATCATCCACGGCTACCCGGGCGAGAACCAGCGCACGACCGACGAGACCATCGGCCTGCTCGACACGCTGTCCGACCGGCTCTCCCGGGTGTCGCTGTTCCGGTTCGTCCCGCTTCCCGGAACCGAGGTCTACGAACAGAGAATCGACGGTCACCAGGTCATCCACGGTACCCACCTCGCATCCGGCTGGGATCACGACTGGGAGAAGTTCCACATCCACCACAACGATCGCCATTGGTGGGGATCCGAGCAGGAATTCGTCGAAGTGCAGTCCGCGTTCTCCGACCTCGAGCGATTCGTGGAAGAGCGGTGGGGAGCCCAGAAATAGCCGCGTGTACAGTACCGGCGGTGGCGCGCGATTCCGCACCGATCGTTTCGGTGGAACATCCCCAGAAATTGTGGAACTGGGTTCTCGCGAAACAGGGAATCGGCACTCCCGCCAAGCCGGATTCGGTTCGTGCCGCCGCGAACCGCTCGCTCGGTCTGCACGCCGCTCGCCTGTCCTCGCCCCTGGTGGCTGCCGCTGTCCGGGTGGACGACGATGTCGACCTGTCGCCCCTCGTCGGTGCCACCGACGATGCCCTGATCACCATCCGGTGCATGCGTAAGACGTTGCACACCCTGCCATTCGACCTGGCGAGCTCGGCCCACGCCGCCACCCGGCACTACCGCCTCCGTGATGTTCAGCGCCTCGCGGTGCGCGCCGAGGTGAGCCAGGGGGAGCTGACCGCACTACAGGAAAAGATTCACGGGTATCTCCTCGACGCGGCGTCGGCCTCGCACCGCGACGTCGAACGCGCGGTGACACCGACGAACCAATCGCCGATCCCGGCGCGGATCGCGTTGAAGCTGCTCTGGGAACGCGGCGACGTCGTCTACCGCAACACCTCGGATCGGTGGCTGCGCGAAACCCGGATGTTCTCGCTGGCTTCGCTGACCCATCCCGGGTTCATCACGACGCTCGAACCCGAATCCGCTCGCGATCAGCTGATCGAACAGTACTTCCAGCGCTACGGGCCCGCGACCGTCAAGGATGTGATGTGGTGGGCGGCTATCCCCGCGAAGGCGGTGGTCGAGGCACTCGCCGCCCGTGACGTCGTCCGGATGCGGCTACCCTGGGCGCCGAGCCCCTTCTGGATGCTCCGCTCCGACTACGACGCCTTCCTCCGACAGCCGAATTCGTCCGTGGATGAAGCCGGTGCCGCTCTCCTCGGGCACGAAGACATCGCTCTGAAAGCGTATTTCGAGTCGCGCGGGCGCTACCTCGGCGCGCTGCCCGCCCGGAAGGTTTTCAACCAGATCGGCGAAGTCCTGCCCTCGATCGTGCACGCCGGTCGGGTGGTCGGGCGCTGGCAGTGGGATCCCGCCGACCGGCGCATCCGCTACCGGCGTTTCCCCGGCAGCGACGGTACCCGCACCGCGACCGCGCAGGCGGCAGCGGCGCTGGAGAAACGTCTCCGCCTGCTCACCTGAGCCGGTCGGCTATCCGGCGGGCTTCGCTATCCGAGTCACCCGATCATCGACCACCTGCATCTTGTCCTGGAGTGCCTTGGTCAGGTCGACCCCGAGCGTCTGGGCGATGATGGCGACGCAGATCATGACATCGGCCAGCTCGCCGTCGACGTCGCCCGGATCGGCCTGCTTGCCCTGGCGCTGGCGCTTGCCACGGGCCAGCAGCTCGGCGTGGAGCTCGCCGACCTCCTCCACGAGCTTGGCGGCTTGGATGTAGAGGAAGAGGTCGCTCTCCTTATCGGCGCGGCTTTTGCGCGCCAGCCAGCCCAATTGGGCCTCCGCCCACTGCGCCAGCTCGCGGATACGAAGATCACGACGGCGCGGAGCCCGCGGGACAGAATCAGGTACGTCGAGCCCGGCAAGTACTGGCTGGAGACTGTCCACCGTGCTCCCTTCCCGGTCGTTGCCACGCACTGTAGTAGCTAGACATCGAGCGGCACAGGGTAGGCGAAGCCGGTCGCCCGGTGAACGCCTCCGGAGACTTCCTGCTGCCGGGTCGAGCTGCCCGCTCAGGAGTGGCCAGCTCGCAAACGCTTCCCTGCGGTTCTCGAGAAAGTCATCGCCGCAGGCGGATGAGTGGAAATGCCTCTCAGCCCGCGATAGCGAGCTCGGGAGCTGTGGTGTGGATCCTCGCGAGCGCCCTGCGAGTGCGGTCGGAGTCGATCGCAGTCAGCATGGGAAGCGCCGGCCGAACCATATCGGCGGCGGCTTGGAACTCTCCCAGCTGCCAGCGTAGAAGCCCGGCCTCGATGGCGGTGAGAGCGTGGACCCGTGGGTGGGTCTCCCGGTTCCACAGTGTCAGCGCGCGGGTGCGGTTGCGCTCGGCCTCCGCCGGGTCCCCCAGCGCCTCGAAGGTCTTCGCTGTCTGGTCTACGACGGTAGGCCCCGGGGTCCACGCCCGCATCCACACCGGATACTCGTCGTCGGTCGCGTCGGGGTCTGGCAGCGTCGCACGGGCGGCGGCGTGGTTGCCGCTCTCCGCATGGGTCCGAGAGGCGGTTACGGCGAACATGCCCAGCGCTGCCCGAGATATCTTGCCGCGTGCCCGGGACAGCGCCGCTTCGGCGAGGTCGGGGGCGGCGCTCGGTTCGCCGATATCGCTGCCCTGGGTGCTCAGTGCCCGCAGTGCCCATCCGTCCTGGCCGGGTTCGCCGGACTCCTCGGCCAGTCGCAGGGCCGAGATGTAGTAGCGCTGCGCGAGCCCGTCGGCCCCGGCGTCGTGCGCCTTGAACCCGCACAGATAGGCGAGCTCGCTCGCAGCCGAGAACGCCGTGCTGCGCACGCGGGCGTCAGCGAATCGAGCGCGCAGAATTGCTGCTACGTCGGTCGACAGGAACTCGGCTGCCGCAGTCCGACCGGCGCCGCCGCCGCGCACCTCATCGAGAACGTGGAGTGCCTGCGTAACCTGCCGCACTGCCGTGACCTCCGCCGCTCCGACCCGGCGCGAATCATCGACGGAGATCAGGCGATAGGTCCCCTCCGGTGTCATCGCGGCCGACGCGCTCAAAGCCGTGCTGTAGGCCGCGCCGCGCAGGAACGAACGCCGGTCGACATCGTTGCGGCCCAGGATCGCTGCCGCCGTGACGACATCGACCAACGGGCCACATACCCGCTCGATCCACGCGATGGCTTCGGCGGTGGGCGTACGCCGCCCGCTCTCGTAGGCATGCAGCGTCGACCGGCTGTAGGGGACGCGCCTGGACAGGTCGGTCAGACTCAGCTCCGCCGACTCACGAGCCATTCGCAACCGTGCGCTCGTGAGCCTGTCACCAGCGAATTCGGTGTCCATGAGGCCAGCTTAACGCGCGTTTCGTGGTAGACGGCGGTAGACGGCAACCCGCCCTCGAAACGAAAACACCACGCCTAGCGTCGGTTTCAGCCCCGCCGCCGGGAAGATGCCGCTACCTCCGGTCCCGCGTCGAGCTGCCAGGTCGCAGCCCGACCGTCCTCGGCGGCGGGTGCCTACCGACAGCAGGAGGGGCAGGGGAATGGACGCGATCGGATGGATCGACCCGTTGTCGGTGACAACGGAGTGGGATCGAGCCCAGGTGTGCCGGTTGGCGCGGCGTTTCCGATATACGGTGCGCTGGGCGGACCCGAGCGGCGCGCTCGATCTGGTCGAGCAGGTGGAAGCGTCGGGGCTCCAGGTCGTGCTCCTGTCGTCGGCCGCGCATCTCACCGCGTGGGACTTGGTGCGGTTGCTGCAGTCGGCCGATGTCGAATGTGCAGCGCCCCGCGAGAGTTTTCCTCGGCATGCGGACATGCGGCGGGTCCGCGGGTGATCACATTCGGGTGGGTCGTCGTGATCGCCCTACCGGTCGCTGTTGCCGTATGGGCACTGTGGCCGCCGCGGCGCTGATCGGAAGGTAGCGGACGGTCTACTCGTCGTCATCGAGTGCGGCGAGAGATTGCCTCGTGTGCCCGAAGACCCCGAGCACGTCATCGAGCGACGTACGGCTACCGTGGTCGGCCGCTGACCGCGCGAGCACCGACGCGAGGTCACGCAGGTCGGCATCTGAATGATCCAGTTCAGCGACACGCCGACGCGTGGCATCGGCAACACTCAGCTCACGGGAGTAGGGCAGGACGGACATGTATGTATCGTCACCTGGTCCATGGAAGTGGGCGCAGAGGGGATCGAACCCCCGACCGCTGGTGTGTAAAACCAGTGCTCTACCGCTGAGCTATACGCCCCTGGACCGGCCGGAGACGATCCGGCGCGGCGGCTTATGAATCTAGCGCGGCGAGCGCTTTCTCCCAAGCCGCCTGGTCACGAGCCTCCCCTGGCCCGTTCATCTCGGCGAACCGGACGATCCCGGAGCGATCGATGACGAAGGTGCCGCGGTTCGGGATCCCGGACTTCTCGTTGAAGACGCCGTAGGCGGTGGCGACGGCGCCGTGCGGCCAGAAGTCGGAGAGCAGGGGGAAGGTGTAGCCCTGTTCGGCGGCCCAGATCTTGTGGGTGGGCGGCGGGCCGACGGAGATGGCGAGGATCTCGGCGTCGTCGTTCTGGAACTTGGGCAGCTCGTCCCTGACCTTGCACAGCTCGCCCTGGCAGATGCCGGTGAAGGCCAGCGGGTAGAACACGAGCAGCACGTTCTTGCGGCCGCGGTAGTCGGCGAGCGAGACGTTCTGGTTGTTCTGGTCCTTCAGCGTGAAGTCCGGTGCGGGCGAGCCCACCTCCAGCGGCATGCGCGGATCCTTCCTCTCTCCGGTCGGCGCGACACGCGCCTGCCCGCGGGCAAACCTTAGCGAAAGGGGTCAGCGCTGCTTGGAGGGCGCCTTCGGCTGCACCAGCCTGCTGCCGACCCAGGCACCGAGGCTGATCACGGAGGTCTGGGTGAGGCCTGCGGTGGGGGCGGCCTCGGCGATCTCGCTGGGATCGACGTGGCCGGGCTGGCCGGTCTTGGGGGTGAGCACCCAGATGAAGCCGTCGTCGGAGAGCGGGCTGATGACGTCCATCAGCTCGTCGGCGAGGTCACCGTCGCCGTCGCGCCACCAGAGCAGCACGGCGTCGACCACCTCGTCCGAGTTCTCGTCGACCATCTCGCTGCCGCTCACCTCTTCGATGTCGGCGCGGAGATCGTCGTCGGCGTCCTCGTCCCAGCCCAGCTCCTGGACAACCAAGCCGTGGGTGATGCCAAGCTTCTCTGCGAAGTTCTGCGCGTCCGCCGCGGCAACCACGGTGGTGTCCTCCTCAACTTCCGACTACAGGTAGCTGCAAGCGAACATGGTTCTGGCTCGCAGCGCAAGCCGATCGGCCGAAAAGCCATCGGAATGTCGTACGCGGTGACCGCTGATATCACCGCACGGGGCAGCTGTCCTTCACCGCGTTGCGGGCGTCGTTGACCCGTTTGCTGGCGTCGTTCAGCCCGCCGACCGGGGCGGTGTAGGTCATCGCCCTGGTCGCGCCCGCGAGGGCCCTTGCGGCGTTCACGTACTCGGTGAGCTTGCCCGCGAGATCGCCCGGCAACGCTCCGGCGGCCTGGTTGACCCCGGTCTCGACCTTGATCGCGGCGTCCTCCAGGGTGGCGGCGGCGCCGTCGCGCTTGGGCACGTAGTCGGGGGCGTTGGAGTCGTGCGCGTCGACGAACTCGTTGTACCTCGACACGCCGACCCCGGTGATGCCGGGGAACTGGCCGCAGTTGTCGGCGACGGCCTTGGCCTCGGCGGCGGCTTTGCGGGACGAGGTCGCCGCGGCCGAGGAGGCGGCGGCCTCGGTCTTGTAGGCGGACACCTCGGCCTCGTTCGCCGCCGCGGTGCCCTCGACCCGGTTGGCACAGCCCGCGACGAGCAACCCGGCCGAGACGGCCACGGCCGCACACATCAGTCCGAACCCGCGTGGGTTCAGCATCATCGTCCTCCCCGCTGTCGAGCACTCTGGCGGCAACACCGTCGTTCCCTCTCGAACGTACTGGATTCCCGGCTGGAATGATGACCTGGGACGCACCATCGGCAAGGATGGTTGGTGCGCCCGAACCTTTCGTATCGGGCGGGGCGCCGACCAGCGTGCTCGCCCGGGGAACCAGACGCCATCAGCATGTCCACCCCTGTACGAGGAGCCGATTTGACCGACCTGATCCACTCTTCCGCACCGGCGCGACCCGCCGGAGACGACCGCACCGGGGAACCGGCCGGCGCCGCGGGCACCGACCCCACCGGGTCCGTTCCGCAGTCCGGCCGGGTGCGGGTGATTCGCGAAGGCGTGGCCTCCTACCTACCCGACATCGATCCGGAGGAGACCAGCGAATGGCTGGAGTCCTTCGACCAGATGCTGGACCGGGAGGGCCCCGGCCGCGCGCGCTACCTCATGCTGCGGCTCCTGGAGCGGGCCGGGGAGCGCCGCGTCGCGATCCCGGCACTCACCTCCACCGACTACGTGAACACCATCCCCACCGAGAACGAGCCGTGGTTCCCCGGCGACGAGGAGGTGGAGCGCCGCTTCCGCGCCTGGATCCGGTGGAATGCCGCGATCATGGTGCACCGCGCGCAGCGGCCGGGCATCGGCGTCGGCGGGCACATCTCGACCTATGCCTCGTCGGCGGCGCTCTACGAGGTGGGCTTCAACCACTTCTTCCGCGGCAAGGACCACCCGGGCGGCGGCGACTCGATCTTCATCCAGGGCCACGCCTCGCCGGGCATCTACGCGCGGGCGTTCCTGGAGGGCAGGCTCTCCACCGACAAGCTGGACGGCTTCCGGCAGGAGTACAGCCACGGCGGCCCCGGCCACGGCCTGCCGTCCTACCCGCACCCGCGGCTGCTGGACACCTTCTGGGAGTTCCCGACGGTCTCCATGGGGCTCGGCCCGATGAACGCCATCTACCAGGCGCGGTTCAACCACTACCTGCACGACCGCGGCATCAAGGACACCGCGGACCAGCACGTCTGGGCGTTCCTCGGGGACGGCGAGATGGACGAGCCGGAGTCGCGCGGCCTCGCGCACGTCGCGGCGCTGGAGGGGCTGGACAACCTGACCTTCGTGGTGAACTGCAACCTGCAGCGCCTCGACGGCCCGGTGCGCGGCAACGGCAAGATCATCCAGGAGCTGGAGTCGTTCTTCCGCGGCGCGGGCTGGAACGTCATCAAGGTGATCTGGGGCCGGGAGTGGGACGCGCTGCTCGGCGCCGACCGCGACGGCGCGCTGGTGAACCTGATGAACACCACGCCGGACGGCGACTACCAGACCTACAAGGCGAACGACGGCGCCTACGTGCGCGACCACTTCTTCGGCCGCGACCCGCGCACCAAGGCGCTGGTGCAGGACCTCTCGGACCCGGAGATCTGGAACCTCAAGCGCGGCGGGCACGACTACCGCAAGGTCTACGCGGCGTACGCGGCGGCGATGGCGCACAAGGGCCAGCCGACGGTGATCCTGGCCAAGACGATCAAGGGCTACACCCTCGGCAAGCACTTCGAGGGCCGCAACGCGACGCACCAGATGAAGAAGCTGACGCTGCAGGACCTCAAGGAGTTCCGCGATCTGCAGCGCATCCCGATCAGCGACGCCGAGCTGGAGAAGGATCCGTACCTGCCGCCGTACTACCACCCGGGCATGGATTCCCGCGAGGTCCAGTACATGCTGGGCAGGCGGAAGGCGCTCGGCGGGTTCCTGCCGGAGCGGCGCACCGCGGTGCAGCCGCTGAAGCTGCCCGGCGACGAGGCGTACAAGTCGGTCCGCAAGGGCTCGGGCAAGCAGAACGTGGCGACAACCATGGCGCTGGTCCGGCTGCTGAAGGAGTTGCTGCGGGACAAGGAGATCGGCAAGCGGATCGTGCCGATCATCCCGGACGAGGCGCGCACCTTCGGCATGGACTCGTGGTTCCCGTCGCTGAAGATCTACAACCGCAACGGGCAGCTCTACACCTCGGTCGACGCCGAGCTCATGCTGGCCTACAAGGAGAGCAGCGTCGGGCAGATCCTGCACGAGGGGATCAACGAGGCGGGCTCGACGGCCTCGTTCACCGCGGCGGGCACCTCCTATGCCACGCACGGTGAGCCGATGATCCCGCTGTACATCTTCTACTCGATGTTCGGCTTCCAGCGCACCGGCGACGGGCTCTGGGCCGCCGCCGACCAGCTGGCCCGCGGCTTCGTGCTCGGCGCCACCGCGGGGCGGACCACGCTGACCGGTGAGGGGCTGCAGCACAACGACGGCCACTCGCTGCTGCTCGCCTCGACCAACCCCGCCGTCGTCTCCTACGACCCGGCCTACGCCTTCGAGATCGCGCACATCGTGCGGGACGGGCTGCGCCGGATGTACGGCGGCACACCGGGGGTGGACGGCTTCGGCGGGGAGAACATCTTCTACTACATCACCCTCTACAACGAGCCGTACCCGCAGCCGCCCGAGCCGGAGAACGTGGATGTGGCGGGGCTGCTCAAGGGCATCTACCGCTACCGGGCGGGCACCGAGGGCGAGCTGCCCGCGCAGATCCTGGTCTCCGGCGTCACCGTGCCCGCGGGGCTGCGCGCGCAGGAACTGCTCGCGAGGGAGTGGAACGTGCGGGCCGACGTCTGGTCGGTGACGTCCTGGGGCGAGCTGCGCCGGGACGGGCTGGCGAAGGAGATCGCGGCGCTGCGGCACCCGGATGTGGATCCGGGCGTTCCGTACATCACCGAGGCGCTGGCCGAGGCGGAGGGCCCGATCGTTGCGGCGTCGGATTGGCTGCGGGCGGTGCAGGATCAGATCCGCCAGTGGGTACCCGGTGACTACATCACGCTCGGCACCGACGGGTTCGGGTTCTCCGACACCCGCCCGGCCGCGCGCCGGGTGTTCAATGTGGATGCCGAGTCGATCACGGTCGCGGTGCTGTCCGGGCTGGCGAAGGCCGGGAAGATCGACGCGGGCAAGGCCGCCGAGGCGGCGGCGAAGTACCGCATCGACGACGTCACGGCCGCGCCGGAGGCCGACGTCGACGACGAGTAGCGGCGGGGGACCACACACCGGCACCGAAAACGGAAGGGATCGTGGAACGTAAACCACCGCGGCCGAGGCGGATCTCGGACACCTCGTCGGAGCACGAGGTCTACCTGCCGACCGGCGCGCTCTCGCCGAACCGGCAGAACCGGGACCCGCTGCCGGACACGCTGCTCAAGCGGGTCAAGCAGTTCTCCGGCAGGCTCTCCACCGAGGCGGTGGGGTCGATGCAGGATCGGCTGCCGTTCTTCGCCGATCTGGACGCCGCGCAGCGCGCGGGCGTCCAGATGCTGGTGCAGACCGCGGTGGTGAACTTCCTGGAGTGGCTGCAGGACCCGGAGAGCGACATCCGGTTCAGCCTGGACGCCTTCCAGGTGTTCCCGCAGGACCTGGCGCGGCGGCTGACGCTGCGCCAGACCGTCGACATGGTCCGGGTGGCCATGGAGTTCTTCGAGCAGTGGCTGCCCGCGCTTGCCCGCAACGACCGGCAGCTGGTCGCGCTCACCGAGGCGGTGCTGCGGTACGGGCGCGAGCTCGGCTTCGCGGCCGCCTCGGTGTACGCCAGCGCGGCGGAGTCGAGGGGCGCGTGGGACACCAGGCTGGAGGCGCTGGTGGTGGATGCCGTCGTGCGCGGCGACACCGGGCCGGACATGCTCTCCAGGGCCGCCACGTTGAACTGGGACGCCACCGCGCCCGCCACCGTGCTCGTCGGCATCCCGCCGCGCGAGCAGGGCGTCTCGGCGGTCGGCGGGGTGCACACCATCGCGGCGCGGCACGACAGGGCCGCGCTCGCGGTGGTGCAGGGCACCAGGCTGGTGATGGTGGTCAGCGGGCCGCTCGGCGAGGCGGGGCAGGAGTCGGCGTTCCTCGGCGACCTGCTCGCCGAGGTCTTCTCCGACGGCCCGGTGGTGATCGGGCCGACCACCCGCACGCTCGGCGCCGCGCACGCCAGCGCGGTGGAGGCGCTGGCCGGGATGGAGGCGGTGGTCGGCTGGCGCGCCGCGCCGCGGCCGGTGCACGCCGCGGAGTTGTTACCGGAACGCGCCTTGTTGGGGGACCGTGCTGCGGTCGAGGCGATGGTCGACTACGTTGTGCTTCCGTTGGCAGCGGCCGGTTCGGCCCTGGCGGACACCCTCGATGCCTACCTCGATTGCGGGGGCGCGGTCGAGACCTGTGCCCGCCAGCTGTACATCCATCCAAATACTGTGCGCTATCGCCTGAAGCGCATCGCGGAAGTCACCGGCCGGGATCCGATGAATTCGCGCGATGCCTACGTGCTCAGGATTGCCGCCACAGTGGGTCGTTTGACACGAACTCGTAACGAATCGTCATCAACATCATCAGAAGACACTTCTTCCCCGGCCGGTTCGGACGGACTGTAACGGCCAACCCGGTCCGGTCGATCGGCCCGCTCCACGAGGGCGTTTGTGGGACCTCCACAAAACGAGTCGGAAACCTTCATCGGTGCCGACATCTCGTAGTAGGTGCCTCACAGTGTTTTCTTAGAGACGTGATCGCGTTGCTCGCACCCGGACAGGGATCCCAGACACCCGGCATGCTCGTGCCCTGGCTCGAGGTGCCCGGCGCTGCCGACCGCCTCGCGCTCTGGAGCAAGGCGTCGGGGCTGGATCTGGTCCGCCTCGGCACCACCGCCACCGCGGAGGAGATCACCGACACCGCGGTGACCCAGCCGCTCGTGGTCGCCGCGGCGCTGCTCGCGTTCGCGGAGATCGACCCGGATTCGCTCCCGGCGGATACCATCGTGGCCGGGCACTCGGTCGGCGAGCTCGCCGCGGCCGCCGTGGCCGGCGTCATCACGCCGGACGAGGCGGTCACCCTGGCCGCGATCCGCGGCGGGGAGATGGCGAAGGCGTGCGCGCTGGAGCCGACCGGGATGTCCGCGGTGCTCGGCGGCGACGAAGCCGCCGTGCTCGCCCGGCTCGCGGAGCTCGACCTGGTTCCGGCCAATCGCAACGCGGCCGGGCAGATCGTGGCCGCGGGCGCGGTGGAGGCCCTCGCGGAACTCGCCGCCAACCCGCCGGAGAAGGCGCGCATCCGCGCCCTTCCGGTGGCGGGTGCGTTCCACACCAAGTACATGGCGCCCGCCCAGGACGCCGTGACCGCGGCGATCGCGAAGATCACACCCGGCGAGCCGGTCCGCACCCTGCTCTCCAATTTCGACGGCAAGCCGGTGGCTTCCGGGCAGGACGCGATCGACAAGCTCGCGGCGCAGGTCACCCGCCCCGTGCGGTGGGATCTGTGCACCGAGACCAGCAGGCGGGCCGGGGTCTCGGCGGTGGCGGAGCTGCCACCGGCGGGCACCCTCGTCGGCATCGCGAAGCGGGAGCTGAAGGGGACGCCGACGCTGGCGCTGAAAACCCCCGAAGACCTCCCCGCGTTGGCCGCGCTCACGAGCTCCGGCTAGCTTTCCCACGGTCGCGCGGCAATCGACACGCGACCGTGACCCGGCCGGACGGTAACCAAAGTCCGGTTCGGATCGAAAACCCAGTAGAGCCCTACTCAGCAGAAACAAGAAGGGAGCCACCAAAGTGGCCGCTCTGACCCAGGAACAAATCGTCGAGGAACTCGGCAAGATCATCGAGGAAGTGACCGGCATCGAGCCGTCCGAGGTGACCGTCGAGAAGTCCTTCGTCGATGACCTGGACATCGACTCGCTGTCCATGGTCGAGATCGCTGTGCAGACCGAGGACAAGTACGGCGTCAAGATCCCGGACGAGGATCTCGCCAGCCTGAAGACGGTCGGCGACGCCGTCAATTACATCCAGAAGCTCGAGGCCGAGAACTCCGACACGGCCGCCGAGCTCAAGGCCAAGTTCGACAACGCCGAGTAGGGCTGAACCAGTGACCACTCCTTCCACCAAGAACGGGAACTTTCCCAACGTCGTCGTCACGAGCCTGGCGGCGACCACGTCGATCGCCGGTGACGTCGATGCGACGTGGAAGGGACTCCTCAACGGCGAGAGCGGCATCGACGTTCTCGAGGATGACTTCATCGAGGAATACGACCTGCCGGTCCGCATCGGCGGCCACCTGAAGGTGCAGCCGGAGACCCTGCTGACCAGGGTCGAGGCCCGGCGCATGTCCTACGTGGAGCAGCTCTCGACCGTGCTCGGTCGTGAGGTCTGGCGCAATGCCGGCAGCCCGGAGGTCGATCCCGAACGCCTCGGCGTCGCGATCGGCACCGGCCTCGGCGGCGGCGACGCCCTCATCGACTCGGTCGACAAGCTGAAGAACGGCGGCTACCGCAAGGTTTCCCCGCTGGCCGTGCAGATGGTCATGCCGAACGGCCCCTCCGCGGTCGTCGGCCTCGAATTGAAGGCGCGGGCAGGAGTGGTCACTCCGGTCTCGGCGTGCTCGTCCGGCTCCGAGGCCATCGCCAACGCATGGCGGATGATCGTCATGGGCGATGCCGACATCGTCGTCACCGGCGGTGTCGAGGGTTTCATCGACGCGGTGCCGATCGCGGCGTTCTCCATGATGCGCGCGATGAGCACCCGCAACGATGATCCGAGGGGCGCCTCGCGCCCCTTCGACAAGGATCGGGACGGCTTCGTGTTCGGCGAGGCGGGCGCCCTCATGGTCATCGAGACCGAGGAGCACGCCAAGGCCCGCGGCGCCACCATCCACGCGCGGCTGCTCGGCGCGGGGATCACCTCCGACGGCTTCCACCTGGTGGCCCCGGACCCCGAGGGCAGTGGCGCCGCGCGCGCCATCACCCGCGCGCTGCAGACCGCCGGTCTGCAGAAGAGCGACATCACCCACATCAACGCGCACGCGACCGCCACCCCGATCGGCGACACCGCCGAGGCGAGGGCGATCGCCAAGTCGCTGGGTAACCACGCTTCGGTGTACGCGCCGAAGTCGGCCCTCGGGCACTCGATCGGCGCGGTGGGCGCACTGGAGTCGGTGCTCACCGTGCTCAGCATCCGGGACGGCATCGTCCCGCCGACGCTGAACCTGGAGAACCAGGATCCGGAGATCGATCTCGACGTGGTGCACGGGGAAGCCCGGCGCCAGGAAATCGAGTACGCGGTCAACAACTCCTTCGGTTTCGGCGGGCACAACGTGGCGCTCGCTTTCGGCCGGGCGTAACACGTAGCCCAGCCGCACAACGGAATACGACGGGGGCCCGGCGTCGCGCCGGGCCCCCGTCCGTCCTTTCACAGCTTTCCCCGGGCGCAGTGCCGCCCGTCGGCCGACCCTGCCCTCGAACAGGAGGTGAGCGCGATGACGATCATGGCCCCCGCGTTCCAACCGGACACCGCCACCGATCCGCGCGACCCGCTCGGCCGGCTGGAGCGGTTCTTCGACGCGGGCACGCTCCTGCCGCTGCACCCGCGCGACCGCTCCGGCGTGCTCGCCGCGATCGGTGAGGTGGACGGGGTGCGCACCGTCGCCTACTGCTCGGACGCCACCGTGATGGGCGGCGCCATGGGCGTGGACGGCTGCAAGCACATCGTCTCCGCCATCGACACCGCGCTGGATTCCGGCGCGCCGGTGGTCGGGCTCTGGCACTCCGGCGGCGCCAGGCTGGCCGAGGGCGTCGAGGCGCTGCACGCGGTCGGGCTGGTCTTCGAGGCCATGGTCCGCGCCTCCGGGCGGATCCCGCAGCTCTCCGTCGTGCTCGGCTTCGCCGCCGGCGGCGCCGCCTACGGCCCCGCGCTCACCGACATCGTGATCATGGCGCCCGCGGGGCGGGTCTTCGTGACCGGCCCGGACGTGGTGCGCAGCGTCACCGGCGAGCAGGTCGACATGGCCACGCTCGGCGGGCCGGAGACGCACGGCAAGAAGTCCGGCGTCACGCACATCGTCGCGAACGACGAGGCCGACGCGCTGCACCGGGCCCGCCGCCTGGTCTCCATGTTCGCCGAGCAGGGCGAGTTCGACCTGGCCGCGGCGGCGCACGGCGACGTCGACCTCAAGGCGCTGCTGCCGGAGTCGCCCCGCCGGGCCTACGACGTCAAGCCGGTGGTGCACGAGCTGCTCGACAACGTCGACGGTGAATCCACCTTCGAGGAGCTGCAGGGCGGGTACGCGCGCAGCATGGTCACCGGGCTGGGCAGGCTGGGCGGGCGCACCGTCGGCGTGCTCGCCAACAACCCGCTGCGGCTCGGCGGCTGCCTGAACTCGGCGAGCGCCGAGAAGGCCGCCCGCTTCGTTCGGCTCTGCGACGCCTTCGGTATTCCGCTGGTCGTGCTCACCGACGTCCCCGGCTACCTGCCGGGCGTGAGCCAGGAGTGGGACGGCGTCGTGCGCCGCGGCGCCAAGCTGCTGCACGCCTTCGCCGAGGCCAGGGTGCCGCGCGTGACGCTGGTGACCCGCAAGATCTACGGCGGCGCCTACATCGCCATGAACGCCCGCGCGCTCGGCGCCACCGCGGTCTTCGCCTGGCCCGGCTCCGAGGTCGCCGTCATGGGGGCCAAGGCCGCCGTCGGCATCCTGCACAAGAAGGCGCTCGCCGCCGCGCCGGAGGGCGCGGAGCGCGAGGCGCTGCACGAGCGGCTCACCGCCGAGCACGAGCAGATCGCGGGCGGCGTGGAGCGGGCCGTCGCCATCGGGGTGGTGGACGAGGTCATCGACCCGGCCCGTACCCGCAGCAGGCTGGCCGCCGCGCTGGCTTCGGTGCCCGCGGTGCCGAGCCATCACAAGAACATCCCGCTCTAGCAGGCGGTTCCGGCGGTAGCATCGCCGGATGCGCTACCAGGATCTCGCCGACGTGTCGTGCTCGATCACCCGGCCGCTCGTCGTGTTCGGGGACCGCTGGACGCTGCTCATCCTCAAGTGCTGCTTCAGCGGGATCCGGCGGTTCAACGGGTTCCAGAGCGCGCTCGGGATCTCGCGCAGCCGGTTGCTGGATCGGCTGGATCGGCTGATCGAGCACGGAATCCTGGTCAAGGTGGAGTCGGGGGAGTATCGGCTCACGCCGAAGGGGCACGACATCTACCCGGTGCTGCTCGCCATCCGGGACTGGGGTGACGCGCACATGGCGCCGGACGGGCCCCCGGTGCGGTACACGCACCGGGGGTGTGTCGGGGAGGCGCATGTGCGGGTGGGGTGCGATCACTGCGGGGCCGAGATGACGGCGCGGGATGTCGTGCCCGAGCCGGTGAGCCCGGGCTGGTAGTTCTCAGGCGCCGTGGAAGTGGACGGTGTCGGTGAGGTCGGCGCGGCTGGTGCGGAAGGTGTTGACCGGGTGCTCGGGGTCGGGGTAGCCGAAGGAGATGCCCGCGACCACGCGGTGGTCGTCCGGGATGCCGAAGTGGCGGCGGACGAAGGGGGCGTAGGTGGCGAGCGCGGCCTGCGGGGCGGCGCCGAGGCCGAGGCTCTGCGCGGCGAGCAGGAAGCTGTTCAGGTAGAGGCCGCAGTCGACGGCGGCGTAGACGCCGAGCTCTGCGGGGGTGCTCACGATCGCGACGTGCGGCGCGTCGAAGAAGTCGAAGTTGCGCATGGTCTGCCGGAAGGCGGCCGCCTTGTCGCCGCGCTCGATCCCGACGCTGGCGTACAGCTGGCTCCCGCACTCGCGGCGCCGCTGCTGGTAGACGCCTGCGTAGCCGGGCGGGAAGGGGAAGTCGGGGCCGCCGTCGGGGGCGGTCAGGTGCTCGCCGAGCGCGGTGCGGAAGCGCTCGGTGCCCGCGCCGGTGGTGACCTCGACCCGCCAGGGCTGGGTGTTGCACCAGGACGGCGTGCGCTGCGCGGCGAGCAACAGCTGCTCGAGGGTCTCCCGCGGCACCGGCTCGGGGCGGAACTGACGGCAGGTCCAGCGTTCGTCCAGCAGGCGACGCAGCGCGGTGTACTGGTCGGTCTCGATCGCTGTCATCGGGCTCCCTCGGTTTGGTCTCTTTTCGAGACCGAACAGTAGCAGCGGGAATCGCTGTCGAGAAGTGTCCGGCGGTGGACCCGGCGCGCCGGGTTCGGTGGCGTACGCCACACTCTGCGGCACAATCGCCGCATGGCCGATCTCCCCGACCGGGACCGGAAGCGGCACGGGCGGCACTACACACCGCCCGCGCTCGCCGGATTCCTGGCGCGGCGGCTCCTCGCGCACGCCCCGGCCGGGCCGGTGCTGCGGGTGCTCGACCCGGCCTGCGGGGACGGGGAGCTGCTGCTCGCGGTGGCGGGGGAGATGGCGCGGGAGCGGCCGGGGACGCGGCTGGAGCTGGTCGGGCACGATCTGCACGCGGCGGGGTTGCGGGTGGCGCGGAGCCGGGCGGCGGCCGCCGGGGTCGCGGTGCGCTGGCGGGCCGGGGATTTCCTGGCGGCGGCGGACGCGCTGCCCGCGGGCGAGTTCCACGCGGTGATCACCAACCCGCCGTATGTGCGGACGCAGCAGCTCGGCGGGGTCGCCGCGACGGAGCTGCGGGCCAGGTACGGGTTGCGCGGGCGGATCGATCTGACGCATCCGTTCGTCGCGTCGGCGGCGCGGTTGCTCGCGCCCGGCGGGGTGCTCGGGCTGCTCTGCGCGAATCGGTACCTGACCACGAGGGCCGGGGCGAATGTGCGGGAGTTGCTGCGCGGGGAGCTGGCGCCGGTCGAGTTGTACGACCTCGGGGATACGAAGCTGTTCGAGGCGGCGGTGCTGCCCGCGGTGACGATCGCGGTCAAGGGGCCGGCCGACCGGCCGTGCCGGTACGTCTCGGTGTACCAGGTCGGCGGTGCTGTTCCCGCCGCGGAGCAGGGGGAGCTGTTCGACGCGGTGCTCGCGGCGCGGGGGCGGCGGATCGTGCTCGGGGAGCGGGAATTCGCGGTGGAGGTGGGGGTGCTCGTCACCGGGGAGGGAGAGTCCGCCGCCGGGGTTCCCGCGGCCGGCCCGGTGGCCTCGGGCGCAGTTTCGGGATCGGCCTCGGGGGTCGCGGGCGGAGGTCCTGGATCAGCTGCCGGGGTTGTGGGCGGAGGACGTGAGCCGGCGCGGGGCGTCGCGGGCGCGGGAGTTTCGTCGGCTGCGCGGGGTGCGGGCCGGGGCGCGCTCGGCGGCGGCGCGGCTTCCGGGCGGGGGAGTGCGGGGCCGTGGCGGCTCTCGCATCCGGAGCTGGATGCCTGGCTGGGTGCGATCGATGCGGCGACCTGGCGGCGCGCGGGGGAGCTGGGGCGGATCAGGGTGGGGATCAAGACGACGGCCGATTCGGTGTTCATCTCGGATCGGTGGGACGCGGTGCGGCCGAGCCCGGAGCCGGAGCTGCTGCGTCCGCTGCTGACGCACGACGATCTGGCGCCGTGGCGGATCGAGCGCGGCCGCGATGTCCGGGTGCTGTACCCGTACGACACCGCCGTGGCCCGGCGCACCCCCGTCGACCTGGCCGAATATCCGGCCGCCGCGGCGTACCTGGCGACGCACCGGGAGGCCTTGACCGCCAGGCACTACGTGGCGGCGGGCGGGCGCGCGTGGTTCGAGATCTGGGTGCCGCAGCGCCCGCACCTGTGGCGCGCGCCGAAGGTCGTCTTCCCGGACATCAGCGCCGTCCCGCGCTTCGCCCTCGACCGCTCCGGCGCGGTGGTGAACGGCGACTGCTATTGGCTCTCGCTCGCCGACCTGGGCGAGCCGGCCGAGGAGCTGGCCGCGCTGCTCATGGGCGTCGCCAACTCCACCCTGGGGCTGCGCTGGTACGACGCGGTCTGCGGGAACCGGCTCTACTCCGGCCGCCGCAGGTGGATCACCCAGTACGTCTCCCGCATGCCGCTCCCGGACCCGGCCACCGCCGCCGCCCGCGCGGTGATCGCGCTCTCGGTCGAGCTGCAGGCGGGCCGCCCCTTCGACGCCACCGCGGCCGCGCTGCTCGACGAGCGGGTCTACGCCGCCTTCGGGCTGCGCCCGGGCTCAGGGCCGGGGGCGGACCCCGATCATGGGCAGCAGGGTGCGTCTGGCGAAATCCCGGCCCGCCTCGGCGTCGTCGATCGGGATGAGCCCGTCCGGGGTGAGCGCGAGGGAGAGCGCGAGCCGGGCCATGATCTCGGCGATCAGGTCGGGGTCGATCTGCTCGGCGGCGCCGGGCTCGCCTAGCTCACGCAGCTTCTCCGCCAGGTAGGTGCGGCCGATGGCCAAGACCGGGCCCGCGTCGGTGGTGAGCTTGGGCAGGATCAGCTCCGGCTCGGTGCGCAGCAGCCTGCGCAGCAGCTGGTTGCCCGCGATCGCCGTGATGAAGGCGACGAAGATCTCCACCAGCTGGTCGTCGGAGCCGCTGACGGTGCGCACCCGGCCGTCGATCTCGGCGACGAAGCGCTGCGCCTCGCGCACCGTGACCGCCTCCACCAGATCGTTCTTCGACTCGAAGCGGCGGTAGAGCGTGGCCGGGCTGATTCCGGCCCGGCGCGCGATCTCGCCCATGCTGGTGCGCTTGATGCCGAAGTCGAGGAAGGCCGAGAAGGCGCTCTCCAGCAACCGCTCGCCGTCGGCCACGGGCTTCTCCAGGATGCGCTGGAGCATCGGCGGAACCGCGGACATCAAATCTCCCGTCGACGTGCAGTGATCCGTCGAGATTATTTCACCCGCGCGGATTGCCGGTCAGCCACGGGGCAGGTCGAAATCCGCCATTTCCCGCTCGATCGCATTCGCCGCGAAATCCACCCCGCGACACCGTAACTCGTGGACCCTGCGCTGCAGCGCCTCGATTCCCCCCGGTTGGGCCGCGATGTCGGCCACACTGATCCGCCCCCCCGGACGGTGCATACCCGAACGCTCGTACGCCACCGTGATACCTCCTGCCCACACGCAACGCCCGCGGTAAGCCGGAAGATCCAGCGCCGTGGCGGGGCGCTGTGATCATGTTACCAACGGTTCCATGTGGTGCTCGGGGGTGTGTTATCCATCACAGCGGAGTGGCATCCCGGTGGGTGGCCGTGTTGTGAACGTACACAGCGGCGTTCAGCTTGATGCCGTCGCGCTCGGCGTCGCCGAGTTCGCGCCGCACCTTGCCGGGAACGCCCGCGACCAGGGAACCGGGCGGAATTCGCGCGCCCTCGGGGATCAGGGCATTGGCCGCGATCAGGCTGCCCGCGCCGATCACCGCGCCGTTCAGGACGGTGGCGCCCATGCCGACCAGCACGTCGTCCTCGACGGTGCAGCCGTGCAGGATCGCATTGTGGCCCACCGAGACCCCGCTGCCGACGGTGAGCGGGAAGCCGGGGTCGGAGTGCAGCACGCAGCCGTCCTGGATATTGCTGCCCGCGCCGACGGCGATGGTCTCCAGGTCGGCGCGGAGCACGGCGCCGTACCAGATGCTGACGTCGGCGGCGAGCGTCACCCGGCCGATCACCGTCGCGGTGGGCGCCACCCAGGCGCGTTCGTCGATGTCAGGGGCGTGGCCGCCGATCTCGATTCGCATACCCCCGAACCTAGCCGGGCCGGAATTGCGCGCGGTGCCCGGCCGGGCTGGTCCCGAGCCTGCGCTGGAAGTGGTGGCGCAGGCTCACCGCGGAGCCGAAGCCGGCCCGGCCCGCGACCCGCTCGACCGTCTCGTCCGTGGTCTCCAGCAGCAGCCGGGCCGCGTCCACCCGCTGGTGCAGCAGCCACTGCTGCGGGCTGGCGCCGGTGCGGTCGCGGAAGCGGCGGGTGAAGGTGCGCCGGGACATGTGCGCGACGGCGGCCCAGCCGTCCAGCTCGATCGGGTCGGCCAGGTTGGCCCGTGCCCAGACCATGGCGCGCTCGACCGGGTCGTCGTCGGCGGGGTCGGGGACCGGGATCGGGATGTACTGGGCCTGTGAGCCGCTCCGGTGCGGCGCGGTGACCAGCGCGCCGGCCAGTTCGGCTGCGGCCAGGCTGCCGTGGTCGGTGCGCACCAGGTGCAGGCAGCAGTCGAGCGCGGCGGCGACGCCCGCCGAGGTGACGATGTCGCCGAGATCGGACCACAGGGTGTCGGCGCGGACGAGGACCGCGGGAAAGGCCGCGGCCAGCGCGTGGGCGGCGGCCCAGTGCGTGGTGAGCTCCCTGCCGTCGGCGAGGCCGGTCGCGGCGATCACCCAGGCGCCGAGGCAGAGCCCGACCAGCCGGGCGCCGCGGGCGTGCGCGGCGCGCAGTGCGGCGATGAGCTGGGGGGTGGGGGTCGCGTCCTGCGGCCAGCTCGGGACGACGACGGTGTCGGCGGTGCTCAGGCAGTCGAGGCCGTGTTCGACGTGCAGGGCGAAACCGGCGGGGGTGCTGAGCCGTCCCGGCTGTTCGGCGCAGACCCGGACCAGGTAGGGGCTCGGGCCGTCGATGCCGACGCGGCCGAAGACCAGGGTCGGGACGGCGAGGTGGAAGGGGCTGATGGCGTCGAAGGCGAGCACCGCGACCTCGTGCATGGCCTGATCTTAGCGGTGTGTGGCTTGCGGGCCACTGGTTCGGGAGTGTGCGGCGGCCGAGCATCGGTGGCATGACGTTTTCCTTCGAGGCACTGCACGTCGGCGGGCCGACGCTGCGTTTCCGCTACGCCGGGCGCACCTGGCTCACCGATCCCACCTTCGACGAGCCGGGTGACTACCCGGGGCCGGTTCTGCTGCACAAACTGCACGGGCCCGCGGTGCCGCGGGCGGAGCTCGGGCCGATCGACGTGGTGCTGCTCTCGCACGACGAGCACGCCGACAACCTCGACACCGCCGGGCGGGAGCTGCTCGGGGAGGTGCCGCTCGTGCTCTCCACGCCGGGCGCGGGCGAGCGCATACCGGGGGTACGCGGGCTAGCCGCCTGGCAGACGGTCGCGGTCGGCGAGGTCGAGGTGACCGCGGTGCCCGCGCTGCACGGGCCGGAGGGGTGCGAGCCGGTGACCGGGGTGGTGACCGGGTTCGTGCTGCGGGCGGCGGGGGAGCCGGTGGTCTACGTGTCGGGGGACAATGCCTCGGTCGAGGTGGTGGCGCGGATCGTGCAGCGGGCCGGGCCGATCGACGTCGCGGTGCTGAACGTGGGGGCGGCGAATGTCGGGCTGTTCGGGGACGCCGATGTCACGCTGAACGCGCGGAGCGCGGTGCGGGCGGCGGAGTTGCTCGGCGCGGCGGTCGTCGTACCGGTGCACGGGGAGGGGTGGGCGCATTTCAGCGAGACGCTCGAGCATCTGCGGCGCACGTTCGAGTACGCCGGGCGGGCTGAGCAGTTGCGGATTCCGGTGCCGGGAGTGGTCTTCGGGATCGGGGCGCCCGCCCGGGTGTGAATGTTCCTGGCGGTAGCGGGGCACTGTCCGCGGGATCGCGCACGGCGTGCGGACGCGCGGCGCGCCGGGGCACGGGGTCGGCGGAGTTTGCGCCACGATGGCCCCATGCGCATCGGAGTACCGCGGGAGATCAAGGAACAGGAGTTCCGGGTGGCGCTGACCCCGGCGGGCGCCGCCGAGCTGGTCCGGCACGGGCACGAGGTGCTGGTCGAGCGGGGTGCGGGGGCGGGTTCCGGGTTCGTGGATCTGGACTACACCGGGTCCGGCGCGATCGCGGTCTCCGACGCCGACGAGCTCTGGGGCGCGGCCGAGCTGGTGCTCAAGGTGAAGGAGCCGATCGCGGCCGAGTACCCGCGGCTGCGCAAGGGACAGGTGCTCTTCACCTTCCTGCACCTGGCCGCCTCCCGCACCTGCACCGAGGCGCTGCTGAGCTCCGGCGTCACCGCGCTCGCCTACGAGACGGTGCGCGCCCCGGACGGCTCGCTGCCGCTGCTCGCGCCGATGAGCGAGGTGGCGGGCAAGCTGGCGGCGCAGGTCGGGGCGTACCACCTGATGGCGCCGATGGGCGGGGCCGGGGTGCTGCCCGGCGGGGTGCCCGGGGTGCGGCCGGGCGAGGTGGTCGTGCTCGGTGGCGGGGTGGCGGGCGCCTGCGCGGCCGAGGTGGCCGCCGGGATGGGCGCGCAGGTGACCGTGCTCGACACCAACCAGGCCAGGCTGCGCGAGCTGGAGGTGCGCTTCGGCAGCCGGATCGTCACCGTCGCCTCGAACGACACCGAGGTCGAGCGGGCGGTGCGCGGCGCCGACCTGGTGATCGGCTCGGTGCTGGTGCCGGGCGCGCGGGCGCCGAAGCTGGTCTCCACCGAGCTGGTCGGGCGGATGCGGCCGGGCGCCGTGCTGGTGGATATCGCCATCGACCAGGGCGGCTGCTTCGCCGACTCGCGCCCGACGACGCACGCCGCCCCGACCTTCCGGGTGGCGGACGCGCTCTTCTACTGCGTCGCCAACATGCCGGGCGCGGTCCCGCACACCGCGACCGTCGCGCTCACCAACGCCACGCTGCCCGCGGTGCGCACCATCGCGGACCGCGGGGTGCGCGCCGCCTGCCGGGCGGACCGCGGGCTGGTCGCCGGGCTCACCGTGGCGAACGGGAAACTCTTCTCGCCGGAGGTCGGTGCGGCGCACGGCATCCCGGTCGCCGCACCCGACCTGGACTGATCACTCCGGGTCGGTGAGGTACCAGTCCGGCTCGGCGGCGTCGGGCAGGTCGTGCAGCTTGTCCGGGTTGCGCACCACGTGGATGGCGGTGATCCGGCCCGCGTCCACGGTGAAGGCGAAGACCCCGGTGTGGTTGCCGTCGAAGACGAGCAGCCCCGGCCTGCCGTTGACCAGCACCGCCCGGCCCCAGCCGTGCTTCGCGGCCGGTGCGTGGTACCAGCCCACCAGCAGCTTGGCGACCAGCTCGGCACCGGCCACCGGCCTGCGGATGGCGGGCACCTTGCCGCCGCCGTCGGCGGTCATGCTGACCCCGGCGTCCAGCACGCCGAGCAGCGCGGCCAGGTCGCCGGAGCGCCAGGCCAGCGCGAACGCGGAGACCACCTTCTCGTGCTCGTCCGGTGAGGCGGGGAAGCGCGGGGTGCCGTCCTCCACCCGCTTGCGGGCGCGCGAGGCGAGCTGCCTGACCGCGGCCGGGGTGCGGCCGACCACGTCGGCGACCTCGGGGCCGCTCATGCCGAAGACGTCCTGCAGCACGAAGGCGGTGCGCTCGGCGGGGGAGAGCGATTCCAGGACGACGAGGAGCGCGGTGGTCACCCGCTCATCCTGGGTGACGCGGTCGGCGGGGTCGGCCGATGCGGTCACCTCCGGCTCCGGGAGCCACTCGCCGACGTACTGCTCCCGGCGCACGCGGGCCGAGCCGAGGTGGTCGAGCGCGAGCCGGCCGGTCGCGGTGCTGAGCCAGGCGCGCAGGTTCTCGATCGGGGCGCCGCCGGACTCGGTGTGCCGCTGCAGCCGGAGCCACGCCTCCTGCACCACGTCGTCGGCGTCGGCGAGGCTGCCGAGCGTGCTGTAGGCGAGTCTGCGCAGGTAGGGGCGGTGCTGCTCGAATTCGCGCGCCAGCGCGGTCGTCTCGTCGGTCATGCCGTCCGCCGTTCGTCTCTCGGGCCGTCATCGGGTGGACGACGTGGCCGTTCCGAGTGTGACAGGACCGGATAATGTCGCCGGGTGTCCGTCTCCACGTCCCTCGGTCTCGCGCTCGGCTTCGCCCTGGACCGGGCGTTCGGCGATCCGCGGCGGTGGCACCCGGTGGCGGGGTTCGGGAGCGCTGCGCTCGCGCTGGAGCGGGTGAGCTATCGCGATGCGCGGGTGGCCGGGGTGGCGCACGAGGTGATCGCGGTGGGTTCGGTGCTCGCGCTGGGGCGGGTCGTCGGGCGGGGTGGCTGGCCCGTGGTCGCGCTCGCGACCTGGACCGTTCTCGGCGGTACCAGCCTGTCGCGGACCGGGCGGCGGATGGCCGACGCCCTGGAGGCCGGGGATATCGTGGCCGCGCGGGCGCTGCTGCCCTCGCTCTGCGGGCGCGATCCCGAGTACCTCGATGCCGACGGGCTCGCGCGGGCCGCGCTGGAGTCCATCGCCGAGAACACCTCGGACGCGACCGTCGCGCCGCTGTTCTGGGGTGCGGTCGCGGGCGTGCCGGGGCTGCTCGGGTACCGCGCGGTGAACACGCTCGACGCCATGATCGGGTACCGGAACGCGCGCTACCTGCGATTCGGGTGGGCCGCCGCGCGTGTCGACGATCTCGCGAATCTGGTACCCGCCCGGCTCACCGGGGCGCTGACCGTCGTGCTCGCGCCGCTGCTCGGCGGCAGTGCCGTTGGCGCGCTCGCCGCGTGGCGCCGGGATGCCGGGGCGCACCCGAGCCCCAACGCCGGGGTCGCCGAAGCCTCCGCCGCCGGCGCCATCGGTATCCGCCTGGGCGGGCCGACGCGCTACGAGCACGGCACCGAACTCCGCCCGGTCCTCGGCTCCGGTCGTGCTCCCGAGGTCAGGGACCTCCGCCGGGCCGTGCTGCTCTCCGAGCTGGTCCAGCTCGGGGCGGTGCTCGTCGCCGTCGCCGGGGCAGGGGTGTTGTCACCCGGGGGGAGGCGGCGCTGAGCCGTCGGCGGTCCGCCCCTCGGTCAGCGTCGTGAGCGGCCGTACCGGTCGGCCAGCCGCTGCTCGGTCGAGACCGGCTCGGGTGAGGAGACCTCGGCGATCTCCGCGACCGGGGTGGAACCACCCTTCTCGGCCCGCCGGGCACGAATCTCGGCGTACGCGAAGTACCCCAACCCGAGCGGCGCCATCACCCCGAACGCCAGCCACTGCAACCCGTACGACAGATAGGGCCCGGAATCGAGCTGCGGCAGCGGGCTCGGCGTGAAGATCCCCGCCTGCCCCGCGTCGACCTGCAGATACCCGCCCCGCCCCCCGGTGGGCACGCTGGTCAGCGGCACCCCGAGCACCTCGGCCTCCTGCCCGGTGTCGATGGAGTACACCTGCCGGAACCCGTCCTGCGTCGACGGCGCCCGATCCGGTGCCACTCCCTCGCTGTCCCGCACCCGCGCCTCGATCCGCTGCGGCCCGGCCGGCGGCTCGGGAACGGCGGGCGGCCGCGATCCGTCCACGGCCTTGACCAGCCCGCGGTCGACCAGCAGCACCCGCCCGTCGTCCAGCCGGAAGGCCCCGAGCACGGTGTAGCCGGGCGCGCCGTCCAGGTGCCGCAGCCGGACGAGGACGGTGCTGTCCGGCAGGTAGGCGCCGGTGGCGGTGACCCGGCGCCACTCCACCTCGTCCGGCCGCACCCCGGAGTCCGCGGCGAGCAGCTCGCCGATGTCGACCGGCTCGGCGCGCACCGAATCGGCGATCAACCGGTTGCGGTGCTCGGTGCTGGTGTTCTTGCCCAGCTGCCACGGCGCGAGCACGGTGAAGCACAGGTATGCGAACCCCACCACCAGCGCGGCCAGGATGAGCCAGCTGGGCCGGAGCAGGAAGGCGAGGCGGCGCATCAGCCCGGCTCCCCGGCGAGTTCGGCGCGCACCCGGTCGAGCCGGTCGTCGGTGCCGGCGCTGGTCACCCGCACCCGCCCGGCCCGCTCCAGGTGCGAGTCGACGACCCGCGCCGCCATCGGCGATCGGCAGATATCGCCGGTACGGACGAAGGACACGTGCAGCTCACCCACACCGCCATTGTCCCCGCGGCCGCCGATGCCCGGCCACGTAGGGTGTGCGGACGTGCCCGAGGACACCATCGACCACGCCGCGCTGCGGCACCACGGCGACGTGGAGGCGGGGCCGGGCATGCTCGATTTCGCGGTGAACGTGCGCGGCGGCGCGCCGCCGCCGTGGTTGCGGGAGCGGCTCGCGGCGCGGCTGGGCGACCTGGCCCGGTACCCGGCCGCCGGTGACGAGCGGCGGGCGCGGGAGGCGGTGGCGGCGCGGCACGGGCGGAGCCCGGACGAGGTGCTGCTGCTCGGTGGCGCCGCGGAGGGGTTCGCGCTGCTGCCGAAGCTGGGGTCGCGCGCGGCCGTCGTGCTGCACCCCTCGTTCACCGAGCCGGAGCTGGCGCTGCGCGAGGCCGGGGTTCCGGTGCGCCGGGTCGTTCTCGAGCTGCCCTACGCCCTCGACCCCAGCGCGGTGCCGGACGACGCCGACCTGGTGGTGCTCGGCAACCCGACCAACCCCACCTCGGTGCTGCACCCCGCGGCCGCGATCACCGCGCTGCGCAGACCGGGGCGGGTGCTCGTGGTCGACGAGGCCTTTCTGGACGCGGTCCCCGGCGAACCCGAGTCGCTGGCCGGGCTCGCGGCGCCGGACGTCCTGGTGCTGCGCAGCCTCACCAAGACCTGGGCGCTCGCCGGGCTGCGCTGCGGCTACCTCCTCGGCGCCCCCGAGCTGCTCGCCCGGCTGGCGCACGGCCGCCCGCACTGGCCGCTCGGCACCCTGCAGCTCGAGGCGATCACCGCCACCGCCGAGCCGGGCGCCGTCGCCTGGACCGAGCGCGAGGCGCTGCGCATCGCCGCCGAACGCGAAGCGATGATCGCCGAGCTGCGCGCACTCGGCCTCACCGTGCACACCCCGGCCGCGGCCCCCTTCCTCCTGCTCCGCGCCGCAGGCGGCGCCGCCCTGCGCACGCACCTCGCCACCCGCGGCATCGCCGTCCGCCGCGCCGACACCTTCCCCGGCCTCGGCCCCGACCACCTCCGCGTCGCCGTCCGCGACGCCGCGGCGGTCGCCACCCTGACCACCGCCATCCGCGAGTACCGATCCGCTGCCGCCGATCGCGCCGCCACCGTTGATCGCGCTGCCGCTGCAGATCGCGCCGCCACCGTTGATCGCGCCGCAGCCGATCGGGCCGGCGTCGGCGATCACGCGCCCGAGCCCGACCGCGGCCCGGCCACCCCTGCCCCCACCGGACGGAGTCACCGCCCATGACCACCCTGGCCGACTTGATCACGGTGCTGGACACCGCCTACCCCCCGTCGCTGGCCGAATCCTGGGACTCCGTCGGCCTGGTCTGCGGCGACCCGGCCGAACCCGTGCACCGCGTGCACTTCGCCGTCGACGCCACCGAGGCCGTGGTCACCGAGGCGATCGAGGCGGGGGCGCAGGCCCTGGTCGCGCACCACCCCCTGCTGCTGCGCGGCGTGGACACCGTCGCCGCGGACACCCCGAAGGGCGCCCTCGTGCACCGCCTCGTCCGCGCGGGCTGCGCCCTCTTCACCGCGCACACCAATGCCGACTCCGCCGCCCCCGGCGTCTCCGACGCGCTCGCCGAGGCGCTCGGCCTCACCGACCTCAGCCCCCTCGATCCGCAGGACACGGCCCCGGTGGACAACTGGACCGTCCAGGTCCCCCGCGAGCACACCGACGCCGTCACCGCCGCGCTCTTCGCCGCTGGCGCCGGCGGTACGGGCAACTACCGCGACTGCGCCTCGATCACCCCGTCCACCGGCCAATTCCGCGCGATGGCAGGCGCGAACCCGGCCGTCGGCACGCGGGGCGAGCTGACCCGCGTCCCGGAGGACAGCCTCGAGGTGATCGCCCCGCCGAAGCGCCGCACCGAGGTACTCGCCGCACTCCGAGCCGCGCACCCGTACGAGGAACCCGCCTTCCACATCAGCACCCGCGCCGCGCTCCCCACCGGCACCGGCCTCGGCCGCATCGGCACCCTGCCCACCCCGGAAACCCTGCGCGCCTTCACCGCGCGCGCCGCCGCCGCGCTCCCCGCCACCGCCTGGGGCGTCCGCGCCGCGGGCGACCCGGAGCGCGTCGTCGAGACGGTCGCGGTGTGCGGCGGCGCCGGAGACTCCTTCCTCGGCAAGGTCGCGCGCCTCGGCGTCGACGCCTACCTCACCGCCGACCTGCGGCACCACCCCGCCGACGAGCACTTGCGCGCGGGCGGCCCCGCCCTGATCGACGCCGCGCACTGGGCCACCGAATTCCCCTGGTGCGCACAGGCCGCGGCGCTGGTCCGGCGCGCGCTGCCCGGGCTGACCACGCACGTTTCGGCGCTGCGCACCGATCCGTGGACCGTCGGCTGCGGGCACTGAGCGGCGAACGGCGCGTCACGCGGAGATGACGGCTCGGTTCCGTACCCGATTCGCGCGAGATTCCCGCTCCGGCAGGGGTATAACCACGGCATGAGTTACCCGGTGGATTTCGGGGTGCTGCAGGTCGGTCTGATCATTGCGATCGTCGTCGCGTTGGCACTGCTGGTTTCGGCGTTGGTCCGTATGCGCTCCTACGGGCTGCGCGCCCTACTCGGCCGCGGCACGAGCGGCGTCGTGCTGCTCGTCGCCGCCCTGCTCCTGCTCTGGGTGGTCACCCTGGTGCAGACCTATCTCGGGCTGGCGGGCGAGGTGAAGGCCGCGCACGTGGTCGCCACCCCCGTTGCCGGGCAGGAGCATCGGATGGAGGTGCGGGTCACGCTCTTCGGCGACGACCAGCACGAGGAGCGCACCGAGACCTACCAGGTGGAGGGCGACCTCTGGGTGCTGCAGGCCAATATCGTCGAGCTGGAGCCGTGGGTGAACGCACTCGGCTTCCACTCCGGGTACAAGGTGACCAGGCTCTACGGCCAGCGGCTGGACGGCGTCGCCACCGCGCAGAACCACCTCTTCCTGAACGGCGAGGACCGCGACTTCTTCCAGGACATGGACGAGGGCCGCTGGTACACCGAGCCCTTCGTGCGCTCGGCCTACGGCAACGCGGTGATCGCGACGCCGGGCGAGTTCGACGTGTTCATCTCGCGCGACGCCATCAAGACCAGGCCCGCCGAGTAGGCACCCCGCTGCGCGGTACGGTGGTGGACCGGCTCGTGCCCCCCACCCCCCGTACCCCAGGAGTCTGCCCGCAGTGAATGTCGAACCATCGATCCAGGCCGCGCTGCTCCGGCTCGCGGCCGCCGATGCCGAGCTGTCGCGGATCGCGCACCGGCGGAAGGTGCTGCCCGAGCAGCAGGAGGTGGACCGGCTGGAGGCGGAGCGGAACACGCAGAAGGATGCCGCGGTCAAGGTCGAGATCGAGATCGACGACCTGGATCGCGACATCCGCAAGCTGGAGGGCGAGGTCGAGGCGGTCCGCAAGCGCGAGGATCGCGACCGCGGCATGCTCACCTCCGGCGCGGTGCACGCCAAGCAGCTCACCGACCTGGAGCACGAGCTGGCCAGCCTGGAGCGGCGCCGCGGCGCGCTGGAGGACGACCTGCTCGAGGTGATGGAGCGGCGCGAGGCGTCGGCGGCCGACCACGACCACGCCGGCGCCAGGCTCAGCAAGGCCGAGGAAGACCTCACCGACGCGCAGCGGCTGCGCGACGAGGCCGTCGCCGACCTGGACGTGGCGCAGCAGCGCTGCGAGAACGACCGGGCCGGGTCGATCGGGCAGTTCCCCGGCGAGCTGCTCGCGCTCTACGACAAGCAGCGCGCGGCGCACGGCGTCGGGGCGGCGCTGCTGCAGGCGCGGCGCTGCGGCGCCTGCCGGATCGAGCTGGACCGCGGCGAGATCGCGCGGATCGCCAGGGCCGAGCCGGATGCGGTGCTGCGCTGCCCCGAGTGCGGCGCGATCCTGGTGCGCACCAGGGAATCGGGGCTGTGAGCGGCAGGCCGGGCACGGTGGTCGTCGAGGCGGACGGAGGGTCGCGCGGCAATCCCGGACCGGCCGGGTACGGCGCGGTGGTCTTCGACGCGGAGCGTGCCGAGGTGCTGGCCGAGCGGCGCGCGAGCATCGGGGTGGCCACGAACAATGTCGCGGAGTACCGCGGGCTGATCGCCGGGCTCGAGGCGGCGGTCGAGCTCGGGGCCGACCGGGTCGAGGTCCGGATGGACTCGAAGCTGGTGGTCGAGCAGCTCTCCGGGCGCTGGAAGGTCAAGCACGCGTCGATGATCCCGCTGGCCGAGGAGGCGCGCGGTCTGATCGCGAAGTTCGACGCCGTCACCTTCACCTGGATCCCGCGCGCCGAGAACAGCCACGCCGATCGCCTCGCCAACGAGGCGATGGACGCCGCCGCCGGCATCGAGGTGCCGCCGCTCGCCGCGGAAACCGGCGGCGCGGGCAGTCGGCCCGCGCACCCGAGAGTCGCCGTCGGCAGCGAGACCGCAGCCCAGAGTGGCGCGCGCGACCGGGCGCCCGGTGCGACCGCAGCCCGGAGTGCCGCGCGCGACCGGGTGCCGGACGGGACCGCTGCCGAGGCGGCCGCGCGCGACCGGGCGCCGGGCTGGACCGGGGCAAGGGGCGCGCCGACGCGCCTTCTCCTCCTGCGCCACGGCCGGACCGCCCTCTCGGTCGAACGCCGCTACTCCGGCCGCGGCAACCCGCCCCTGGACGAGGTCGGCGAAGAGCAGGCCGCCCGCGCGGCGGCGATGCTCGCGGTCCGCGGCGGCATCGACGCCGTCGTCTGCTCGCCCCTTGCCCGCGCGCACGCCACCGCGACCGCCGCCGCCGACGCACTCGGCCTGCGCGCCGAGGTCGTCGACGACCTGATCGAGACCGACTTCGGCACCTGGGAGGGGCTCACCTTCACCGAGGCCGCCACCCGCGACCCCGGCGCACACGCCGCCTGGCTCGGCGACCCCGCCCTCCCGCCGCCCGGCGGCGAGAGCTTCGCCGCGGTGCGCACCAGGATCGAACGGGCCCGCGACGACCTGCTGGCCCGCTTCTCGGAGCGGACCGTGCTCGTCGTCAGCCACGTGACCCCGATCAAGACCATGCTGCAGCTGGCGCTCGACGTCGGCCCGACCCTGCTGTACCGCCTGCACCTCGACCTCGCCGCGCTCTCGATCGCCGAGTTCTACCCGGACGGCGGCGCCTCGGTCCGCCTGGTGAACGACACCTCGTACCTCTAGAACACGTTCACTGACCTGCGGTTCTCCGCCCACAGCGCTGCTACCGGCCGGAAGGACTGCGAATTATCGCGCATTGCAACGGTTTCCGCCCACCGAACTGGGAACCCTGCGGTGAATCTCACTCCGGATCGTTTCCGGCCCCGGCCGCCGGTAGGCTTTCACGCGGTCAAGCACGGACACTTCCTCCTCCCGGTGAAACCGGTTGTGAGCAGGGCATTCTCGCCAGGTGGTGCCGGTGCGCCCCGGCCCGCGGTGCCGGGGATGTTCGATGGGAGTTGCGCGTTCTATGGTCGGTCCGGCGAAGGTCGTTGTGCTCGGTGCCGGGATCGGTGGATTGACCGCGGCGGTCGCGCTCCGGCAGGCCGGAATCGGCGTCGAGGTCTACGAGGCCGGGCCGGAGCTGCGCGCGCAGGGCTCGGCGCTCTCGGTGCAGTCCAATGCCATCCACGCGCTGCGCACGCTCGGCCCCGAGCTGGAGCGGGAGCTGCTGGAGCGGGGTGCCAGGGTCGAGAGCTTCCGCTTCGCCCGCCCGGACGGGAAACCGCTGCGGGAGCTGCCGGTCGGCAAGCAGGAGGAGCGGCTGGGCGCGCCGAGCATCGCGATCCACCGCGCCGACCTGCACGCCGCGCTGCGCACCGCGGTCGGTGACACCCCCATCCACCTGGACGCCCGCGCCACCCGCTTCATCGACGGCCCCGACCACGTGCGGGTCGAGTTCGCCGACGGCCGGGTCGCCGACGGCACCGCGCTGATCGGCGCCGACGGCATCGGCTCCGTGGTCCGCGCCCAGCTGCACGGCCGCGCCGCCCCGCGCCCCGGCGGCTTCGTCTGCTGGCTGGCCTGCATCCCGTTCGAGCACGCGGCGGTCCGGCCCGGCTCGTCGACGCACTACTGGGGCACCGGGATGCGGTTCGGGCTGCACGACATCGGGCACGGCCGGGTCTACTGGTGGGGCACGAAAACGCTGCCCGCCGCCGAGGCCGCCGACTGGAAGGGCGGCAAGGCCGAGCTGCTCGAGCTCTACGCCGGCTGGGCGCCCGAGGTGCGCGCCTGCATCGAGCAGACCGACTCCGACGCCATCCTCGCGGTGCCCGCCCAGGACCGCCCGCCGCTCACCGCGTGGGGCCGGGGCCGGGTGACGCTGCTCGGCGACGCCGCGCACCCCATGCTGCCCGCGCTCGCGCAGGGTGCCAACGCCGCCATCGAGGACGCGGTGGCGCTGGCCTCGGCGCTGCGCTCCGCGGTCGACCCGGCGCTCGGGCTGCGGCGCTACGAGCGGTCCCGGATCGAGCGCTCGGCCATGTTCGTCGACGGCTCACGCAGCCTCAGCATGATCGAGCAGACCACAGACGCCAAGCTGGTCGCGCTGCGCAATACCTACTTCCGCCTCGCGCCAACCGAGTTCTTCCTGCGCGAGCTGAGCAAGCCGATGTCCTTCCCGCCGCTCGCGGGCCCGGTGGCGGAGCTGCCGCGCGCGCTCACCCCGGCCGAGCGCTGGCACTGGATCGCCGACCAGCTGGCCCCGCTGCACGTGGTGGCGCGGGCGCGGGTGCACGGAACGGTCGAGCCCGCGCAGCTGCGCGCGGCGCTGGCCGAGGTGCAGCGCAGGCACCCGGCGCTCCGGGTGGCGGTGCGCGCGAAGCCGGACGGCACCGAGCCCGAGTTCGTCCCGGCGGAGCGGGAGATCCCGCTGCGCGAGGTGACCGCCGCCGACCCGGAGGGCTGGCTCGCCGAGATCGACGGCACCGAGCTCGCCGAGCCGTTCGACACCACCGCGGGCCCGCTCGCCCGCGCGGTGCTCGTGCACGCCGCGGACGGGTCGGGGGCGGATCTGCTGATCACCCTGCACCACGCCGTCGGCGACGGGGAGAGCGCGCTGACCGTGGCCGAGCAGGTGCTGCGGGTCGCGGCGGGCGAGGCCGGGGAGTACCCGGCCGCGCCGGTGCGGCCCGGCGCGGAGGAGCTCTTCCCGGAGGGCGTCGGCGGGAACAGGCACCTGGCCTCCTCGGTGCTGCGCGATCAGCGGGCCAGGTTCACGAAGGCGAAGCGCCTGCGGCCGACCGAGCTGGCCGAGCCGAAGCTGCGGCGCAGCCGGGTGCTGCACCGCCGGATCGACGGCGACCGGCTGGAGGTGCTGCTCGCCAGGTGCGCGCAGCACGGGGTCGGGGTGCGGGCGGCGGTCGCGGCGGCGCTGATCGGCGCCACCGCGCGGGAGGCGGGGGTCGAGGAGCCTGCCACCTACGCCATCGGCAGCCTGCTCAACTTCCGCGAGCAGCTGCCGGTCTCGGATGCCGAGGTCGGCGTCTACCAGGGGCTGATCAGCTCCACCGCGGAGTACGCGCCGTGGACGCCGCTCTGGCAGGTCGCCGCCGAGCTGGAGGCGGCGCTCGGCACCAGGCTCGCCGATCGGGATCATCTCGCCGCGCTCGAGCTGCTCCGGCTGACGTCGCCCAAATCCGCCGCGAAGGCCGGGTCGGCGGTGACGATGATGGACAAGAACGGCCCCGGGCACCTGTGTCTCACCTACCTGGAGCGCCCCGCCTTCCCGGACAAGCTGGGCGCGTGGCGGATCTCCGGCGCGCAGTTCGTGGCGGGCATGTCGGTCTGCGGCTTCGTCTCGGCGACCGCGACCGCGCTGAACGGCGAGCTGGCGATCAACCTCGGCTACGTCGAGCCCGCCGTCTCCGCGGAGCGGGCGGAGCGGCTGGCCGACGAGACGGTGCGGGGGCTGCTCGGCGCGCTCTGACCCGATTCGCACGCGCCACGATCCACCGCGACCGCTGGCAGGGTCCGCGTCCAGGCACGGCTCGGCACCGAGTGCACACCGACGAACTGACCGTCGAGACCAGGGGGACATGGCATCGATGGTCGTGCCGCCCGTGATTTCGCACTGCGTCGAGGAGTGACCTTTTGACAACCGAAAAGCAAGGCGGGCAGGGGGATTCGGCCGAAACCTGGCCGGTGAGCCCGTATCAGCGGGATGTGCTCGGCGTGGCCTTCCGGCTGGCGCCGGAGCCGGTCGCGCAGGCGGTGCTGAGTTTCCGGATCGACGCCCCGCTCGATCTGCCCCGGCTGCAGGCCTGCTGGGAGCGGGTGCTGCGCGGCGACGATTCGCTGCGGCTGCGGTTCGGCTTCGCCGACGGCGAGTTCCGGCAGTGGGTGAGCGACGACATCGCGCCGGTGCGGGTCGCCGACCTGACCGGCGAGCCGGACCCGGAGGCGGCCGCGCAGCGCTGGATGTGGCAGGCGGTCGGCGCCACCGACACCCCCGAGCACCCGGCCCGGCTGGCCGCGGTGGTCGACCGGCCGGATCGGTTCTTCCTGTTCATCTCGGTGCACCACGCGATGATGGACGGCTACGGCCTGAACCTGGTGATCGCCCAGCTCGACTCGGCCTACCGCATGACCGACGTGCCGCTCGCCGAGCTGGCGCAGCCGGAGCCGGTCAACGAGTACACCGACCGCTCCGCCGCGACCTACCGCGCCATCGCCGAGACCGACGCCGCCTACCTGGCCTCCGCGGACTACGACAGCGATCGCGCCACGCTGCTCGCGACCCTGGACGGGGTGCGCCCCGCGCTCTTCCCCGGCCGCTCCGGTCGCCCGCTGGTGGTACGCGGCCACTACGGCACCATGATCCCCGGCGAGTTCATGGACCGGGTGCGCGCCACCGGGTTCAGCGCCTACGCCTACACCGCCGCCGCGCTCGCCGCCTGGCTCACCGCGGTGCACCGCACCGACGAGGTGGTGCTCGGCTGCCCCATGCTGAACCGGGCCACCGCGGAGACCTACCGCACCCTCGGCCACCGCACCAACGCCGTCCCGCTGCGGGTCCGGGTCGACCGCGACCAGCCGCTCGCCGCGCTCGCCGCCCAGGTGGCGCAGCAGATCAAGGCGAGCAAGCGGCACCAGCGCTTCCCCTTCGGCGACCTCACCAGGGCGCTCGCGCCCGACCCGACGGCGCCGCCGCTCTACGACGTCTCCTACTCCTTCACCAAGCTGCCGGACGCCGCCTACGTGCAGGAGCTGCTCGCCAAGTGCGCCATGCTCAACCCCGGCCCCGGCCAGGAGGCGCTGAGCATCGTGGTCGCGGAGAGCGGCAGCGACGGCTCGGTGACGCTGCAGCTGCTCTACGACACCGACGTCTTCGACGATCACCTGCGCATCGAGGCCGCGCTGAGCTCGTTCGGCGCGCTGCTCACCGCCTCGCTCGCCGCCCCGGAGACGCCGATCGGCGAGCTGCCGCTGGTCGGCTTCCGCACCGCGGAGCGGATCGCGGGCTGGGAGGCGGGCCCGCGCGCGGAGTTCCCCTACACCACGCTGGACCGGCAGCTGCTCGAGCAGGTCGAGGCCGGGCCGGAGCGGATCGCGGTGCTGCCGGCCGAGCCCGGCGCCGCCCCGCTCAGCTACGGCGAGCTGGCCGCCGCCGCGGCCGGGATCGCCGCGCGGCTGGCCGATCTCGGCGCCACCGGCGACGACTGCGTCCCGGTGGTGCTGCCCCGCTCCACCGGCATGCTGACCGCGATCCACGGCGTCGTCCGGGCGGGCTGCGCCTACGTGCCGCTCGACCCGGGCTACCCGGCGAGCCGGATCGAGACGGTGCTGCGCGATTGCGGCGCCCGCTTCGTGCTGGCCGACGCCGAGCACGACCGGGTGTACCGGCGGCTCGGCATCACCAGGATCGCGCCCGGCGAGGTGCGGCCGCTGCCGCGCGGGGTGGAGAACCGCTCGCACCCGGCCGGGCTCGCGTACGTCATCTACACCTCCGGCTCCACCGGCACCCCGAAGGGCGTGCAGATCGAGCACCGCTCGGTGGTCAACCGGCTCACCTGGATGCAGCGCCGCTACCCGCTGACCGGCGCCGACATCGTGCTGCAGAAGACGCCGGCGACCTTCGACGTCTCGGTGTGGGAGCTGTTCTGGTGGGCGGGCGCCGGCGCCGCGGTCGCGCTGCTGGAGCCGGGCGGGGAGCGCGATCCGCGCCGCATCCTGGCCGCGGTCGAGCGGCACGGCGTCACCGTGCTGCACTTCGTCCCCTCCATGCTCGCCGCCTTCCTGGACGAGTTGGAGGTGGACCGGGACGCCGTGCACCGGCTGGTCACGCTGCGGCTGGTGTTCTGCAGCGGCGAGGAGCTACCCCCGGCGCTGGTACGGCGCTTCCGCACCGCCTACGCCGCGGCGCGGCTGGAGCCGCCGCTGCTGGTGAACCTGTACGGCCCCACCGAGGGCACCGTCGACGTCTCGTACTTCGACGTGCCGCGCCGGGATCCGGTGCCGGTGGTGCCGATCGGGCGGCCGATCGACAATATCGACCTGCTGGTCCTCGACGACCGCGGCCGCAGGCTGCCGCCCGGCATCGCGGGCGAGCTGAACATCGCCGGTATCGGCGTCGGGCGCGGGTACCGGAACCGGCCCGAGCGCACCGCCGCCGCCTTCGTCGCCGATCGCGGGGTGTCCGGCAGGCGCCGCTACCGCACCGGCGACCTGGCCCGCTGGCGCGCCGACGGCACCCTGGAGTACCTGGGCCGCTTCGATGACCAGGTGAAGATCCGCGGCAATCGGGTGACGCTCGGCGAGGTGCGCAACGCGCTGCTCGGCTGCCCCGGCGTGCAGGCCGCCGCGGTGCTGGACGAGCGCGACGGCCACACCGCGCACCTGCTCGGCTACTACGTCGGCGAGGCCACCGCCGCCGGGATCGAGACCTGGCTGGCCGAGCGGCTGCCGCGGTACATGGTGCCGAGCAGGCTGCTGCGGGTCGCCCGGATCCCGCTCACCGCGAACGGCAAGCTGGACCGCGGGGCGCTGGCCGCGGAGGTCGCCGACGCGGGGGAGGACGCGGTCGCACCGCGCACGCCCGTCGAGGCGGCGCTGGCGCGGGTCTGGTGCGAGCTGCTCGGCATCGAGCGGATCGGCGTGCACGACAACTTCTTCACGCACGGCGGCGACTCCATCCTGGCGCTGAGCATGCGCACCGCCGCCGAGCGCGCCGGGCTGCTTTTCCAGGTCGACGCCTTCTACCAGCGGCCGACCATCGCCGGGCTGGCCGAGGTGGTCGGGTCGGGCTCGGCGGCGCTCGCCGCCCCGGTCACCGCGGCGCTGGAGACGGTGCCGCTGATCGACCGGGCCGCGCTGCACCGCGCCGAGGACGCCTTCCCGGCCACCGCGCTGCAACTCGGCATGCTCTACCACAGCATCGAGCGGGCCGGTTCGATCACCTACAAGGACGTCTTCCGGTACCGGCTGGAACTGCCATGGCGGGAGGCCGAGTTCCGCACCGCCTTCGAGGGGCTGGTGCGCAGGCAGCCCGCGCTGCGCTCGTCCTTCGAGCTGAGCCGGTACTCGGTGCCGCTGCAGGTGGTGCACGCCGAGGCGCTGCACCGGCTGAACGTCGTCGACCTCGCCGAGAGCGAGCGGCACGTCGCCGACGCCGCCGTCGAGGAGTACGTGCGGCAGCGCAGACACGCCGACTACGACCCGGCCGTGGCTCCGCTGCACGAGGCGCGGGTCTTCCTGCGCGACACCGCCGCCTCGCGGCACGGTGACACCGCCGCCTCGCGGCGCACCGACACCGCCGCCGAGCCGGTCGTGCTCGACTTCGTGCTGAGCTTCCACCACGCTCTGCTCGACGGCTGGAGCGTCGCCACGGCGGTGCTGGAGTTGCTGCGGGACTACCTGCACCGGATCGGCGCGGGCGGCGCCCCGATCGACCCCGAGCCGCACCCGGCCACGGTGCTGGCCGAGTACGCCAGGGCCGAGGCGGTCGCCGCCAGGGACGCGGCGTCCCGCGAGTTCTGGCGCACGAGCCTGGCAGGCGCCGAGCCGACCTCGCTGATCGCGCAGCGGGCCAATCAGCCCGCGGGCGCCGCCCCGCCGCGGGCACGGGCGCTGGTCCCGCGCTCGCTGGCCGAACGGGTCGCCGCCTTCGCCGCCGAGCACCGGGTGCCGGAGAAGGCGGTGTACCTGACCGCGCACTGCCTGAGCCTGCGGGTGCTGACCGGCCGCCCGGACGTCACCACCGGCGTCGTCGGCCACGGCAGGCCGGACCGGGCAGGCGCCGAGCGGGTCGCCGGGCTCTTCCTCAACACGCTGCCGATCCGGCTGGACGCGAGCGCGACCACCTGGCTGGACGCGGTGCTCCGGATCGCCGAGCGGGAGCGGGCCGCCTACCCGCACCGCCGCTACCCGCTGCGCGCCATCCTGGCCGAGGGCGGGCCGGTCTTCGAGACCGCCTTCAACTACGTCAACTACCACCTGCTCGCCCCGCTGCTCGGCGAGGGGGCGGTGCGCATCGGCGAGCTGGATGCCCGCGAGGACACCAACTTCCAGCTGCTGGTCACGGTCGCCGCCGACCCGCGCGACGGCAGGCAGTGGCTGCGCGTGGACGGCGACGCCGGGCTCACCGGCGACCAGTGCGAGACCGTCGCGCTCACCCACCTGCGGATGCTGGCCGGGATCGTCGCCGACCCGTACGCGGTGGCTGGCCCCGCCACCGCGCGCGACGTCGGCACCCTGGTCTTCGAGGCGGCCGCGCTGCACCCCGGTGCCATCGCGCTGGCGGGCGACACCGGCGGGCTCACCTACGCCGAGCTGGTGGAGCGGGTGGAGGCGCTGACCCATGCGCTGGCGGGCGCGGGCATCGCCCCCGGCGACCGGGTCGGCATCCTGATGAACCGCCGCCCGGAGCTGGTCCTGCTGGTGCTGGCGCTGGCCCGGCTCGGCGTCACCTGCGTGCCGCTCGACGTCGGCTACCCGCCGGTCCGGCTGAACCTGATGATCGACCGGGCCCAGCCGCACCGGGTCATCGCCGACGCCGAGCACGCCGCCATCGTCGCCGAGCCCGCGCTCGTCCTCGACGCAGCCGCGGTCTTCGCCGCGGCGGAGCCGCTGACCGCGCCCGGTGTGCCGGCCGCGCCCGGTGTGCCGGCCGCGCCCGGTGTGCCGGCCGCGCCCGGTGCGCTGGCCGCGCCCGGTCCGTCCGCCGCGCCCGGTTCGTCCGCTGCGGCCGGTTCGTCCGCCGCGGCCGGCGGGCGGGCACTGCCCCCGGTGCGCCCGGAGTCCATCGCCTACGTGCTCTTCACCTCCGGCTCGACCGGCGAGCCGAAGGGCGTCGCCATGCCGCACCGCGGCCTGACCGCCCTGGTGGAGTGGCAGAACCGCACCGCGTCCGGGCTCGGCCAGGCGAGCACCCTGCAGCTGGCCCCGCTCAGCTTCGACGTGGCCTTCCAGGAGATCTTCAGCACGCTGGCCGCCGGCTCCACGCTCCGCGTCAGCGCGGCCGACCTGCGCGCCGACGTGGAGGAGCTGCTCGACACCGTCATCGCCGACGGGATCGAGCGCCTCTTCCTGCCCTACGTCGCCCTGCAGGCCTTCGCCGAGGCCGCGGTCGCGTGGCAGCGCTTCCCGGTCGCCCTGCGGGTGCTGGTGTCGTCGGGCGAGCAGCTGCGCATCACCGACGAGATCAGGGCGCTCTGCGCCGCCGTACCGGGGCTCCTGCTGGAGAACCAGTACGGCCCCACCGAATCGCACGTCGCCACCACCTTCGCACTGCGCGGCCCGGCCGCCGAGTACCCGGCGCTCCCCCCGATCGGCCGGGCCGTCCCCGGCGACGCCGTCGAGCTGCTCGACCTGGCCCTGCGCCCGGTCCCGGACGGCGTCATCGGCGAGCTCTACCTGGCCGGCCGCACCCTCGCACGCGGCTACCACGCCCGCCCCGCGCTCACCGCGCAGCGCTTCGTCGCCGGCCCGGGCGGCGGCATCCGCTACCGCACCGGCGATCTCGGCCTGCGGCTGAACACCGGCGACGTGGTCTGCCTCGGCCGCAGCGACAGCCAGGTGAAGATCCGCGGCTTCCGGGTGGAGCCGGCCGAGGTGGAGATCGCCATCCACGCCCTGGTCGACCGCTTCCCCGGGATCGCCGACGCGGCCGTCGTCGCGCGCGGCTACGGCGGGATCGACGGCGCGCTGATCGCCTTCCTGGTCGGCGACTCCGCGATCACCGACCAGAGCGCGCTGCGCCAGCAGCTGCGCGCGGTGCTGCCCGCGCACATGGTGCCCGGCCGCTTCGTCTGGGTGCCCGAGCTGCCCACCACCCCGAGCGGCAAGCGCGACGACGCCGCGCTGCGCGCGCTGGCCGCCGCCGCGCCGGAATCCACCGGCGAGCGCCGCGAACCGAGCGACGAGTACGAGCGCAGCGCGGTCGCCCTGCTCGCCGAGTTCGCCGGGCTGCGCGAGATCGGCCCCGACGACGACTTCTTCGCGGCGGGCGGCACCTCCATCGGCGCCATGCGGGTGGTGCTCGGGCTCTCCCGGCGCTGGGGCGCCGAGGTGCCGCTTGACGCCTTCGTCGGCGCGCCGACCGCGGCCGGGCTGGCGGCGCTGCTGCGCTCCGGCTCGGTGCGGCGCACCTTCGACCCGCTGGTGCCGATCACCGTGCCAGGCACCGAGCGGCCGGGCAAGGCGCCGGTCTTCCTGGTGCACCCGATCGGCGGCAACGTGCTCTGCTACCTGGCGCTGGCAAGGCACCTCGACCCGGAGCGCCCGGTCTACGCGCTGCAGGCGGCGGGCGCCGACCCGGGCAGCACCCCGGAGAAGACCGTCCCCGCCATGGCCGCCGCCTACCTGGACGCGGTCCGCCGGGTGCGCCCGCACGGCCCGTACCACCTGGCGGGGTGGTCCTTCGGCGGCACCGTCGCGCTGGAGATGGCGCGGCTGCTCCCGGCCGACGAGGTCGCCGGGGTGACGCTGCTCGACACCATGGCGCTGCGCAAGCTGGAGCACCGCGAGCAGATCGCCGAGGAGCAGCTCATCCGCTGGTTCTTCCTCGAGCTCATTTGGTACGCCCGCGGCGAGCAGGCCGTGCGCACCGAGTTCGAGCCGGACGTGCACGGCGCGGAGGCGCTCTTCGACGTCATGCTGGCCGAGGCGATCGACTCCGGCATCCTCCCGGCGGAGAGCTCGCCGCAGGCCATCCGGCGGCTCTACGACGTGTTCCACGCCAACTACGTGGCGCTGCTGGAGTACGAGCTCACCCCGCTCGACCGGGACATCGCGCTGCTCCGCGCGGAGGGCGAGCTGCCGCCGGGCGTCGACTTCGCGCACAAGATGGTCGGCAGCATGTTCGACAGCGACAACAACGGCTGGGCGCAGTACGCCGGGGGCGCCTTCGAGGTGTTCCCGGTGCCGGGCGACCACCTGCACATGATGGTGGAGCCGCACGTCGCCGAGGTGGCGGCCCGGTTGGACGAGGTGCTTGCCGCCGCGGATCGCCGCTGACCAGGGGGTATGTGCGGCGGGGTGATCGGCGCCGCGCCGCACGTACCCGGTCACCGGTGGAAGCGGCTGCCGCGCAGCGGCTTCCGCCCCCCGTTTGCTGTAGCGGCACCCGGGTACCCGGCGCAAGACCGGGAGGTGAACCATGCCGGATGTGGCAATGCGAGCGAAATTCCGGCCGATCGACTGGTCGGGCAGCCCCCGGGTGCTGCGCAGGGGCACCTGGTGGGGGGTGCTCAAGCGGGTCGTCGGCGAGTTCCAGCGGGACAATGTCACCGACTGGGCCGCCGCGCTCACCTACTACAGCGTGCTCTCGGTCTTCCCGGCCATCATCGTGCTCACCGCCCTGCTCGGCTCGCTCGGCCCCACCGCGACCGGCGAGCTGATCGACACCATCCGCGAACTCGGGCCTGGCAGCGGCACCGACCTGCTGGTGAACGCGGTGAACGAGCTGCAGAACAGCCAGTCGGCGGCGGGCCCGCTCGCGATCATCGGCATCGCCACCGCGCTCTGGACCGCCTCCGGCTACATCGGCGCCTTCATCCGCGCCGCCAACGCCATCTACGAGGTCGAGGAGGGGCGCCCGATCTGGAAGACCGTCCCGGTGCGGCTCGGGCTCACCGCGGCCATGGTCGCGCTGCTCGGCATCGTCGCGCTCGGCGTGGTCGCCACCGGCTCGGTGGCGGAGCGGGTAGGCCGCTGGCTCGGCATCGGCTCAGCGGCGGTCACCGCGTGGGACATCGTCAAGTGGCCGGTACTGGCAATCCTGATGAGCCTGGCCATCGCGCTGCTCTACTGGGCGGCGCCGAACGCCAAGCAGCCCGGCTTCACCTGGATCACCCCCGGCAGCGTGCTCGCGGTGCTGGTGTGGATCGTCGCCTCGGCCGGATTCACGCTGTACGTGGCCAATTTCGGCTCCTACAACAAGGTGTACGGCTCGCTGGCCGGCGCCGTGATCTTCCTGGTCTGGCTCTGGATCACCAATATCGCGGTGCTGCTCGGCGCCGAGTTCAACGCCGAGATCGCCCGCGGCAGGCGGATCGAGCAGGGGCTCCCGCCGGACGAGGAGCCCTTCCTCCCGCTGCGCGACATTCCCGATCACGACAAGGAGAAGCAGCCATGACCAGCACCGGGGACGAGACAACGCCGGGCGAGGAGCGGATCGCCGAGATCGCCGCCGAGGTACGGGCGAGCGGTGGCGGCGAACCGGACGAGTCGGTGCGGGTGGCGGCCGAGCGCGCGGGCGAGATCCGCGAGCAGGCCGAGGAACTGGTGCAGCGCGGCCAGGACGCCGCGCTCGACCCCACCCGCCGCCCCTGGGTGCCGAAGGTCCTGCTCGGCTCCGTCGCCGGGCTGGTGACCTGGCGGATCTTCCGCAGGCACAGCTGATTCAGGGGCGGAGCACCGAGACCAGGAAGTCGGTCTGGTCGCGCACGACCTGCTCGAAGACGTCGTCGAAGTAGACGTCGAAGTGCCCCACCGGATACCGCTTCACCACCGCGTGCTTGGTGCGCTCGGCGGCCCGCAGCGTCGGCTGCACCGGCGCCACCGAGTCGTTGTCGGCCACCGTGTACAGCACCGGCATGTGCAGCTTCTTCGCCCGCCTGCCCGGGGAGTCGAAGAGCACCGGGAAGGCCACCCGCGCCGCCACCTTCGGCCGGTAGCGCTCGCTCTCCTCGGCCAGCCTGCCGAACCCGGCGGGCACGTCGGCCGCGCTCATCAGCGCGGCGGCCCGCTTGCGCCCGCCGAGCCGGATCCCGATCGGCCTGCGCCGCAGCGGCCCGACGAGCACGTCGGTGAGGGCGATCGCCGTCACCTTGGTCAGGCTGATCGGCCCCTTGCGAAGGCCGGCGGCGAACCCGCTGGTGAACGGCACCTGCGCCACCACGGCGGCCAGGTAGCTGTCCTCCGGGGCGACGGTGAGCACGTGGCCGCCGCCGAAGGAGGTGCCCCACAGCGCGATCCGGGTGCGGTCGAAGCCGCGGACGGTGCGGGCGAAGGCGATCGCCGCCCGCCAGTCGTCGCGCTGCCTGGCGATGCTCAGCAGCTGCCGCGGCGTCCCCCCGCTCGCCCCGAAGTGCCGGTAGTCGAAGACGAGCACCCCCATCCCGGCGGCGGCGAACCGCCGGGCATACCGATCGAGCCCCATTTCCCGATTGGCCCCCAGACCGTGTCCCATGATCACCAGCGGGCGCGGCTTGGGCGCTCCGTCCGGTCGGTAGAGCCAGGCGGCACAGTGATCGCTCCCCGACGGAAAACTGACCTCGACACGTTCCATGGCACATGACGCTACCGAGTACGCTGTAGCGGCGGGCGAGTCGGCCGGGCGGCCGCGGCGACGGGAACGGGCACCTCGGTGTCGCTGCCCGCCGCCGAGGAAAGTCCGGACTCCGCAGAGCAGGGCGGTTGCTAACGGCAACCCGGGGTGACCCGCGGGACAGTGCCACAGAGAACAGACCGCCCATGGCCCCTCGGGGCCGTGTGGTGAGGGTGAAACGGTGCGGTAAGAGCGCACCAGCGCCCCGGGTGACCGGGGCGGCTCGGTAAACCCCGCCCGGAGCAAGGTCGAAGGCCGCACCGCTCGCGGTGCGGCTGCGCAGGTGTTCGAGGGCTGCTCGCCCGAGCCTGCGGGTTGACCGCTAGAGGCACCCGGCGACGGTGTGTCCAGATGGATGGTCGCCCCTCGGTGCGAACCGAGGACAGGATCCGGCTTACAGGCCGGCTCGCCCGCCGGCCCGCCGCGGCCCGCCCCCGCTCGGG
>NZ_JBHUXA010000021.1:0-126369 GCF_042669725.1 Nocardia sp. NPDC057227 | reverse complement strand
GCTCGGGGGCGGGCCGCGGTCGGCTCAGCACATCAGCTTGATCATCTGGAAGATCGCGGCCGCCTCCTCGGGGCTCCCCTTCTTGCCGTTCGCCGCCACCCGGTCCGCCACCGACGCCTGCACGTCGGCCTCCGGCTTGCCCACCCTGATGTCGCCGCAGGTCTGGTTGAGCGTATTGCTCAGCGCGGCGTCGTCCTTGCCGCTCGCCAGGGCCGGGAAGGCGCTGCGGAAGCTGACCACGAAGGTGCCCGCCTTGACGGCGTCGACCACCTGCGGGGCCGAGGTGGCAGCGGCGGAGCTGGAGCCGGCCGGGGCGGCGGCATCGTCCCCGCCGCACCCGGCCAGAACCAGGGCGAGGGCGGTGGCACAGGCCGCGACGGCGGCATTCGTTCTGATCACGGGCGGGATGCTAGCGGCCCGGAAACGACGACGCCTCCCGTCCGGAATGAACGGGAGGCGACGAAAAGGGGTGGTGAGACGGGTCTCACACCGGAGCGACCACGAACACCTGCGCCCAGTAGGCCGCCTGGTCCGGGCCGAGGACGGGCAGGAGGTAATCGAAGAGAATCGTGGACATGCGGCGGCAACTCCCGTGGATCGACTGCGTTCGAACGCCCGTCACCGTACCCGAGCACGACCGTTCGGCGGCCGGATGGTGACCGCTCCGTGACTGGCGGATGCCGTGACCGGCGTCATAGAGTGAGCGCCGTTGGCAAGGCCCCGCGCCGGGTGCTCGCCGGGTAGCTCAGGGCCGTTTCATCTCCGATCGTGGGAAGCAGGTCTCATCTCTATGCGGGTAGTTCGTTCTCTGGTAGCCGGTGCGCTGATCGCCGGTGCCGCTTCGGTTTTCGCCGCTCTCGGGGCCGGTTCGGCCGGTGCCGTCGCGGTGACCCCGCTGCCGGGCGGGGTGCAGGTCGACCTCAGCCCGGCCGACACCGCGTTCGTGGCCCAGAACAATGTCGGTCGTGCTATCGCCGGGTTGCCGCACCCGTCGGCCGCCTCGTTCGGCCAGGCCCTCGACGCGGCGGCCGACGTCTCCGCGCAGGTGCCGAACGGGCGCGTCACGTTCACGGTCTACGGGCCGCTGAACGAGCTCAGCGGCACCATGCTGGCGCTGCAGTAGCGTCTCCCCCGTGGAACTCCATCGGCGGATCCGCTCCGCACCGGTCGACTTCGGCGCCGTTCGCACCGAGTTCGACCTCCCGACGGGGTACCCGGACGCGGCGGTCACGGAGGCCCGCGACGCGATCGACGCGTTCGCGGGCCTTCGCCGCGACCGGACCGACCTCGCCTTCGTCACGATCGATCCCCCCGGCGCCATGGACCTGGACCAGGCCGTGCACCTGACCCGCGGCGCCACCGGCTTCACCCTGCACTACGCCATCGCCGACGTGGCCGCTGTGGTCCGGCCGGACGGCGCGCTCGCCGCGGCGACCCGCTCCCGCGGCCAGACCTACTACCTGCCCGACGGCACCGTCCCGCTGCACCCGCCGGTGCTCTCCGAGGGCGCCGCCAGCCTGCTGCCCGACGTGGACCGGCCGGTCGCGCTGTGGACCGTCGACCTGGACTCCCGCGCCGCTCCGCGGAGCTACCGCGTCGAGCGCGCCCTGATCCGGTCCCGTGCCCGCCTCGACTACGCCGGGGTGCAGGCCGCCGCCGACGCCGGGACGCTGCCCGCCGCCATCGCGGGGCTGCCCGAGTTCGGCGCGCTCCGCATCGAGGCCGGGCTGCAGCGCGGCGCCATCGCGCTGCGGCTGCCCGCGCAGAGCGTCGTCGCGGACGACGGCGTCAGCGGGCACTGGAGGCTGGCGCTGGAGCCGCGCACCGCAGCCGACGACTGGAACGAGCAGGTCTCGCTGCTGGTCGGGATGTGCGCCGCGCGCATCATGCTGGACGCGCCGGAGCCCGTCGGATTGCTGCGCACCATGCCAGCCCCGCCGGACTCCGCGGTCGCCGCCATGCGCCGCACCGCCGCCGCGCTCGGCGTCGCCTGGCCCGCCGAGCAGCCGGTCGGCCGGATGCTGGCCGGGCTCGACCCGAACACCCCCGCCGGGCTGGTGCTCAACTCCGAGGCGACGACGCTGCTGCGCGGCGCCGCCTACACCGTCTTCGGGGTGGGCGCGGAACCCGCCGCCGTACCCGACGCCCCGGCGCACAGCGGCCTCGGCGCCCCGTACGCCCACGTCACCGCCCCGCTGCGCCGCCTCTCCGACCGCTTCACCACCGAGATCTGCTTGGCCCGCTGCGCGGGCACCGCTATACCGGACTGGGTGCGCACCGGATTGACCGAAGCCGCCAACGCCATGAAACGCAGCGACAGCACGGCGAACAAGGTGGACCGTGCCTGCGTCGACCTGACGGAGGCGACTCTGCTCGCGCCCCGGATCGGCGCCGAGTTCGACGCGGTGGTGCTGCGCGAAGCGGCGGGCGCCAAGCCCGCCGAGATCTTCGTCGCCGACCCGCCGATCCTCGCCCCCTGCACCGGGGAGCCGCCGGAGGGGGCGCGGGTCGGGGTTCGGCTGATCGGCGCTGATCCGGCGGCCCGCCACGTGCGGTTCGGCTACCCGGCCACCTGAGACGCCGCGACGGCGGGGCTCCGGCCCGAGCTGTGCCGTTGCCGAGGAACGGTTTTCGCCGCCGCCGGGTGCGGCCGGGTGACGGTGCGCCGGGGTGGCGCCTGCCGGACACCGGCCCGTAAGCACACTCCGGCTCCGTCCCCGGTTCGCCACGGATGCGCGGTGCCGCGTCCGGTGCTCGGTTCCTGGACACGGTCGGCGCATGCTGTCGGAGGTCTGGCGTCCATGGGGTGGACGCCGATTCCGCAGGGGGGAGTCGAACCATGCTCGAAGCCGATATTCAGCAGCTGCGCAAGCTGGCGACCGTCGTGGCCGAGGTGGGAGCCGAGATCGACCGGATCGACGTGCGCACGACCGGCACAGCCGTGCGCACCGCCTTGCCCGGCTGCGCGATCGCGGCAGCCTGCGCGACCGCGGGTGAATACATCGAGGGTGCGTGGCTACGGGTTTCGTGGCGCCTGACCGAACTGTCGACATTGCTCGTCTCGTGCGCCGACAACTACGCGATGACCGAGGACGACTTCACGCGGAAGCTGCGCTCGCTGGCCTTCGACCCGGCAGGCGGGCAGCGCTGATGCCGACGCGATCCGAACTCGACAGGTGGGATATCGACGGACTCCGCGTCTGGGCGACCGAGATCCGAGCGGGCACTACCTCCTATGGAAACGAGCTGCGGCGAATGAACACCCACTTCGCCGATACCCAGTGGCTCGGAAAGGCAGCGGACGCCGCGGGGGAGCGCATTGCCGAGTACGTCGACGAGGGCCGGAAGCTCGGCATCGAGAACGGCGAGTTCGCGGATGCGCTGGACGCGGCCGCCGGTCGATTGGAGAGCGAGCGGAATATCGTCCGCGCCAGGGTCGGCGACGTCGAGAACGACCGGACCACCGCCGCGACCTTCATTGTCGGCGACACCTGGCTGGTCGATCTCGATACCCTCGAGGCACCGATCGACGCGAAGAATCCACGGTTCACGAATATCCCCGCCCGGCATCGAGCACACCAGGATGCGATCGACACCGCGCTGCACGGACTCGACACGGCGATCGACGAGTTCAGCACCGTGATCGCGACGAACGCACAGGAGATTCGCGCCCGCGGCAACCAGTTCGGTGCCGGGAACTCCCGGGCATCGGCGGCCTCTCCGCAGACCGCGCAGCAGGTCGGGGCGGCCAGGGCCGAGCTCGACCGCCTTGTCGCGGTGAAGTACGCGGGGACCGGCGTCGATCCGATCACGGGTGAGCCGATCGACAACGCCCTCGACCGGGCGCGGCACGAATACAGCAAGTGGCGGCAATTGGCGGACACCCAGATGAACCTCGATGACTACACCGAAAGCGAGAAACGGTTCACCCGGGCGGAGGAGTTCATCTTCGACGAGATGAAGACCAATATCGCTTCGACCGAGGTCGCTCGTATGTCGCAGTTGAACGAACCGCACTGGTGGCAGGTCGTCTTGCCACCCGCTGTGGACCAGGCATCTGCCGCGTCGCTGCTCTACGACATGGTGGAGGTGGGAGGGCCGTGGGATCACAAGCCGATCCTCGAGGAGAAACTCGGTCTGTCCGCGGATAACGATTACTACTTCAAGGATCCGTCGCAGAATCGGGCGGTTTTCTACGACATCTACTCCAATATCCACTACGGATACGTCGGTCGGGCGGCGGGCTTCCCGGAGGAGACCCTGCTCGCGGGCGCCAACCTCGGCACCGGCGCGACCGGGGTGAGTGACGCGGGCGACGACATCACCATGCGCATCGGCGTCCAGCTCTACGAGCGGTACGGCAGCGATCTCACGCAGGCACAGCTGCACGAAGGTATCGAGCAGGCGATGAACGAGATGGATTCGGCGCTGAGCTCGGGGAAGCCGACCACGCAGATCCGGGTGACGCAGTGACGGCGGAAAACTCCGCCGCGCCGCGGGCGGTCTGGCCCTCGTTCCGGCTGTACATGCTCTATTTGGTGGTCGCCGTCGCCGCGGGGATCGGCACCTCGAAAGTGGTCACCGATACCGTGGCGCGGTCGTGGCGGGATTGCGACGCGGCTGGTCCCGGCGAGCACCTGATCCTGCTGGTGATGTGGATGCCGAACGCGGTCGCGGTCGGGGTGTGGTGGGTGGTGGTGCTGCTCCTCGGTCACCGGCTGGGGACGCGCGTGCCCGCGGTGATCCGGTTGCCGGTGACCCTGCTGGTGTGCTTGTCGGGGTCGCTGGTGGCGGTGTGGGCCATGATGGTGTGGTTGCACGATCCTGGGGGCACGATTGTGCACCCCGTCTGCCCGCCGGGGAATACGCCGCCGTGGTGGCCGGCCTGGTTGCCGCTGTAGGTGGCGGCGTCCACGGCGGCCCCTATTCGGCGTGCACGGCGGTCCCGCTGCCGTTGCGGTCGGCCGCGACCTTCTTGCCCGACGCGCCCTCGTTCTGCTCCGGCCTCGAGGCGGGCTCGGGGGCCCGCACGTGCCCGTGCTCTTTCAGCTTCGCCAGCGCGTCCGGGTACTTGGCCAGCGCCTTGCGCGCCGCCTTCTTCTCCGCCTTGGCCAGCTCGGCGTAGATCCGCCGCGACCCACCGTCCGCCTCGGCCTCCTCCGCCCGCACCAGGATCGCGTCCCGCGACTCCACCGCGTCCCGATGGTCACCGAGCACCGTCTGCAACTTCTTGGCCCGGTCCCCGGCCGCGGCCGCCTCGGCCCCGATGGTCTCGGCCGCCGCCTCGCACGAGTAGCGCAGCCGCTTGGCCGACTTGCGGATGTCGTGCAGCAGCTCGACCCGCTCGGCACCGGAGACGGTCGAGAGCCTGCCCGCCTTCTTGGTCAGCCGCTTGCGGTCGGCGCGCAGGACCCCCTCGAACACCTGCGGCGCCGGCAGCTGGGAGCGCGTCGGCAGCAGCGGCGGCGACTCGCGCCAGAGCGCGAGCGCGATGTGCAGCTCCGCGTAGCGCGCGCCGTCCAGCGCTTCCAGCACGGCGGCGTGCGCGGCGGCGTAGCGGTCGCGCTCGGCGCGCACCAGCCGGGTGCCGAGCGCGTCCCTGCGCACCGTGCCGCGCCGGGAGTATGCCTCGACGAGCCCGGCGAACCGCTCGGCGCGCACCTCGGCGTCGCGCGCCTCGCCGAGTACCCCGGCCAGCCACTTCAGCTCGGCGCCGAGTTCGGCGGCGGGCTCGGCCTCGAAGAGGCTCCCGTAGGAGCGGAGCACGCTGCGGAGGCGGCGGGTGGCAACCCGCATCTGGTGCACCGAGTCCGGTGCGTCTGCCCGCACGTCCGGCTCGGCGGCGAGCAGGCGGTCGGTGTCCTCGCTCAGCGCGGTGACGGCGGCGGCTCCGGCGGTGGCGGTCATGGGGATTCCTTCGCGAAGCGGTCGGTCGCCTCGACGAGGCGATGGACGGTACCCGGTTCGGCGGCCGCGTGTCCCGCGTCGTCGACCACGTGCAGCACCGAGCCGGGCCAGGCCCGGTGCAGCTCCCACGCGCTGGTCGCCGGGCACACCACGTCGTGCCTGCCCTGGACGATCACGCCCGGAACGTCCGCCAGCGCGCCGATGTCGCGCAGCAGCTGCCCCTCGTCGAGGAAGCCGCCGTGGCGGAAGTAGTGGTTCTCGATCCGCGCGAACGCCAGCGCGAACCGCGGTTCGGCGGTCTCGGCGACCCGGTCCGGCTGCGGCAGCAGCGAGCTGGTCGCGCCCTCCCAGGTGGACCAGGCGACCGCGGCCCGCAGCGCCAGCTCCTCGTCCGGGGAGTGCAGCAGCCGGTGATAGGCCTCGACCAGGTCGCCGTCGCGGTCGGATTCCGGCACGGGTGCCAGGAACCGTTCCCACTCCTCGGGGTAGAGGTACCCGGCGGAGCCGTTGTAATACCAGTCGATCTCCTTCCTGCGGAGCAGGAAGATGCCGCGGAGCACCAGTTCGGTGACGCGCTCCGGGTACCGCTGCGCGTAGGCGAGCGCCAGCGTCGACCCCCAGGACCCGCCGAAGACCTGCCAGCGCTCGATGCCGAGCCGGGTGCGCAGCGCCTCGATGTCGGCGATCAGGTGCGGCGTGGTGTTCACCGCGAGGTCGGCGCCGTCCGCGACGTGCGGCGTCGAGCGCCCGCAGCCGCGCTGGTCGACGAGCACGATGCGGTACGCCGCCGGGTCGAAGAACCGCCGGTGGAACGGCGCCGTTCCGCCGCCGGGCCCGCCGTGCAGGAACACCACCGGTTTGCCCGCGGGGTTCCCGCTCACCTCCCAGTACAGCTGCTGGCCGTCGCCGACGGCGAGCAGGCCGCTGTCGTGCGGGGTGATCGGCGGGTACACGGCACGCATCAGAAGGCGATCCCCGCGGCCAGGTTCGGCAGCCCGAGCGCCTCGATCGCCTGCTGGTGCACGTCGGGGCAGGCGCCGGTGAGGGTGCGGTCGACCACGGCCTTGTCCGCGAGCACCTGCCCGTTGATGCCGCCGTTGCGCAGCGCCCACTCGTGCACGAGCGCGTTCAGCCCGATCCGGCCGAGCGTCGGCCCCTGCACCCGGAAGTTGGAGAGCTCGGGGCGCAGCATGTTGCACAGGTCGGTGGCGGCCGCGTCCGGAACGGTGAGCGGGGCGGCCGCGCCCGGCGTCGGCGCCGGGCCGGTGCTGCGGGTGGTGCTGCCCGGTGCGCTGGTGGTGCTGCCCGCGCTGCCGGTCGGGGCGGGTGTCGTTCCCCCGCATGCGGTCAGCGCGACCGCGCCGAACATGGCGGCGGCGAGCAGCGCGCTACGGGACATCCAACGGGGGAGCGGCATCGGAACCTCTGTGTCGATCGGGTGATTCGGTTCCCCCGAGTCTGCCACCGGCTCCGGTCAGAAGGTGTGCTCCGGTGCGGGGAATGTGCCCCGCCGCACCTCGTCGGCGTAGCAGGCGGCGGCATCGCGCAGCGCGTCGCCGACCGCGCCGAAGCGCTTCACGAACTTCGCCGTCTTCCCACTGGTGAACCCGGCCATGTCCTGCCAGACCAGCACCTGGGCGTCGCACTCGACCCCGGCGCCGATGCCGACGGTCGGAATGGTGAGTTTGCGGGTGACCTGCCCGGCCAGCTCGGCCGGGACCATCTCCATCACCACGGCGAAGGCGCCCGCCTCCTGGACCGCGATGGCGTCGGCGATCAACTGCTCGGCGCCGTCGCCGCGGCCCTGCACCCGGAAGCCGCCGAGCGTGTTCACGCTCTGCGGGGTGAAGCCGATGTGCGCCATGACCGGGATTCCGGCGGCGGTGATGTGCGCGATCTGGTCCGCGACCCGCTCGCCGCCCTCCAGCTTCACCGCGTGCGCCTGCCCCTCCTTGAGGAAGCGGGTGGCGGTGGCCAGCGCCTGCTGCGCCGATGACTCGTAGCTGCCGAAGGGCAGGTCGGCGACGACCAGCGCGCTCGGCGCGCCGCGGACGACGCCGCGGACCAGCGGAATCAGCTCGTCGGCTGTGATCGGCACGGTGGTGTCGTAGCCGTAGACGACGTTCGCCGCGGAGTCGCCGACCAGCAGCACCGGGATGCCAGCCTCCTCGAAGAGCCGGGCCGTCGAGTAGTCGTAGGCGGTCAGCATGGACCACTTCTCGCCCGAGGTCTTCATCTGGGCGAGGTGCTGGACGCGGGTCTTGCGGCGGGTGGGGGCGGTCGCGGGGGCTGCGCCGTAGGCAGGGGTTTCGGCACCGGATACGGACATCGATGTCCCTTTCGTCGATTCCTCGAGGCCCGTGCAGGGTCCCCGGGTTGGGTGACCGTTCAAGTGTGCCACCGGGCAGGGGGGTGGCACAGCCGCCTTCGCCGGTGCAATCGATCACAGGGCCCCGCGGCGCGCGGGTTGCCGCGGTGGCGACCCGGTCACCCGGTTCTGCCAGGATCGTCGGTATGCGATCGGTGCGCGGGTGGCGGGACAGCGGGACGGCCGGACGTCCGGTGCGCGGCCGGACGCGGGCAGCCGCCGGGCGGGCACCGGGGGCGGTGGCGGCGCTGCTCACGCTGCTCGTGACCGGTTGCACCATCGACCGCGACGAGCCGGTGGCGCTGCCGCCGGCCCCCACCGGCCTGGAGCGCTTCTACGACCAGCGGCCCGAGTGGCAGTCCTGCGCCGACTTCGGCGGCGCGGACGACACCTTCGCCCCGAATGCCAGATGCGCCCGGATCGAGGTCCCCGTCGACTACGCCGACCCCGGCGGCCCGACCGCGAAGATCGCGCTCTCCCTGGTGCCCGCGAGCGGGAAGAAGATCGGCTCGCTGCTGCTCAACCCCGGCGGCCCCGGCGTCTCCGGGCTCACCATGACCGGCGTCGGCTCCGGCACCCCGCTGGCCGAGCGGTTCGACCGGATCGGCTTCGACCCGCGCGGAGTAGGGGCCTCGCAGCCGGTGATCGCCTGCCTGACCCCGCGCGAGGCGGACGCCGAGCGCGCCGAGCCACCCACCGACAACGACCCGGCCGGCATCGCCGCCGCCGAGGCCGACAACCGGGACTACGCCGGGCGCTGCGCCGAGCGCACCGGCACCGGCTTCCTCGAGCACGTCGGCACCCGCGAGGTGGTGCAGGACATGGACGTCATCCGCGCCGTGCTCGGCGACCCGAAGCTCAGCTACCTCGGCTACTCCTACGGCACCCGGCTCGGCGCGGCGTACGCGGAGAAGTTCCCGGACCGGGTGCGCGCGCTGGTCCTCGACGCCGCGGTCGACCCGGCCAGCGACCCGGTGGCCGAATCGCTGCGCCAGGCCGCGGGCTTCCAGCTGGCCTTCGACGGCTACGCCGCGCAGTGCACCGCGGACCCGGAGTGCCCGCTCGGCACCGACCGCGCCGCCGCGGTGACCCGCTTCCGCGCCCTGGTCGACCCGCTGGCCGCGCGCCCGGCCGCCACCACCGACACCCGCGGCCTCAGCTACGGCGACGCCATCACCGGCGTGCAGCAGGCGCTCTACACCGACGACCTGTGGCAGGTGCTCACCCTCGGCCTGGACGAGCTGCGCGACGGCCGCGGCGACACCCTGCTGCAGCTCGCCGACATGTACGACGGCAGGCGCGAGGACGGCAGCTACGACAACACCCAGGACGCCTTCAACGCCATCCGCTGCGTGGACGACCCGCGGATCACCGATCCCGCGGTCGCGGGCAGGCAGGACACCGAGTTCCGGGTCGCCGCGCCGTTCCTCGACGACGGCCGCGGCACCGGCGCCGCGCCGCTGGAGCTCTGCGCGTCCTGGCCGGTGCCGAACTCCGGCAACCCGCACCGGATCGACCCGCCCGGGCTGCCGAAGACCGTGGTCGTCTCCACCACCGAGGACCCGGCGACGCCGTACCAGGCCGGGGTCGAGCTGGCCGCCCAGCTGGACGCCGCGCTCATCACCTACCGCGGCAACCGGCACACGGTGGCGCTGGTGGCGGGCGTGCAGTGCGTGGACCGGGCGGTGGTGGAGTACCTGGTGAACCTGACCGAACCGGCGCCCGGGCTCACCTGCTGAGCAGCTCACAGCGGTCGCGCGCGGGCTGTGCGCTCTGTACCGAATGAAGCCGTAGCGAACTCGTGCCTGCATGTAACACGGATTTAACGCCGGGTGCTTACGCTCGCCACCATGGATCGCCAGAAGGAATTCGTGCTGCGGACCCTAGAGGAACGCGACATCCGATTCGTGCGGCTCTGGTTCACCGACGTGCTCGGTTACCTGAAATCCGTGGCGATCGCCCCGGCCGAACTCGAGGGCGCCTTCGAAGAGGGTATCGGGTTCGACGGCTCGGCGATCGAGGGCTTCGCCCGGGTCTCCGAGGCCGACATGGTCGCCCGCCCGGATCCCTCCACCTTCCAGGTGCTGCCCTGGGCCTCCAGCAAGGGCCACCAGCACTCGGCGCGGATGTTCTGCGACATCACCATGCCGGACGGCTCGCCCTCCTGGGCCGACCCGAGGCACGTGCTGCGCCGCCAGCTGAACAAGGCGGGCGACGTCGGCTTCAGCTGCTACGTGCACCCGGAGATCGAGTTCTTCCTGCTGAAGAACGGCCCGGCGGACGGCAGCGACCCGACCCCGGCCGACTCCGGCGGCTTCTTCGACCAGGCGGTGCACGACTCAGCGCCGAACTTCCGCCGCCACGCGATCGACGCGCTGGAGTCGATGGGCATCTCGGTGGAGTTCAGCCACCACGAGGGCGCGCCCGGCCAGCAGGAGATCGACCTGCGCTACGCCGACGCGCTCTCCATGGCCGACAACGTGATGACCTTCCGCTACCTCATCAAGGAGGTGGCGATCGACGAGGGCGTCCGCGCGACCTTCATGCCCAAGCCGTTCTCGGAGTACCCGGGCTCCGCCATGCACACCCACATGAGCCTGTTCGAGGGCGAGGCCAACGCCTTCCACGACCCGGACGACTCGCAGAACCTCTCCGCCACCGCGCGCGCCTTCATCGCGGGCATCCTGGAGCACGCGCCGGAGATCAGCGCCGTCACCAACCAGTGGGTGAACTCCTACAAGCGGCTGATCCACGGCGGCGAGGCGCCGACCGCGGCCTCCTGGGGCCGGTCGAACCGCTCCGCGCTGGTCCGGGTGCCGATGTACACGCCGAACAAGTCGTCCTCGCGCCGGGTCGAGATCCGCAGCCCCGACTCCGCCTGCAACCCGTACCTGACCTTCGCGGTGCTGCTCGCGGCCGGGCTGCGCGGCATCGAGAAGGGGTACACGCTGCCGCCGGAGGCCGAGGACGACGTCTGGTCGCTGACCAGGGCCGAGCGGCGCGCCATGGGCTTCCGCGAGCTGCCTGGCACGCTGGACGAGGCGCTGGCCGCGATGGAGAAGTCCGAGCTGGTCGCGGAGGCGCTCGGCGAGCACGTCTTCGACTTCTTCCTGCGCAACAAGCGCCGGGAGTGGGCGGGCTACCGGAGTCAGGTCACGCCGTGGGAGCTGCGCGAGTACCTGGGGCTCTAGACGCTGTAGTTTTGGCGGTATGGCCCGGCCCCCGACAGCGCGCTCCGCAGTTCCCGGCGTCGGACGGCTCGGCCTGCTCGAGCCGAACGCCGCCGCCAACCTGCGCGAGCTGGCCTGGGACAACGTGGAGAGCATCCCGGTGCTCTGGGCGCTCTCCCGCGCGCCCGACGCCGACCTGGCGCTGACCACCCTGATGCGGCTGCGCGAGGAGCTCGGAACCGGCTGGGCCGAGCTGGATTCCGCGCTGCGCTCGGACAAGTCGCTGCGCGGCAGGCTGTTCGCGCTGCTCGGCGCCTCCAGCGCGCTCGGCGACCACCTGGTCGCCGACCCGTCGGCGTGGCCGGAGCTGCGCCGGAAGGAGCTGCCGAGCGCCGAGCAGCTGCGCGCCGAGCTGCTCGCCGTCGTCGAGGCGGAGCCGGAGCGGGGCCCGGCCGCGGGGCCACTGGTCTTCCGGGCCGGGAAGAGCGGGCCCGAGGTCGTTCCGCTGCTGCGCAAGCGGTACCGCGACCAGCTCATGCTGCTCGCCGCGCAGGACCTGGCCGCCACCGTGGAGAACGAGCCGGTGCTGCCCTACGAGGTGGTCGGCAGGCAGCTCGCCGACATGGCCGACGCCGCGCTCACCGCGGCGCTCGCGGTCGCGATCGCGCGGGTCTGCAGGGACGGGCCGCTCGAGGTCAGCCTCGCCGTGATCGCCATGGGCAAGACCGGGGCCCGCGAGCTCAACTACGTCAGCGACGTCGACGTGCTCTTCGTCGCCGAGCCCGCCGACGCCACTGCCACCCGGCTCGCCGCCGAGCTGATGACCGTCGGCGGCACCGCCTTCTTCGAGGTGGACGCGGCGCTGCGGCCGGAGGGAAAGGCCGGTGCGCTGGTGCGCACCCTGGACTCGCACCTCGCCTACTACAAGCGCTGGGCCCGCACCTGGGAGTTCCAGGCGCTGCTCAAGAACCGTCCTGCCACCGGCGATCTGGAGCTCGGCCAGGCCTACCGGGACGCGCTCATGCCGATGGTGTGGACCGCCTCCGAGCGCCCCGACTTCGTCGCCGACGTGCGCGCCATGCGCCGCCGGGTGGAGGACCTGGTCCCCGCCGACATGCGCGAGCGCGAACTCAAGCTCGGCCACGGCAGCCTGCGCGACGTGGAGTTCGCGGTGCAGCTGCTGCAGCTCGTGCACGGCAGGGTGGACGAGGCGCTGCACGTGCAGAACACCACCGAGGCGCTGGCGGTGCTCGCCGATCGCGGCTACATCGGCCGCGACGACGCCGCCAACCTCACCGCCTCCTACGAGTTCCTCCGGCTGCTCGAGCACCGGCTGCAGCTGCAGCGGCTCAAGCGCACGCACACGCTGCCCGCGGGCGACGACGAGGAGGGGCTGCGCTGGCTGGCCCGCGCCGCGCACGTGCGCCCGGACGGCAGGCTGGACGCGAGCGGGGTGCTGGTCGCCGAGATCCGGCGCAACACCGTTCGGGTGCGCAGGCTGCACGCCAAGCTCTTCTACCGCCCGCTGCTGGAATCGGTGGCGCGGCTGGACTCGGACGCGCTGCGGCTCAGCCCGGAGGCGGCGGTCAGGCAGCTGGCCGCGCTCGGCTACGCCGAGCCCGCGCATGCCCTCGGGCACCTGCGCGCGCTCACCGGCGGGGTCGCGCGCAAGGGCCGGATCCAGACGCTGCTGCTGCCGACGCTGCTGGAGTGGCTCGGCGACACCCCGAACCCGGACGCCGGGCTGCTCGCCTACCGCCGGGTCTCCGAGGCGCTGGACGAGCAGACCTGGTTCCTGCGCGAGCTGCGCGACGAGGGCGCGGTCGCGCAGCGGCTGATGATCGTGCTCGGCTCCTCGGCCTACCTGCCCGACCTGCTGATCAACGCGCCGGAGACGATCCGGCTCTACGCCGACGGCCCGCAGGGGCCGCTGCTCTGCCGCACCCAGCCGGACGAGGTCGCGCGCGGCATCCTCACCGCCGCCGCCCGCTACGACGACGCGAAGCGCGCCGTCGCCGCGGCCCGCTCGCTGCGCAGGCACGAGCTGGCCAGGGTGGCCTCGGCCGATCTGCTCGGGCTGCTGGACGTGCCGCAGGTCTGCCGCGCGCTCTCCTCGGTGTGGGTGGCGGTGCTGGAGGCGTCGCTGCTCGCGGTGATCCGCGCCGACGAGGTGGAGTCGGGGGAGCCCGCGCCCGCCGACTTCGCGGTGATCGGCATGGGCAGGCTGGGCGGCATGGAGCTGGGGTACGGCTCCGACGCCGACGTGCTCTTCGTCTGCGACCCGCGGCCGGGCGTCGACGAGACCAAGGCCGTGAAGTGGGCCAACTCGGTGGCCGACCGGCTGCAGAAGCTGCTCGGCGCGCCCAGCACCGACCCGCCGCTGCAGGTGGACGCCGGGCTGCGGCCGGAGGGGCGGAACGGACCGCTGGTGCGCACCCTCGCCGCCTACGCCGCCTACTACCGGCAGTGGTCGCAGCCCTGGGAGATGCAGGCGCTGCTCCGCGCCCACCAGGTCGCGGGCGACCAGGAGCTCGGCGTGCGCTTCCTGCACGTCGTGGACGAGGTGCGCTACCCGAAGGGCGGCGTCTCCGCGGACGCGGTGCGCGAGATCAGGCGGATCAAGGCGCGGGTCGACTCCGAGCGGCTGCCCCGCGGCGCCGACCCGGCCACGCACACCAAGCTCGGCCGCGGCGGGCTCGCCGATATCGAGTGGACCGTGCAGCTGCTGCAGCTGCGGCACGCGCACGAGGTGCTCGGGCTGCACAACACCTCGACGCTGCAGTCGCTGGACGTCATCGAGGAGACCGGGCTGCTCGGCGCCGACGACGTCGCGCTGCTGCGCGACGCCTGGATCACCGCGACCGCCGCCCGCAACGCGCTGGTCCTGGTCCGCGGCAAGCCGAGCGACCAGCTGCCGGGGCCGGGCCCGCTGCTCTCCGCCGTCGCGAAGGTGGCAGGCTGGCCCACCGACGACGGCGGTGAGTTCCTCGACAACTACCTGCGCGTCACCCGGCGGGCGAAGGCCGTGGTGGAGCGGGTCTTCGGCGGCTGACCCCGCCACCGCCCCGGCGGGCACGGTGCTCTCCGGCTCGCCGGAGCACTGCCCGCCGGTGTCGTACCGCAGTCCGCATCGCCGGAAGCCGGGGCCGGACCGCGGGCCGCGCCGCAGCCCGCATCGCCGGGAAGCCGGGGCCGGATCGCGGGCCGCGCTGTCGATCGGCCGTCCGGGTAGGCTCGCCCGCATGGAGCGCGCACCCGATCCGGGCCGCGATCCCCGGGGGGCCGAGCCGAGCCGTGTCCCGGGGTCGCGGCAGACCAGCACCGCCGAGCGGCCGACGGCTCGCTTCGATTCCCCGGCGCGCCCCGGCGCCGCCGAGCAGCCGATTACTCGCACCGACGTGCCGGCCGGACCCGGCACCGCGGGGCAGGCCGGTGCCGGCGGCCCCGCCACCCCGGCCGCTGCCCCGCGCGGCCCGCGTCGCTGGTGGCAGCAGGTCAGCTCGGTGCTCGGCTGGCTCGCGGTCGCCGTCGCCCTGCTCGGCATCGCGCTGCACTACGGCATCTCGCAGCGCTTCTCGGCGGTGCTGCTCGCCTCCTTCGCCCCCTACCTGATGCTCGGCGCGGTACTCGCGCTCCTGTTCTTCGCGGTCGCGCGCCGCTACCGCTCCGGCGCGCTCGCCCTCGCGGTGCTGGCGGGTGCGTTCTGGACCCAGCTCCCGCTCTTCGTCGCCGACGGCCACGCGGGCAACGGCCCGCCGCTCACCGTGCTGCAGTCGAACCTGCTCTTCGGCGGCGCCGACGCCGACGCCGTCCGCGCGGTGGTGCGCGACGAGCGGGTCGACGTGCTCACCGCGCAGGAACTCACCCTGGAGGCGGTCGCCCGCCTGGACGCCGCCGGGCTCGCCGAAGACCTGCCCTACCGCTACCTGCAGGCGGGCACCGGGGGTGGCGGCAGCGGCATCTACAGCCGCTACCCGATCCGCGACGAGCGCCGCTTCGACGGCTTCGAGATGGCCAACCTCGGCGTCACCGTCGACCACCCCGAGCTCGGCCCGATCCAGGTGCTCAACTTCCACCCCATGCCGCCCCCGCTGAATTTCGGCGCCTGGGCCGGCGAAATGGCCCGCACCGAGCAGATTCTCGCCGCCAGCACCGGCCCGGTCGTCGTCGGCGCCGACTTCAACGCCACCCGCGACCACACCGCCTTCCGCGCGCTGCTCGGCGGGCGCTTCGCCGACGCCGCCGAGCTCGCGGGCGCCGGACCGCAGCTCACCTTCCCCGCCGACCGCGCCTGGGGCCCGCTGATCGGCATCGACCACGTCCTGCTCGCGGGCGGCACCGCCGAATCGGTGCGCACCCTCACGGTCCCGCGCTCCGACCACCGCGCCGTCCTCGCCCGGATCCGGCTGGACGACTGAGGCGATACGCCACCGCCCTCGCCTGCGATTAGCATGTGAACGCTCGACGGTGCTTTCCGGGGAGGACAACCGAATGCGAACGACCCTGCCGCGGCTCTGCGCCGCCATCCTGGCGACCGGGCTGCTGCTCACCGGCTGCGCCAGCGGCTTCACCAACGACAAGCCGCGCGCCGCGACGGCCGCCGAGAATCCCTGGCAGATCGCGGGTTCCACCTCGAGCACCGGCCCGAGCGGCCCGCGCGACAACGTGCCGAACAGCACGAGGACCGCGGAGAACGGCGACGGCGGCGCCATGGACACGCTCGCCCTGAACGCGCTCACCGATGTCGAGAGTTTCTGGCAGGCCGAGTGGCCCAAGCACTTCGACGGCGCCTTCGCCCCGGTCGCGAAGATCATCTCCTGGGACGCCACCGCGCCGAAGAACCAGGCCGTCGAGTTCTGCGCCGAGGACACCTACCAGTTCGTGAACGCCGCGTACTGCGGCCGCGACCACTCGATCGGCTGGGACCGCGGCATCCTGCTGCCCGAGCTGGTGAAGAGCTTCGACGAGATGGCCGTCGTCATGGTGCTCGCGCACGAGTACGGCCACGCCGTGCAGGGCCAGGCGAAGATGTCGAACCGGGCCACCCCGACCCTGGTCCAGGAGCAGCAGGCGGACTGCCTGGCCGGCGCCTTCCTGCGCTACGTCGCCGAGGGCGATTCCGCGCACTTCACGCTGAACACCACCGACGGCCTGAACGCGGTGCTCGGCGCCACCGTCGCGGTGCGCGACCGCGACCCGAACGACCCGGACAACGTGCACGGCACCGCCTTCGAGCGGATCACCGCCGTCCAGGTCGGCTACACCGACGGCGTGGCGGGCTGCACCCGGATCGACCGGGCCGAGATCGAGGCGCGCCGCGGCAGCCTCCCGGTCACCTTCGAGTACGGCGAGGAGGAGGGCCAGCTCCCGGTCGATCGGGAGTCGCTGACCAGCATGGCTTCCGCGCTCGGCCGGATCATGCCGCTCTCCTCGGCCCCGCGGTTCGACTACTCCGGCGTCGGCCGGAGCTGCGCGGGCGCGCCGCCGACCGAGCCGGTGAGCTACTGCCCGGACACCGACACGATCGGCTCCGACGTCGCCGACCTGGCCGAGCGCGGCGGCCCGAAGGCGGGCGAGGACGCGCCGCTCTCGGCCATCGTCACCGGCGACTACAACGCCTTCGTCGCGTTCGTCTCCCGCTACACCCTCGCGGTGCAGCGCGACCGCGGCATGTCGCTGACCGGCGCGGAGAGCGCCGGGCTGCGCACCGCCTGCCTCTCCGGCGCGGTCACCACCGCGCTGAGCAGGGAGGGGAGCGATCCCCGGCTCTCCGCGGGCGACCTCGACGAGGCGGTCTCCGGGCTGCTCGCCGACGGTTTCGTTGCGAGCGACGTCGACGGCGCGGTGGTGCCGAGCGGCTTCGCCCGGCTGGAGGCGTTCCGGCTCGGGGTGCTCGACGGCGAGCAGTCCTGCTACACCCGCTTCGCCTAGGCCGAGGGGCGCGCGGGCGCGCTGCGCGCCCGCAGCCACCCGGACAGGTCGGCGAAGACGGCGTCGCGCTCCGGCTCGTTGAAGACCTCGTGGTAGAGGCCGTCGTACCGGAGGACGCACTTGTCCGTCGAGGTCACGCGCTGATCGAGCAGGTCGGCGCTGGAGGGGGCGGCGATGGTGTCACCGGTGCCGTGCAGCACGAGCAGCGGCTGGTCGAGCCGGCCGAGCCTGCCCTTGAGCCGCTCGGCGGTGTCCATGATCTCCACCGCGGTGCGCGCGGGCAGCTTGCCGCGGAAGACCAGCGGGTCCTCGTCGTAGCGGCGCACCACCTCGGGGTCGCGGCTGATGTCGGCGGAGTCCAGCTGCAGCACGCCGAGCCCGGGCAGCGCCCTGGTGAGCAGCGGGGCGAGCAGCCGCTGCACCGGGTTGCCGAGCGGGATGTCCAGCGGCGGCGCGGAGAGCACCACCCCGGCCAGCTCCGGCGCGGTGCCCCTGGTGAGCAGGTGCAGCACCACCAGGCTGCCCATCGAGTGGCCGAGCAGGAAGCGCGGCGCGCGCGGGTGCGCGGCGGTGGCCCGGTCCAGCAGGGTGGCCACATTGTCCGCGGCGGCCCCCATCGAGCCGATATTCGCGGTGCCCGCCCCGGCGGAGCCGCCGTGGCCGATGTGGTCGAAGGTGTAGACGGCGAAGCCGTTGCAGCTGAGATGCTCGGCCAGCTCGGCGTAGCGCCCGGCGTGCTCGGCGACGCCGTGCACCAGGATCACCACCCCGCGCGGGTCGCCACCCGGCTGCCGGGTGTACCAGGCCACCCGCCCGCCGCTGCCGTCGAAGGTGCCGCTCTCGGGAAAGCCGTTCGTGGTGAAGCCGGCCATCGCTGTGCTCCTCGGTTCGGGTGCGGTCAGCCGGCGAGCCGGTCGAGCAGGCGCCGGTCGAATTCGATGAGGCGAGCGTAGTTGAGCCGGGAGATCCGCTCGTCGGTGCCGTGGATCCGCTCCAGGTCGGCCTTGCTCAGCACGATCGGCGCGAAGTTGCACCTGGTGCCGGCCAGGCCGTCGTAGTGCCTGGAGTCGGTGGCGCCGGGGACCAGCCCGGTGGTCACCGCGATACCGGGCACCACCGCGCGGGCCAGCTCCGCGACCAGCTCGAAGGCGGGGCCGGGGCCGCTGGTGTCCGACGGCTCCGAGGCGAGCCCGACCAGCTCGACGGTCAGCCCCGGATCGCGGACGACCGCACGGCAGTGCTCCAGCACGCTCTGCACCGAATCACCGGGCAGAATGCGGAAGTTCACCAGCGCCTCGGCGCGCTGCGGCAGCACGTTGGCCTTCACCCCGCCGTGGAAGACGGTCGGTGCGGTTGTGGTGCGCACCAGCGCCTCGGTCTGCGGCCCAGCGGCCAGGATGCGGATCACCAGCGGCGCCGCGATCCTGGCCGCGCGCAGCAGGATTCGCCGCGCGCGCGGCATCACCAGCCGCAGCCTGCCGACCATGTCCGCGATCACCGGGGTGAGCCGCAGCGGCATCGGGTTGTCCTGCACCCGGGCGACGGCGCGCGCCACCCGGCCCACCGAGGTCTGCTTCCCCGGCATCGAGGAGTGGCCGCCCACCTGCGTGGCCGCGATCCGCACGGTGGCGTACCCCTTCTCGCCGACCATGACGGTGGCGACCGGCACCGCGACGCCGTCGGCCAGGTCCTCGGCGATCACGCCGCCCTCGTCCAGCAGCAGCTCGGCCCGCACCCCGGCCGCCCGCAGGTGCGCCGCCATCCGCACGGCGCCGGAGTCGCCGAAGGTCTCCTCGTCGTGGCCGAAGGCCAGGTAGATCGTGCGCCGCGGCCGCACCCCCGCGGCCAGCGCCGCCTCGGTGGCCTCCAGCAGCGCGAGCACCCGGCTCTTGTCGTCGATGGCGCCGCGGCCCCAGACGAACTCGTCGTCCACCACGCCGTCGAACGGCGGGTGCGTCCAGCGGCTCTCGTCGTCCACCGGCACCACGTCCAGGTGTGCCAGCAGCAGCCCGGCCACCCGCTCCGGCTCGCGCCCGGCCCACCGGTACAGCCGGCTGTGCCCGAAGCGGGTGCACTCCAGCTCCCGGTGCACCAGCGGGAACGACTGCTCCAGGTGCGCGCCGAGCCGGTCGAACTCGCCGTCGGCGGCGTTCGTCGGCGGCTCGGTGGAGATGGTCACGCAGCGCAGCGCCACGGCGAGGCGCTCGGCCACCGCGTCGTCGACCGGCGTGACGGCGGGCTCGGTCACGGGGCCGGACTCGGGGCGGGGAGGTTCAGCGGCACACTCGCATTCTCCACCACCCCCGGCCCGAGCGTGAGCACCCGCTCGGCCTTCCACTTGATCAGGTCGGCCCCGGTGCCGCCCGGCAGGTCGGCGCTGCGCAGCGCCGTGAGCAGCGGCAACTCGACCTCGGCGGCGACCACCGTGACCGGCGCGTTCACCCCGGCGCCGACCCAGACGTCGTCCACCATGTCCACGATCCGGATGCCGATCCGGTGCCCGGCCGCGATCGGCCAGTCCTGGGCCAGCATCCGGATCCGCGCGGTCTCGGTGACCGGGGCGATGCCGCGGGTGATCACCGTGGCGCGGCCGCTCGGCTCCACGTCGTAGAGCTCCATCGCGACCGTGGCGGCGGGCGGGCCGTCGAGCCGCAGCGTCGCGGTCGGGATGCCCGCGAGGTGCTGGGTCGTCGGCAGCGGCTCGGAGATCGTCCAGATCTCGCGGTCCGGTCCGGGCAGCAGGCCGCGGTGGGTGTAGGTGCCGGTGCGCAACGGCACCGGGACCCGCGCGGCGTCGGCGGGCGGCCACTGCTGTTCGCCGCGCCAGGTGCCGTCGGCCGCGTTCACGGTGATCCGCGGGCCGGGCACCTCGACCGCACGGCCCGCCACGTGCCGGTCGAAGAAGGCGCGCACCTCGGCGGTGAAATCCGGCCCCGCGCATTTCTCCTGGCAATCCCGGTGCCCCCACTGCCCGAACCAGGCGCGGTGCGCACCCGGGCCGAGCGCGTCCCAGAAATCGAAGACCCGGTAGGGGCGGGTGTTGTAGTCGGTCAGCCCCTGGCCGAGGAATACCGGAACGGTGCTGCCGCGCACCTTCTCGACCAGTTCTCGATCCCGCCAGAAAGCGGTGTCCGGATCGTGATTCGCGGTCTCCGCGAGATAGGGCAGATAGCAGTCGAGCGGAATCTGTCCGGCATTCGCCCGGTACTCCGGCGACGAATTCCAGTGCCCCGGAATGGAAGCGAAGAGCAGATGCTCGAAGCCGACCCCGTCGGCCGGGCGCAATCCGGTCTCCACCACCGGCTTGCCGGAGAAGCGCCACGAGATGCCCTGCATGTACAGATAGGTGTAGGGATCCACCGCGGGGCCGAAGGTGGCGACGGCGGCCAGCCCGCGCGGCCGCTCGGCGAGCCCCATCACCCCGGCCCAGCCCTCGTAGGAGAGGCCGTACAGCCCCACCTTCCCGGTCGACCACGGCGCGTCGGCCGCCCACTCGACCGCCGTCCGCACGTCGCCGCGCTCGCCCGGCCCGCCGTAGTCCGGGCAGCCGGACGAGCCCGCGAAGCCGCGCAGATCCACGATGACGTAGGTGTAACCGGCCGCCAGCAGCGCCCCGACCGGCAGGTAGTCGGTGGCCGGGCCGCCCTGCGGGCGCGGCAGCGTGAGGTAGGCGAGCTGGTTGCGGTAGGGGCTCACGGTCATGATCACCGGGGTGCGCACGTCGTCGGCGAGCCCGGCCGGGCGCAGGATGTCGGCGTGCAGCCGGGTGCCGTCCGGCGCGGTCAGGTACTCCTCCCGCCACTGGAACGCGGGCTGCGGCTGCGCCGCCGTCACCGGCGCGACCACCCCGAGTACCAGCAGCGCCCCCGCCAGCGCGCGAATCACCGTCCCGATCGTCACCCGAGCACTATCGACCGCCGCGCGGTATCGCGCCAGACCCCGGATCGGGGGTACTTCCGTGGCACCGCGCCGAATTGCGCGGCGCGAGACACGCCGATGTCGGCCGGAAATACGACGAGAGCGGCCCGCCTCCGGGCGTATGATCGGCGCATTCGATGGCTCGGGGATTGAGAATGAACGATTCGACAGCCGGTGACTGGGATCGCTTCGTGGTCGCGCTCGCGCGCTGCCTCGCGGAACTCCCGTCCCGGGCGACCCTGGTGCTCGCCGCCTCCGGAAACCGCTACGCGCAATTCGTGCAATTCGACATCCGGCTCTCCGCGGAATTGGCGGGCAACGATTTCCTGCTCGAACCGATCTCCCCGGCGAGTGCGCAGCGGCTGCGCGAGCTGGGCTGGACCGCGCCGGACGCCGGGCGCGATGTCGACAACTGGAGCCGCACCCTGCTCTGGCCGATCTCCGGCCGCACGCTGGCCGAGCTCGCCAGGGGCGCGGCGATCGGGCTGCACGACGCGATGGGCGTGCGGTCCCCCGCCGACCTGCGGGCCAGCGGCTGGACCGAGAACCCCGGCGCGCTCGACCTCTCCGTGCTCGGCGTGGTCGGGCGGCGGGAGCCGCCGGACCGCAGCCCGGCGCGGGGCTGATCGGCCTGGCACTATCCTGAGCACCATGGCAGCAGGGAAGGCCGCTTCCAAGGAAGCGAAGGCCGCGGCGAAGGCGGCGCGCAAGCAGCAGTCGAAGGAACGCAGGCAGCAGCTGTGGCAGGCGTTCCAGATGCAGCGCAAGGAAGACAAGCTGCTGCTCCCGCTGATGATCGGCTCGGTGCTCGGCAGCACCGTGCTGTTCTTCCTGATCGGGCTGATCTTCGGCATCCAGTGGTTCCTGCTGCCGCTCGGCTTCCTGCTCGGCGTCCTGCTCGCCTTCATCATCTTCGGCCGCCGGGTGCAGCGCACCGTCTACACCCGCGCCGAGGGCCAGGCGGGCGCCGCCGCCTGGGTGCTGGAGAACCTGCAGGGCAAGTGGCGGGTGAGCAACGGCGTCGCCGCCACCACCCAGCTGGACGCGGTACACCGGGTGATCGGGCTGCCCGGCGTCATCTTCGTCGCCGAGGGCAACCCGCAGCGGGTGCGCTCGCTGCTCGCCCAGGAGAAGAAGCGCACCGCGAGGCTGATCGGCGACACCCCGATCTACGACGTCGTGATCGGCAACGACGAGGGCCAGGTGCCGCTCAAGGAGCTGCAGCGCTACCTGACCAAGCTGCCGCGCAACATCGACGCCAAGCGGATGGACAACATCGAGGGCAGGCTCTCCGCGCTCAGCTCGCGCAGCGGCCCCGCCCTGCCCAAGGGGCCGATGCCGGGCAACGCCAAGATGCGCGGCATGCAGCGCACCATCCGGCGCCGCTGATCAGCGCGACCGCACCAGCACGGTGCCGGTGGCGCGGTCGTGCATGCCGCGGCCGTCGGCGTCGGTGAAGAGCGCCGGGATCACGAACACCAGCAGCGCCTGCCTGGCCAGCGCCCGGACGAAGCCGACCGGGACCGGGCCCTCGATCCGGCCCACCCGCAGCCGCGCGAAGTACTGGCCGGGGGTGAAGCCGAACAGCGTCACCGCCGCGATGCCGATGACGAACCAGATGAGCAGCGGCAGATTGGCATTCACCCCGCGCACGATCAGCGCGGAGATGCCGACCGCGATCATCCAGTCCAGGAAGACCGCGACCACCCGCCTGCCCATGCCCGCGACCGAGCCCGCCCCCTGCTCGGGCAGCCCGAACTGCTCGCCCCGGTACCCCGCCGCGGCCGGGCCACCCGGCTCCGCCGCGGGTCCGGACAGCCAGGAACCGGTGATACGCGCCATGACCCCAGAATAGGTGCCGCCGCGTCCGCCCGATTCACCCGGTGCGGCCGCACACCCGCAGTTAACTTGTGCCGGTACGCGGGGTCCCCTTTCGGGACCTCTCTCCACGGCATGTAGGTAAGGCCCCGCTCGGGCTGCCAGCACTTCGCTGGCACCGCGCCCGCCCGCTCGCTGCGGACCGCGCAGATCAAGGGCTACACCTGGGCAATCGCTAGTCGGGCGCGCCCGCAAACCGGTGTCCACGTCGTGCGCGAGCCTCGCGCATGGCAGGATCGTCGAGGGGCGGGGGCGAGGCGGGCAACCTCACACCAATCGACGTACGTGTAACACTCGCGAAACACAGCCTTGATTGCCGGGAAACACCGCGTCCATACCGTCTCACGACGAACCCACGCAATCGACACGGGCTGGGAACCGATCGGTAAGGAGAACAAGTGACGTTCAGCACGGCCGACGAGGTCATCAAGTACATCGCGGAGCAGGAGGTCGAGTACGTCGACATCCGCTTCAGCGACCTGCCCGGTGTGCAGCAGCACTTCTCCATCCCGGGCAAGGCGTTCACCACCGATCTCGTCGAGGACGGCCTCGCCTTCGACGGCTCCTCCGTCCGTGGTTTCCAGTCCATCGACGAGTCGGACATGCTGCTGCTGCCCGACTTCAGCACCGCGCAGCTCGACCCGTTCCGCGCCGCCAAGACGCTGAACATCAACTTCTTCGTGCACGACCCCTTCACCCGCGAGGCGTACTCGCGCGACCCGCGCAACATCGCCCGCAAGGCGGAGGAGTACCTGCGCAGCACCGGCATCGCCGACACCGCGTACTTCGGCGCCGAGGCCGAGTTCTACATCTTCGACTCGATCCGCTACGACTCGGGCATCAACGGCTCGTTCTACGAGATCGAATCGGTCTCCGGCTCCTGGAACACCGGCGCCGAGCGCGACCCGGACGGCAAGCTGAACCGGGGCTACAAGGTCCGCAACAAGGGCGGCTACTTCCCGGTGGCGCCGTACGACCACTACGTCGACCTGCGCGACACGATCGCCACCAACCTGCAGAACGCAGGCTTCGAGCTGGAGCGCGGGCACCACGAGGTCGGCACCGCCGGTCAGGCCGAGATCAACTACAAGTTCAACACCCTGCTCGGCGCCGCCGACGACCTGCAGCTCTTCAAGTACATCGTGAAGAACACCGCCTGGGCCGAGGGCAAGTCCGTCACCTTCATGCCCAAGCCGCTCTTCGGCGACAACGGCTCCGGCATGCACGCGCACCAGTCGCTGTGGAAGGACGGCAAGCCGCTCTTCCACGACGAGGCGGGCTACGGCGGCCTCTCCGACCTGGCGCGCCACTACATCGGCGGCATCCTGCACCACGCCCCCTCGCTGCTGGCCTTCACCAACCCGACGGTGAACTCCTACCACCGCCTGGTCCCCGGCTACGAGGCCCCCATCAACCTGGTGTACTCGCAGCGCAACCGCTCCGCCGCGGTCCGCATCCCGGTCACCGGCAACAACCCGAAGGCGAAGCGCATCGAGTTCCGCGCGCCGGACTCCTCGGGCAACCCGTACCTCGCCTTCGCCGCCATGCTGATGGCCGGGCTGGACGGCATCAAGAAGAAGATCGAGCCGCTCGCCCCCGTCGACAAGGACCTCTACGAGCTCCCGCCGGAGGAGGCCAAGGGCATCCCGCAGGCCCCAACCAGCCTCGCCTCGGTCATCGACCGCCTCGAGCAGGACCACGAGTACCTCACCGAGGGCAACGTCTTCACCGAGGACCTGATCGAGACCTGGATCACGCTCAAGCGCGAGGGTGAGATCGCGCCGGTCAACCTGCGTCCGCACCCGTACGAGTTCGAGCTGTACTACGACGTGTAAGTCGTTCTGCGGTAAGGGTTCTCCGAAGCCCCGGCATTCCGATGGGGGATGCCGGGGCTTCGGTCCGTTCCGGGGGCGGTGGGCCAGGGTCGCCTTCTCGATCCGCGACTACTATGCATTTAGTGGGGTATAAGCCAACTATTCGCATAGTGAAGGAGCAGGTTGAGTCCGGCCCGTAGCACGTCCCTGCCAGGTCTGCTGGCGCGCTCGCCGCTGCGAACCGTGCGTGCGAGAGATGCCGCCTCGCTGTATGCCCAACCGAGCCCCGAGCTCTTGCGGCTCGCCGAGCGGGGTGTGCTGCACCGAATCGCGCACGGTTACTACATCGTGGTGCCGCAAGACCAGGTGGGCCGGGCGTGGTTGCCGGATCTCGAAGCCGCTGCGGCGGGGATCGCCTCGGCGATCCACGGGGCCGACCGTGCCGTGCTGATGGGGGTGAGCGCAGCTCGCCTGCACGGTGTGATTCCGCGCGCCCTGGCCACCGCGGTGGTCGCGGTGCCGGCTCAGCACCGGCCGATCACGCTGGTCGACCGCCAGGCGGTCGTCCGGTTCGTGCAGCGCGATGTGGACGTGCTCGACGCGGAGCGGGTACGGACGTCCCTCGGCGGCGCGCTGGTGACGACCCCGGAGCAGACGGTGCTCGACCTGGCTCGGCGGCCCTCCCTCGGCGATGCGGAGCCGGATGTGCGCTCGGCCGTCGCCGCGCTCTATCGCCGCAGCGATCCCGGTCGGCTCACCGAACTCGCGGGGCCGCAGCGTCTTCAGGCCGCGCTGCGCCGCGCCGAGGGCTGGGTGGAGGAGTATCGGTGAACCTCGACGAGCGCGACGAGGTCGCGGCCCGCCTGGCTGGGCAGACACGCCTGACGGCAACGGCGACGGCGCTCGACATCGTGCGCGAGGCGTGGGCACGTGCCGTGGACGGTGAAAGTCTGTTCGTGCAAAGCGATCCGTAAACCCGCCCGACCTGGTTCGATGAGCAATCGATCCGCACTCATAGCGGACAGGCATCATCGAGCGGGAGGCTTCATGACCGATCAGTACGGGCGCCCCCAGCAGTACCCGGCGCCGCCGCAGCAGGGGCAGTACCCCGGTGGCTACGGGCCGCAGGGGTACGCGCAGCCGCCGCGGAAGAAGGCCAAGTGGCCGTGGATTCTCGGGGGGATCGCGCTGGTGATCCTGCTTGGCGTCGGCGGGTGCATGGCACTGATCGCGGGGGCCGTGAACGAGGTGGACAAGGAAGCGAAGCGGGAGGTGACCGTCGCCTACGAGGTGCGGGGGAGTGGCGGCGTCGCTTCGGTGACGTATTCGGGGCGGGACTTCGATATCGCGCAGGAGTCGGAGGCGCCGCTGCCGTGGAACAAGGACGTCACCATCGACGGGCTGGGGAAGTACGTGAGCCTGACGGCGCAGAGCGGGGAGGACGGCGAGGAGCTCTCCTGCCGCATCCTGGTCGACGGCCGGGTGCTCTCCGAGCAGACCTCGAACGGCCCGTTCTCCATGGTCAGCTGCAGCGGGGACGCGGGCGGGGAGTGAGCGAGCCGGTCGGTGCGGCGATCACCCACCGACCGGCGCGAAACCTCAGCTGCCGAAGCGGGCCAGCACCGAGCTGGCCTCCTGCGACGCGGTGCCCTCGTTCGCGAGATGCGCCATGGCGGGGGCGATCTCGCGGCCGTGGTGCGCCATGGCCTGGGCGTAGAGCCGACCGGCGCGGTACGAGGAGCGGACCAGCGGCCCGGCCATCACACCGGCGAAGCCGAGCTCCTCGGCCACCCGGGAGTGCTCGACGAACTCCTCCGGCTTCACCCAGCGGTCCACCGGGTGGTGCCGGGGCGAGGGGCGCAGGTACTGGGTGATGGTGAGGATGTCGCAGCCCGCCTCGTGCAGGTCGCGCATGGCCTGGGTGACCTCGTCCGGCGTCTCGCCCATGCCGAGGATCAGGTTCGACTTGGTGACCAGCCCGGCCTCGCGGGCGGCGGTGAGCACCGACAGCGAGCGCTCGTAGCGGAACGCGGGGCGGATGCGCTTGAAGATGCGCGGCACCGTCTCCAGGTTGTGCGCGAGCACCTCGGGGCGGGCGGAGAAGACCTCGGCCAGCTGCTCGGGCACGGCGTTGAAATCCGGGATGAGCAGCTCGACGCCGGTGTTCGGGTTCAGCGCCTTGATGGCGCGCACGGTCTCGGCGTAGAGCCAGGCGGCGCCGTCCTCGAGGTCGTCGCGGGCGACGCCGGTGATGGTGCTGTAGCGCAGCCCCATGGCCTGCACGCTCTCGGCCACCCGGCGCGGCTCGTCGCGATCGAGCGCGGCGGGCTTGCCGGTGTCGATCTGGCAGAAGTCGCAGCGGCGGGTGCACTGCTCGCCGCCGATGAGGAAGGTGGCCTCGCGGTCTTCCCAGCACTCGAAGATATTCGGGCAGCCGGCTTCCTCGCACACGGTGTGCAGCCCCTCGCGCTTCACCAGCCCCTTGAGCTCGGTGTACTCGGGGCCCATGGTGGCGCGGGTGCGGATCCAGCCGGGTTTGCGCTCGATCGGGGTCTCGGCATTGCGGGCCTCGATGCGGAGCAGCTTGCGGCCCTGGGGGGCGCGGGCGGCCTCGCCGGGGGTGGAGCGGGGCGTGGGAGTCTCGTGAGCGGTGGTCACTGTCTCGACCTTACGCCGTCGGCGCCGTGGCTCGGGAACGGGCGAGCGTGTGATCGCGCACGGGCAGCTCGCCGTCGAGCGCCTGCCCGATGGCCGCCGCCACCAGCGGCTTCAGCTCGGTGACGGTGACCTCGTACCCCAGCTCCCTGGTCAGCGTGGTGACGCCCGCGTCCCGGATTCCGCACGGCACGATGGCCTGGAAGCCGTCCATGGCGGGGTTGCCGTTCAGCGAGATGCCGTGCAGCGCGACGCCGCGCTGCACCCGGACCCCGATGGCGGCGATCTTGCGCTCGGCCAGCGGCCCCGCTGCGGGCAGCCAGACCCCGGAGCGGCCGTCCACCCGGCCGCACTCGATGCCGAAGCCGGTGCAGACGCTGATCAGCGCCTCCTCCAGCCTGCGCACGTACTTCACCACGTCCACCGGCTCGGCAAGCCGGACGATCGGGTACCCGACCAGCTGGCCCGGCCCGTGCCAGGTGATCTTGCCGCCGCGGTCGACCTGCACCACCGGGCTGCCGTCGATCGGCAGGTCCTCGGCCTCGGTGCGGCGGCCCGCGGTGTAGACGGACGGGTGCTCGAGCAGCAGCAGCCGATCGACGCCGCGGCCATCCGCGCGCTCGGCGGCGATCTCGCGCTGCCGGTCCCAGGCCCGGTGGTAGTCGATCAGCCCCAGATCCTCGACCACGATCGGGGTCGAGTCGATGCGGGCGGACGGTGTGGTGTTCACAGCGCCGACGTTACGCCCCGAGCCGGTGGTCGGGCTCGGGGACCGGGAGCGTGAGCTGCATGAGCGTGAGATCCATCCACAGGCCGAACTTTCTCCCCACCTCGGGGAGTTTGCCGACGATCCGGAAGCCGAACTGCTCGTGCAGTGCGATGGAGCCGGTGTTGCGGGACTCGATCGCGGCGATCACCGCGTGCACCGAACCCGACTCGCGGGCCCGCTCCAGCAGCGCGCCGAGCAGCGCCCGCGCCACCCCGCGGCGCTGGAAGCGCTCGGCCACGTACACCGAGTTCTCCACACTGTGCAGGTAGCCGAGCTTGGGGCGCCACTGCCCGTAGCCTGCGTAACCGGCGAGCTCGCCGTCGATCTCGGCCACCAGGATCGGGTGCCCGTCCGCGGCGCGCGCCGCGAACCACGTCTCCCGATCGTCGATGCCGACCTCGTCGACGTCCCAGATCGCCGTCGAGGCGGCGATATTGGCGTTGTGAATGACCAGAATCGCCGGTAGATCGGCTCGTACGGCATCACGCACCTTCACGCTGTGTCGATCGCGCGTGAGCGAGGGCCCTCCGTGGCTACGCTCCGCTTCCGCCTCCGGGCCTGACTCGCTCAAGCGCCGTCCCCCGCCGGATCGAAGAGGTCGGTCAGCGCGGTGCCGAGGGTGGGGTGGCGGAACACGTAGTCGCTCTCCTCCAGAACGGTCGGGATGACGCGCGGCCCGCGCAGCACCGCCTCGTCGGCGAACTCGCCGATGGCGGCGCGCAGCACGAACGAGGGCACCACCAGCGGGGTCGGCCTGCGCAGCGCGCGGCCGAGCGCCCTGGTGAACTCGGCATTGGTGACCGGGGCCGGGCCGACCGCGTTCACCGGGCCCGCCACGTCGCCGTCGGCGAGCACGTGCCGGATCGCGCCGACCTCGTCGGCCAGCGAGATCCACGGCGTGTACTGCCTGCCGTCGCCGAAGCGGCCGCCGATGCCGAGCCCGAAGAGCGGGCGCAGCACGCCGAGCAGCCCGCCGGTGCGGGCGAGGACCAGGCCGCCGCGCAGCAGCACGGTCCTGACCCCGGCCGCCGCGGCGGGCGCGGTGGCGGCCTCCCAGTCCCGGCAGAGCGTGGCGAGGAAACCGGTTCCGGGCCGGGCGGTCTCGTCGATCACCCGGTCCCCGGTGGCGCCGCCGTAGATGTGCACGCCGCCCGCGTTGACCAGCACCGGGACCCCGGCGGCGGCGACCGCCCCGGCCAGCACGTCGGTGGGGGTGATCCGGCTGTCCCGCAGCTCCTGCTTGAACCGGCCGGTCCAGCGCTGGGCGTGGATATTGCGCCCGCACAGGTTGACGGCGGCGTCGGCCCCGCGCAGCGCCCGCTGGTCGAGCTCGGCGCGCGCGGGATCCCAGGCGAACTCGTCCGGTGCGGCGGGCTGCCGCCGCACCAGCCGGGCGACCTCGTGCCCGTCCCGGCGCAGCGCCGCGACGAGCGCCGTCCCGATCAGGCCGGACGAACCGGCGACAACGACCTTCATCGAGACGGCGGCCCTTCGCTACAGCCCCAGATCGGCCTCGAACGCGGCTTCCTCCAGGCGATGCCGGATGGTGGTGAGGAAGCGGCCCGCGTCCGCGCCGTCGATCAGGCGGTGGTCGTAGGTCAGGGGAAGGAACGCCATCGAGCGGACGCCGATGGACTCGCTGCCGTTCTCGTCGGTCACCACCACCGGGCGCTTGACGATCGCGCCGGTGCCGAGCATGCCCGCCTGCGGCGGAACCAGGATCGGGGTGTCGAACAGCGCGCCCTGGCTGCCGATGTTGGTGATGGTGAAGGTGCCGCCGGAGAGCTCGTCCGGCTTCAGCCCGCCGTTGCGCGCCCGGCCTGCGATATCCGCGATGGCCCTGGCCAGCCCGGCCAGCGAGAGGTCGCTGGCGTTGTGGATGATCGGCGAGAGCAGCCCCTGCTCGGTGTCGACGGCGATGCCGAGGTGCACCGAGGCGTGGTAGCTGATCTGCTTGCTGTCGTCGTCGTAGCTGGCGTTGACGTTCGGGTGCACGCCGAGCGCCTCGACGACGGCCTTGGCGAAGAACGGAAGGAACGTGAGGTTCACGCCCTCGCGCTCCTTGAAGGCCGCCTTTGCCTTCGTGCGCAGCGCCGTGATCCGGGTGACGTCGACCTCGTGCACCTGGGTGAGCTGCGCGGTGGTGCGCAGCGACTCCAGCGTCTTGGTCGCGGTGATCTGCCGGATCCGGTTGGCCTTCTGCGTGGTTCCGCGCAGGTGGGCCAGCTCGGGCGCGGGCTTCGGCTGCGCCTTCGGGGCGGCGGCGGCCGCGGCGGGCTGCTGCTGCGCGGGCGCGGCGGCGGGCTCGGGGGCCTTCTTGGCCTCGGCCGCGGCCAGCACGTCCTGCTTGCGGATGCGGCCGCCGACGCCGGAGCCGCTCAGCTCGCCGAGATCGACGCCGTGCTCATCGGCCAGCCTGCGCACCAGCGGGGTGACGTAGGGGTTGGCACCGGCGGCGGGCGCACTCTTCGGCGCCTCGGCCTTCGGGGCGGGCGCCTGCTTCGAAGGCTGCTCCTCCTCCTTCGGCGCGGGGGCCTGCTCGGGCTCGGGCTCCGGCTCCGGCTCGGGTTCCGGCTCGGGCTCCGGAGCGGCCTCCTGCTTCGGCTCGGGTGCGGGCGCGGGCTCGCTCTTCGGCGCGGGCGAACCGCTGCCGATCACGCCGAGCTGACCGCCGACCGCGACGACGTCGTCCTCCTCCGCCGTGATCTCGAGCAGCGTGCCCGCGACCGGGGAGGGGATCTCGGTGTCGACCTTGTCGGTGGAGACCTCGAGCAGCGGCTCGTCGACGGCGACCTCGTCGCCGATGGCCTTGAGCCAGCGGGTGACGGTGCCCTCGGTGACCGATTCGCCCAGCTCCGGCATCTTCACCGGGGTGCCGTCACCGGATCCCGACGACGCGGCGGGTGCGCTCTGCTCGGGCTCGGGCTCCTCCTCGGCCGGGGCCTCCTCGGCGGGTGCCTCCTCGCTCGGCGCCTCTTCGGCGGCCGGAGCCGGAGCCTCGTCCTCGGCAGGCGCCTCGCCTGCATCGCCGATCACGCCCAGCTCACCGCCGACCTCGACCACGTCGTCCTCCTGGGCGACGATCTTCGTCAGCACACCGGCGACCGGAGACGGGATCTCGGTGTCGACCTTGTCGGTCGACACCTCGAGCAGGGGTTCGTCGACCTCGACCGTGTCTCCTTCCTGCTTCAGCCACCTGGTGACCGTTCCCTCGGTGACGCTCTCACCAAGAGCTGGCATCTGGACGGAGAAGGCCATGTCCGTTGACTCCTTGACTGCTCGACGGGTCTACAACAGTTCGCTGCCCGGTGGGCGCCGCCACGGGTCGCGGCGGCTTCCGCGCGCGCTCGGCACCGGATCTGTGTGGTTCTTGTACCGCGGTCCATCCTTGCACTCGCGCGCGTGGCATGCGGCACAGGGCGGGCAACTACCGGGCTCGGGCACTATGGAACTACCCGGTCGCGCCGGACGAACCCGCGGCCGGTGCCGACGAGGAGGAGATACCGCGATGGGGCTGCTCGATCGCTTCCGTGGCGCCACCGCCAGGGCCGGACGGGCAGCGCGGCCGGGCGGGCCGCGCGGCGAGGACGCCCGCTACCTGGCCGACTGGGTGCGCACGCACACCGGCGTCGAGGGCTATGTCGAGCCCAAGACCACCGTGACCGATGTCACGGTTGTCCTGATCGCCGCCGATGGGGAGTGGACAAGGCGCGTGGTCGGCGAGCGCGGCGCGCACCGGCTGGCGGGCGATCTCGGGATCCCGGTCTACGACGTGGCGCGCACCGGCTACCCGCAGCGCATGCGCGACCACGACGAGCGCGAGCGCATCCGCCGCAAGCGCGAGCTCGAGCGCGAACTCGACGAGCTCTGAGGCGGCCCGCCGAGCCCGCGACCGTCCTACTCGGTGACCGGCTCGGCCGCGATCTCCTCCAGCACCGCGATCAAGGTGCGCACCGGGACGCCGGTGCCGCCCTTGCCGACGTAGCCGAAGGCGCCGCCGGTGTTGTAGGCCGGGCCCGCGATATCGATGTGCGCCCACTGCACCCCCTCCGGCACGAACTCCTTCAGGAAGAGTCCGGCGGAGAGCATGCCGCCCCAGCGGTGACCGGCCACATTGGCGATGTCGGCGACCTTGGAGTTCAGGTCGGCGCGCAGCTCCGGCGGGAGCGGCATGGCCCAGCCGTTCTCGCCGACCGAGCGGGAGATCCTGGCCACCCGGTCGCGGAACTCCTCGGTGCCCATGACACCGGGCGTGCGGGTGCCGAGCGCGACCATCTGCGCGCCGGTGAGCGTGGCGACGTCGATCAGGAACTCCGGGTCGTCCTCGCCCGCGCGGACGATGGCGTCGGCCAGGATCAGCCTGCCCTCGGCGTCGGTGTTCAGCACCTCGACGGTGGTGCCGCCGTACTGGGTGAGCACGTCGCCGGGGCGCTGCGCGGTGGAGGACGGCATGTTCTCGGCCATCGGCACCGTCGCGGTGACCGTGATCGGCAGGCTCAGCCTGGCCGCGAGCAGCGTCGTCGCGATGACCGCCGCGGCGCCGCCCATGTCGGAGGTCATGGCGTCCATGCCGGCGGCGGGCTTGATCGAGATGCCGCCGGTGTCGAAGGTGATGCCCTTGCCGATCAGCGCGACCCGGCGCGGCCCGCCCTCGTAGCTGATCCGGACCAGCCGCGGCGGCCGCGACGAGCCCTTGCCCACCCCGATCACGCCGCCGTAGCCACCGGCCTCCAGCGCCCGCTCGTCCAGCACCTCGACCGTGAGCCCGGCGGCCTCGGCGAGCAGCGCGGCGCGGTCGGCGAACTCGGCGGGGAAGAGGTGGCTGGGCGGGGTGTTGACGAAGTCGCGGGCGGTGGCGACCGCCTCGGCGACCAGCTGGGCGCGGAACAGCGCCTCCTCGCCGAAATCGGGTTCGGGGACGAGCAGCTCGACCCTGGCCACGGGGCGTTCGTCCGGCTTCGGCGCCGTCTTCGCCGAGCGGTACGGCGTGAAGGTGTACGCGCCGAGGTAGAACCCCTCGGCGGCGGCGCCGAGGTCGAGCCCGGAGAGCGTGCTGGCGATCTGCTCGGTGCCGCTCAGCGCGCGCGCCGCGACCCCGGCCGAGCGCCGGATCTGCTCGGCGTCCAGCTTCTCCGCCGAGCCGAGGCCGACGGCGAGCACGCTGGTGATGCCGTCCAGCCCGGCCGGGGCAGGCACCCGGGTGAGCTCCTCGGCCTTGCCCTTCGCGCCGACCGCGCCGAGCTGATCGAGCAGGGTGGCGCGCAGCTCGGCGCTCAGCACGTCGGTGAACAGGTCGTCGGGCACGATCGCCGGGCCGTTCTCGGAGGAGGTGACGCCGATGACGAGCACGTCGGTGTCGGGGCCGAGAGCGGTGGTACGAGCCAGTTCCGGGCCAAGTGAACGATCAGCAGCAGCGGTCATGGGGTCAGGCTACTGCGCGTCACCGCGAGCCCGCCGCCCGGCGGATTGGAGCCGCTAAGCTGCCTCGGGTGACCGATACCGAGCTGCTCCGAGGACCGATCGACGCTGTGCACACCGAGCTCGGGGCGACCTTCGCGCCGTTCGGCGGGTGGCGGATGCCGGTCTCCTACGCGGGCACGGTGCGCGAGCACGCGGCGGTGCGCGAGACGGTCGGGCTCTTCGACGTCAGCCACCTCGGCAAGGCGACGGTGCGCGGCCCCGGCGCGGCGGAGTTCGTGAACGGCGCCTTCACCAACGACCTGGACCGGATCCGGCCGGGCCGGGCGCAGTACACGCTGTGCTGCACCGAGGAGGGCGGCGTGGTCGACGACCTGATCGCCTACTTCGTGGGGCCGGACGAGATCTTCCTGGTCCCCAATGCCGCCAACACGGCCGAGGTGGTCTCCCGGCTGCGCAGGGCGAGCACAGGCGGCGTCACGGTGACGGACGACCACCGGGCCTACGCGGTCTTCGCCGTGCAGGGCCCGCGCTCGCCCGAGGTGCTCGAAAGCCTCGGCCTGCCCGCCGGTCTCGGCTACATGGCCTTCGCCGACGCCGAGTGGCGCGGCCGCGAGGTCCGGGTCTGCCGCACCGGCTACACCGGCGAGCACGGCTACGAGCTGCTGCCGCGCTGGGACGATGCCGAGCCGGTGTTCCGCGCGCTGCTGGACGCGGTGCGCGCCGCCGGCGGGCAGCCCGCCGGGCTCGGCGCCCGCGACACCCTGCGCACCGAGATGGGGTACCCGCTGCACGGCCACGAGCTCGGGCCTTACATCAGCCCGCTGCAGGCGCGCTGCGGCTGGGCGGTGGGCTGGGCCAAGCAGCGATTCTGGGGCAAGGCCGCGCTGGAGCGGGAGAAGGCCGCCGGACCGGCGCGGACGCTGCTCGGGCTGCGCGCCATCGACCGCGGCGTGCTGCGCCGCGGGCAGCGCGTGCTGCGCGGTGACGAGGTGGTCGGGGAGACCACCTCCGGCACTTTCTCGCCGACCCTGGAGCGCGGCATCGCGCTCGCGCTGCTCGACACCGCGGCCGGGCTGGAGCCGGGCGCGGAGGTCACCGCGGACGTGCGCGGCAGGCGGCTGCGCTGCGCCGTGGTGCGGCCGCCGTTCGTGGACGCGCGCCCCGCCTGATCAGGGCGCCCCGATAGGATCGGGGGCATGACCGCTGCTGCACAGTTCGCCCGTATTCCGCATCCCGCCCGCACTCCGGGGGAGCGGGTACAGGAGATTCTGGCGGCGCCGGGCTTCGGCAGGTACTTCACCGACCACATGGTCTCCATCGACTACCGGGACGGCGGCTGGACCGACGCCAGGGTCGAGCCGTACGCGCCGTTGCAGATGGATCCGGCCACCATGGTCTTCCACTACGGCCAGGCCATCTTCGAGGGGCTCAAGGCGTACCGGCAGGCCGACGGCAGCATCGCGTGCTTCCGGATCGACGCCAATGCCGCGCGCTTCCGGCGCTCGGCGCGCAGGCTGGCGATGGCCGAGCTACCGGACGAGCTCTTCATCGAGTCGGTGCGCGCGCTGCTCGCGGCGGACGGCGACTGGGTGCCGGCGGCGGGCGGCGAGGAATCGCTCTACCTGCGGCCCTTCATGTTCGCCACCGAGGCGGGGCTCGGCGTGAAGCCCGCCTCCTCCTACAAGTACCTGCTGCTCGCCTCGCCGGCCGGCGCCTACTTCCCGCGCGGTGTGAAGCCGGTGCGGGTGTGGCTCTCCACCGAGTACGTGCGCGCCGCGCCCGGCGGCACCGGCGAGGCCAAGGTGGCGGGCAACTACGCCTCCTCGCTGCTCGCCCAGGCCGAGGCCACCGAGAAGGGCTGCGACCAAGTGGTCTGGCTGGACGCCGTCGAGCGCGCCTACGTCGAGGAGATGGGCACCAACAACCTGTTCTTCGTCTTCGGCTCCGGCTCGGAGGCCACGCTGGTGACGCCGGAGCTCTCCGGCTCGCTGCTGCCCGGCATCACCCGCGACTCGCTCATCACGCTCGCCGCCGACGCCGGGTACCGGGTGGAGGAGCGCAAGGTCTCGGTGCGCGAGTGGCTGGACGGCGCGGCCTCCGGCGAGATCACCGAGGTGTTCGGCTGCGGCACCGCGGCGGTCATCACCCCGGTCGGCTGGGTGCGTTCGCCCGAAGGCGAAGTCGCCATCGGCGGTGGGGAGCCGGGCGAGGTCACCCTGGCGTTGCGCGACACCCTGACCGGCATTCAGCGCGGTACCTTCGCCGATACCCACGACTGGCTCTTCCGCTTCTGATCGCGGCCGCCCGGCCCTGCCGTCCGGAACGACGGGCAGGGCTGCTGGGCGTGTGCTGGGCTCAGCCCGGCATCAGCATGTGCCATTCGTCGAGCGTCTGCGGGCGCATCACGTAGTTGTTGTCGCGCACCGCGGTCAGCGGCGCGCTCGGCTCCTGCGAGTACCAGTGCCCGGGATAGACCACCGGGTCGCCGCGGAGCCCGGCGAGATGCCGCAGGCTGCGGAACATCTCGTCGGAATCGCCGCCGGGGAAATCGGTGCGGCCGCAGCCGTCGACGAAGAGCGTGTCACCCGCGACGAGCCGGTTCTCGAACAGGAAGCACTGGCTGCCCGGCGTGTGTCCGGGCGTGTGTAACAATTCGATCTCGAAAGTCCCGACGCTGAGCTTGTCGCCGTGTTCGTGGCCGGTGAATTCGCTCTCCGCGATGCCGGTGACATTGGCGACCCAGGTCAGTTCGGCGTTGTTCACGTGCACCGGGACGCTGGTCCGCTCGAGCAGTTCGCGCACGCCGCGCAGGGTGAAGCCGAGCATGCTGCCGCCGACGTGGTCCGGGTGGTGGTGCGTGGCGAGCACGCCGGTGAGGCGCAGGCCGTCGGCCTCCGCGAGGTCGGCGAGATCGCCCGCCGCATAGGCGGGATCGACGACGACGCACTCTCCGGTCTCCCGGTCGCCGATCAGGTACGCGAAATTCCGCATCTGCGTCGCGATCGGATCGCCGACGGCGAAATCCCGGCCGGACAGCAGCTGGCGAAAGTACAGGCGCTCGGAAGACATGGCGTACACCTTATTGTGCGACCCAGACGATGCGTGCGAGTCGGCCGGAAAATGTCCACTGACCCAGACTGTGGTGGTCGCCACATCGGGGCGGAACTCGTTCGAAATTGCGGGGTGCGGTTGCCGTGCGGTGGCCTTTTCGGTGCCGGAAACAGCGGAGCGGGCGTGCCGGGCAATAGCTGGATGGCACTGGTCGGGAGGTATATCTCCGAATTACCGGCCGAGTATCGGACTTTCGGGCGGCTCAGCCGAGAGTGAGGAGTACGGCGGTGGTCGCGGTCGCCGATTCCACCGCGGCGCCGAGCACGTCGCCGGAGAGCCCCTCGAAACGGCGGACGCAATGCTGCGTCAGCAACGCGGCGACGGTCAGTGCGGCGGCGACCGCGAGCGGGCCGTGCCAGGGCGCGATGCCGGGCAGCAGGGCGGCCGCGGCGAGCGCGGCGGTCGCCCACAGGGCGGCGGTCAGTGGGCGCTGGGTGGCGGCGACGAGGGCGCCGAAGCCGGTGTCCGGTGCGGCCGGGGCGCGCACGCACGCGATGACCGCGGCGATCCGGCCGGTGGTCACCGCGAGCAGCACGCCTGCCCAGAGGCCCGCGTCCGCGAGTGCCGCGAAAGCGAAGGCCTGGGTCAGGACGGCCATGAGCAGCGCGGCCGTGCCGAAGGGGCCGATCCCGCCGTCCTTCATGATGCGGCGGGCGCGTTCGGGCGGGCCGTAGCAGCCGAGGCCGTCGGCGGTGTCGGCCAGGCCGTCCAGGTGCATGCCGCGCGTGCCGACGGCGAGTGCGCCGACCGTGAGCAGCCCCGCCAGGATCGACGTCGCGCCCGCCGCGGTGAGCGCCCACAGGACCGCTGCGGCCCCGGCTCCGAGCGAAAGCCCTGCGACGGGCGCCGCGGCGATGGCCTGTCCTGCCGCTCTGCGGTCGATCTCGCCCGGCCCGCGCGCGGGGAGCACGGTGAGCCAGGAGAGTGCGAGCCGCAGTCCGGTGATCACCGGGTCCCGCCGCGGCCGGCCATGGCACCGGTGCCGAGCACCACGCGCGGGTCGGCCCGGTGCGCGCCGGGAGTCCGGTTCACTTCCGCAGGTTCGCCGCGGGGGCGGCGGTTTCGGCCCGGGTGCTGACGCCCGCGTCGCCGAAGGTGGCCATCTCGCCGAGCGCGGCGACGGCGGCGCGGAGCAGGGGGAGCGCGGCGAGCGCGCCCGACCCCTCGCCCAGCCGCATGTCCAGGTCGAGCAGCGGCTCCAGGTGCAGGTGCCGCAGCGCCAGCCGTTGCGCGGGCTCGGTGGAGCGGTGCCCGGCCACCCACCACGCCTTGGCGCCGTCGGCCAGATCCTCGGCGACCAGCGCGGCGGCGGTCACCACGAGGCCGTCCAGGACGACCGGGGTGCGCCTGGCGGCGGCGCGGGCCAGGAAACCGGTGATGGCGGCGATGTCGGCGCCGCCGCCGACGCGCAGCAGCGCCACCGGCTGCTGCTTGGCGACCGGGCGGATCCGGCGCATGGTGTCCCGGATGGCGGCCAGCTTGCGGCTCCAGCCCGCGTCGTCGACCCCGGTGCCGCGGCCGATGGCGGCCACCGGCTCGGTGCCGGTGAGCGTGGCGATCAGCGCGGTGGCCGGGGTGGTGTTGCCGATCCCCATGTCGCCCGCGATCAGCAGGTCGGCGCCCGCGTCGATCTCCTCGTCCGCGATGGCGCGGCCCGCGTCCAGCGCGGCGCGCACCTCGTCCTCGCTGAGCGCGTCCTCCCGGTCCACCGAGCCGCTGCCGCGGCGCACCTTGTGCGCGGAGACGGCCGGGTCGGTGTCGGCGTCCACCGCGATGTCGGCCACCCGGACGGTCGCGCCCGCGACGGCGGCGAAGGCGTTCACCGCGGCGCCGCCGTCGAGGATGTTCGCCACCATCTGCGCGGTCACCTCGCTCGGGTACGCCGAGACGCCGTGCCGCGCGACCCCGTGATCCCCGGCGAAGACCACCACCCGCGCCCGCTCGAACTGCGCGGGCGGGCAGGCGCTCTGGCAGGCCGCGACCCAGTTCCCCAGCTCCTCGAGCCGGCCGAGCGCGCCCGCGGGCTTGGTGAGCTGCGCCTGGCGCGCCACGGCGGCCGCGCGCACGAGGGCGTCGGGAGCGGAGACCGGTTCGAATCCGTGTGTCACTGTCAGCCTTTCCGCGTGCTTCCGGCGCGGGGCCGGTGGCCGCGCGCTGCCGCTCCATAGTGTCCGATGCGGGCGGTGGCTATTTCACCCGCATCGGAATCCCGGCCACCACCAGCACCACCTCGTCGCAGACCTGGGCCAGGCGCTGGTTCAGGGCGCCGATCTCGTCCCGGAAGAGCCGGCCGGAGCGGGTCGCCGGGATCACCCCGAGCCCGACCTCCGGGCTGACGAGCACCAGCCGGTGCCGGTAGCCGTCGACCGCCGCGACAAGGGCGTCGGCCGCAGGGGCGACGGTGCCGCGCGGCGCCGCCCAGGCGTCCAGCGCGTCGATCCGGGCGGTGAGCCAGGTGCCGATGTCGTCCACCAGGGTCGCCGGGGGAGCATCGGCGGGCTCGGTGAGGACGGCGGCCGGGTCGGCGCTCTCCAGCACCTCCCACGCCGCGGGCCTGCGGGCCCGGTGCCCGGCGATCCGCTCGGCGAAATCGCGGTCGGCGGGGTCGGGGACGGCGGTCGCGAGGTAGCGGACCGGGCCGTCGCCCGCCAGCCGCTCGGCGTGCGCGGACTTGCCGGAGCGCGCGCCGCCGAGCACCAGTGTGCGCGGCCCGCCGGGGGAGTCACCCATGCCGCGCAGGCTACCGGGGCTCGCCGCCGAACCGGCGCCGGTACTCGGTGGGCGCGATCCCGACCTGCCGCTGGAAGTGGTGCCGCAGCAGCGCCGCCGAGCCGAACCCGGCCAGCCCGGCGATCCGCTCCAGCCCGTCGCCGGAGTCCTCCAGCAGGTGCTTGGCGTAGAGCACGCGCTGGGTGGTGAGCCACTTCACCGGGGTGGTCCCGGTCTCGGCGGCGAAGCGGCGCGCGAAGGTCCTGGTCGACATGCGCGCGCGGGCGGCCAGCTCCTCGACGGTGTGCTGGTGCTCCAGGTGCTCGCTCATCCAGGTCAGGGTGGCGCTCAGACTGTCCGAGGTGCACTCGGCGATCGGGCGCTCGATGAACTGCCGCTGCCCGCCGTCGCGCTGCGGGGGGACCACCATCCGCCTGGCGATGCCGTTCGCGGCGGCGCTGCCGATCTCCCGGCGCACCAGGTGCAGGCAGGCGTCGATCCCGGCCGCGGTGCCCGCGCTGGTGACCAGGTTGCCCTCGTCGACGAAGAGCACGTCCGGGTCGACCGTCGCGGCCGGGTAGCGGGCGGCGAGATCGTCGACGTAGCGCCAGTGCGTGGTGCACTTGCGGCCGTCGAGCAGCCCGGCCTCGCCGGCCAGGAAGGCGCCGGAGCAGACGGTGAGCACGATGGCACCGGCGTCGGCGGCGCCGCGCACCGCATCGACCAGCCGGGGATCGAGCCCGTTGTCCAGTGCGGTCACCGGGAAGGCGGGGACGGCGACGAGATCGGCCCCGGCCAGCTGGTCGAGGCCGTAGTCCGGGGTGACGGTGACGCCGGGCGTCGAGGAGCGCAGCGGCCGCCCCGGGTCGGCGCCGCAGACCCGGAAGTCGAAGCCGGGCAGCCCCTGTTCGGTGCGGTCCAGCCCGAAGACCTCGCAGACCACGCCGAACTCGAACATGGCCATGTTCTGCGCGAGCACGACGGCGACCTTCTGCAGCATGGCATCAGGGTAGCTGGCCGTATCTTTACGAACAATGTCAGAGCTGCCACTTTCGGCGGGATATGAACGAGCGAACAATTACTGCCATGATTGGTTTTCTGCTCGCCCTCGCCGTCGTCCTGCTCCTCGGAGCGCTCATCGCCGCCGGTCCCGCCCGGGCCGGCTCCGGCGCCGTCCAGGATCGGGACGCCGAACGGTTCCGCGCCGACCTGGCGGCGCTCTCCACCCGGGTTGGTCATCACCGGTGACCCAACCCCCGAAACAGAACAGCCCGCCGGTAGCACCGGCGGGCTGTTCTCGTAGGCGGTGGATCAGACCGGGTCGCCCGGGGTGAGCCGCGGCTTGGGCGCGCGCATCTTGCGGATCTGCGAGGCGCGCACGAAGGCGTACCAGCCGAGTTTGAAGCCGGTGTCGGTGGTGTCCGGGTAGCGCTCGCGGACCCGGTTGTTGATGATCCGGCCGAGGAAGACGCCCTCCACGATCATGAACGCCATCATCACCAGCATGGCCAGCGTGACGATGGTCTGCAGCCCGGGCGCGGCGAACATGGAGAGGATCAGCACCAGCGCCATCGGCATGAACAGCCCGACCAGGTTGCGCCTGGCGTCGACGATGTCGCGCACGTGCGCGCGCACCGGGCCGCGGTCGCGCGGCAGCAGGTACTTGTCCTCACCGGCCAGCATGCGCTCGCGGCGGTCCTGGGCCGCGGCGCGGCGCTCGGCGGCGGCTACCTTCCGGTCGGCCCGGTCGCCGCGGTTCGCCTTACGGCGGGCGCGCGCTTCCTTGGAGGTCATCGGGGCGGGGGCGATCGGGCCGCGCTTGCGGGCCTCGGCATCCCGGCGCCGGGGGGTGGGACGGCCCTTGCCCGCGGTGGCGGTGGCCGCCGCCGGGACGGCGCCTTCGCTCGCGTCCGCCGTGGTGACGGCGGTCGCGTCGGTGGTATCGGACTCGCCACGACGGAACAACTTCACCCGACCAGGCTATTCGATGACGCGGATCACGCGATACTCCGGTCCCGGGCAGCACGGAGGCGCCCGCGGGTGGCAAGATGGAATAGCGGCCCGACGAGTGGCGTTGAACCTGCCCGACCGGCACGATTCGGCGTGCATCGCTCGCGGGCGACCACAGCTGTCCCTAGGAGAGTCCATGACTGTGCAGAACGAGACCGCAACCGCCACCCACGGCGTGAAGCTGACCGACGCTGCCGCCGCCAAGGCGAAGGCGCTGCTGGACCAGGAGGGCCGCGACGATCTCGCGCTTCGGATCGCGGTGCAGCCGGGTGGCTGCGCGGGCCTGCGTTACCAGCTCTTCTTCGACGACCGCAATCTGGACGGCGATCTCACCGTCGAGTTCGCCGGCGTCGCGCTCGCGGTGGACCGGATGAGCGCGCCGTACGTCGAGGGCGCCTCGATCGACTTCGTCGACACCATCGAGAAGCAGGGCTTCACCATCGACAACCCGAACGCCACCGGCTCCTGCGCCTGCGGCGACTCCTTCAACTGACGATCGATTGATACGGTTGGGCCGGGACGTGAGTCCCGGCCCAACGCCGTCGCGTGCCGCTCACGCAGGCCGCCTACCGTCGAAGGACTCCGCCTCGTGACCATCGCTGTCTCCGCGTCCATCGCGACCGACCACCTCATGCGTTTCCCCGGTCGGTTCGCGGACGCGCTCCTCGCCGATCAGCTGGAGCACGTCTCCCTGAGCTTCCTCGTGGACGACCTGCAGATCCGGCGCGGCGGCGTCGCGGGCAACATCGCCTACGCCATCGGCCAGCTCGGCGGCAACCCGCTGCTGGTCGGCGCGGTCGGCGCCGACTTCGGTGAGTCCTACCGGGGCAAGCTGGAGGCGAGCGGGGTCGACTGCTCCGCGGTCCGGATCTCCGACTCCGCGCACACCGCCCGCTTCGTCTGCACCACCGACGACGACATGGCGCAGATCGCCTCCTTCTACCCCGGCGCCATGAGCGAATCCCGCGACATCGGGATCGGCGAGCTGGCCGAGCACCACGACTTCGACCTGGTGCTGGTCGGCGCCAACGATCCGGAGGCGATGCTGCGGCACACCACCGAGTGCCGCGAACTGGGGATTCGGTTCGCAGCCGACCCTTCGCAACAGCTCGCGCGGCTCGACGGGGACCAGGCGGTGCAGTTGATCGACGGCGCCGACTATCTCTTCACCAACCGGTACGAGTGGGCGCTGCTGCTGCAGAAGACCGGGCTCACCGAGGAGGAGGTGGCCGCGCGCGTCGGCATCCGGGTGACGACGCTCGGCGGTGACGGGGTCCTCGTCGTCGACAGGGACGGCACGTCCGTCGAGGTCGGCGTCGTGCCGGAGAACACCAAGGTCGAGCCGACCGGCGTCGGCGACGCCTTCCGCGCCGGATTCCTCACCGGGCACTCAGCCGGGCTCGGCCTCGAGCGCGCCGCCCAGCTCGGCTCGCTCGTCGCGGTGCTCGTGCTGGAGACCATGGGCACCCAGGAGTGGGCGCTGGACAAGGTCGATGCCGTCGAGCGGCTCACCAAGGCGTACGGGCCCGAAGCCGCCGCCGATATCGAGCGCGTGCTCTGAACTCCACCGACTTCGCTACTGCGCCCATGTTACTAACATTCATGTTAGTAACATGGGCGTTAGTAATTGCGGCTCGGTGGAGGTGGCATGGCGGAATTCGTCGGTCGACGACGTGAACTGAAGCTGCTCGATCGTGAGCTGTCCAAGGTGGTGGCCGAGGTCGGCGGGGCACGGCCGGGGCGTTGTGTACTGCTCAGGGGGCGCCGCCGAGTCGGTAAATCGCGGTTGGTGGAGATCTTCGCGGAACGAGCCGAGGTGCCCTTCCTCTTCTACGCGGCCACCGGTGCGTCGCCGGAGGTGGATCTCGAGCGGCTCGGTCGCGACGCGCAGGCGTCCTCCCTGCCCTCGGCCGGTCTCCTGGCGGCGGCTCGCCCGTCCAGCTGGGATGCCGCATTCGACATCCTCGGCGCCACCCTGCCATCGGACAGGGCGAGCGTGGTTGTCATGGACGAGGTGCCCTACCTGATGGACGCGGAGGGGAACTTCGAGGGCATGCTCCAGCGGGCCTGGGATCGGGTGCTGGAGACGAAGCCGGTGCTGCTGATTCTCATCGGGTCCGACCTGTCGATGATGGAGGCGCTGAACAGCTACGGCCGCCCATTCCATCAGCGCGGGCGCGAGATGGTGCTCGGCCCGCTCGACCCCGCCGAGGTCGGCGAGATGCTCGACCTCGAGCCGCAGACGGCTTTCGACGCGGCTCTGATCACCGGTGGACTGCCGCTCGTCTGCGCCGAGTGGTCGCGTGGCGCGGGCGTGTGGGAATTCCTGGCGGACGCGCTCGACAACCCGGTGTCGGCGCTGCTGGTCTCGGCCGAGCGATCGCTCGCGGCGGAATTTCCGCAGCAGGCGCAGGCCCGCGCGGTGTTGTCCGCGATCGGAAGCGGTGAGCGGACGTTCTCGAACATCGCCCGTGCGGCGGGTGGAATCAGCGCGGCCTCGCTGCAGCGGTCGCTGGCGGTCCTCGCGGACAAGCGGGTGATCGCGGCGGAGTTGCCGGTGGCGACGTGGCCGTCGAAAGATCGCCGCTACCGCGTCGCCGATCCCTACCTGCGGTTCTGGCTGAAACTACTCGGGCCGGCGATGGCCGAGATCGAACGCGGTCGCGGGGACCTGACGCTCGCGCGAATCCGCGAGAACTGGACCAGCTGGCGCGGGCGGGCGATCGAACCGCTGGTGCGGGAGGCGCTCGCACGGTTGCTGCCCGACGCGAATCTTCCCGCCGCGCCCGCGATCGGCGGGTACTGGACCCGCACGAACGACGTGGAGATCGACATCGTCGGCGCCGACCGCGAACCGGTTGCGAAGGAACTGCTGTTCGTGGGGTCGGTGAAGTGGCTGGAGAATTCTCCGTTCGACCGGCACGATCTCGCGGCGCTGCACCGGCACCGCGCGGCGCTCACCGCTGAACCGGTGCCGGTGCTGGCCGTTTCGCGCAGCGGGATCGACTGCGCGGGGCTCGACGCGGCCTACGGGCCGGCCGAGCTCCTCGCGGCGTGGTCGACCTGAGAAATCAGAGCGAGACCGGGTAGGTCGGCTCCTGGATCTCGGGCTTGATCCGCTGCTCGACGAAGACCCCGTGCCACACCATGAAGACGAGCACCGTCCACAGCCTGCGGCTGTGGTCCGAGCGACCCTCGCGGTGCTCGGCGAGCATCCGCGAGACGGCGGCCTTGTCCAGCAGGTGGTCGGTCTGCGAGTCGGCGATCTGGGCGCGCGCCCAGTCGTGCAGCTCGGTGCCGCGCAGCCAGTGCCGCAGCGGGACCGGGAAGCCGAGCTTGGCGCGGTGCAGCACGTGCGGCGGGACGATCCCCTCCAGCGCCTGGCGCAGCGCGTACTTGGTGGTGTCGGGGCTGATCTTCTGCTCGTAGGGCAGCCCCTCGGCCGCCTTCAGCACCTCGGTGTCGAGGAAGGGAACGCGCAGCTCGAGCGAGTTCGCCATGGTCATCTTGTCGGCCTTGACCAGGATGTCGCCGCGCAGCCAGGTGAAGAGGTCGAGGTGCTGCATGCGGGTGACCGGGTCCCAGCCGCGGGAGCGGTCGTAGATCGGGGCGGTGACGTCGCGGTGCGTCCACTCCGGCCGGAACTCGCGCAGCACCGAGCGCAGCTGCGCGTCGCTGAAGCTGCGCGCGTTGCCGTAGTACCGCTCCTCCAGGGTGAGCGAGCCGCGGTGCAGCAGGCTCTTGCCGCGGGTGCCGTCGGGGATCCGCTCGGAGAGCCGCCCGGCCAGCCTGCGCAGCCCGCGCGGCAGCCGCTCGAACGGCTTCAGCGAGAGCGGCTCGCGGTAGATCGTGTACCCGCCGAAGAGCTCGTCCGCGCCCTCGCCGGAGAGCACCACCTTGACGTGCTTGCGCGCCTCCTTGGCGACGAAGTACAGCGGCACCAGCGCCGGGTCGGCCACCGGGTCGTCCAGGTACCAGACGATCTCCGGGATGGCCGCGGCGAACTCGGCGGGCGAGACCACCTTGACGATGTGCCGCGCGCCGATCGCCGCCGCGCTCTCCGCGGCCACGTCGACCTCGGAGTACCCCTCGCGCTCGAACCCGGTGGTGAAGGTGATCAGCCCGGGGTTGTGCCGCATGGCGAGCGCCGCGATCGCGGTGGAGTCGATGCCGCCGGAGAGGAACGACCCGACGGTCACGTCGGCGCGCATGTGCTTGGCGACCGAGTCCTCCAGCGCCGCCGCGATCTCACGGTAGCGGTCCTGCGGGTCGCCGGTGAACGGCCGCACCGGGAAGCGCGGTTCGAAGTAGCGGGTGACCTCCGGCGCCGCGCCGGGGCGGACGGTGGCGTAGCTGCCGGACTCCAGCCGCCGGATGTCGGCGTGCAGCGTCTCCGGCTCCGGCACGTACTGCAGCACGGTGTAGTGCTCCAGCGCGCGCGGGTCGAGCTTGTCGGTCAGGCCGAGCGCGGGCAGCAACTCCAGCAGGCTCTTCTTCTCGCTGCCGAACGCGGTGCCGCCGGGGCCGGTGGCCAGGAAGAGCGGCTTGATGCCGAACGGGTCGCGGGCAAGGAAGAGCTCGCCGGTCTCGGTGTCCCAGATCGCGAAGGCGAACATGCCGCGCAGCCTGCGCACCGCCTCCGGGCCCCAGTAGTGGAAGGCCGCGGCGATGGCCTCGCTGTCGCCCTCGGTGCGGAAGATCGGCTCGGCGCCGAACTCCGCGCCGTGCGCGGCGGCCAGCTCCGCACGCAGCTCGAGGTAGTTGTAGATCTCGCCGTTGAAGGTCAGCGCGTAGCGCTCGCGGTTCTCGGCCGGACCCCAGCGCAGCGGCTGGTGCGAGTGCTCGATGTCGATGATCGACAGCCGGTTGAAGCCGAAGATGACGTGGTCGTCGTGCCAGGTGCCGCGCTCGTCGGGCCCGCGATGGCGGACGCAGTGCAGGGCGTCGTACACCCGCTCCACGGTGTCCGGTGCCGCCACGTCGGAAGTCAGAAAGCCGAGCAGTCCACACACGGTGTCGGCACCCTCGATTCGGTCGGCCGGGGCTGCTCCCCGGGGAAGTCGAAATGTTCTGCCCGAGTATGCCGCACCCGCCCCGGCGGCGCGGCGCGCGGAGTGCCACCGCGGGAACCTCCCGGTCGTGCGTGTCGAAGCCGACCCGGCGGCGACCGGGGCGCCGGTTTGGTCTACGCTGCGTAGTACTCAGGACATTTTCAGGTGCCCTGAATCAGTCGGGATGTGTGGCGACCAGGAAGGCGTGAGCGTGGCGCACAAGGCGAGCGAAGAGATCGGGGCACGACCCGTCGGGGGTCGGCGGAGCCGCGTCCTTCGCCGGGCCGGGCTGGTGGTGTCCCTCGGGATGACCGCCCTGCTCGTCTCCGGCTGCTCGATCGACAATGTTTGGCTGCGCTTCGGCTGGCCCTCGGGTATCACCCCGCAGGCCGAGCGGATGCGCGAGCTGTGGACCTGGTCGGTCATCGCCGCGCTGGCGATGGGCGTGCTGGTCTGGGGCCTGACCTTCTGGACCGTCGTGTTCCACCGGAAGCGGCCGGACTCCCCGGAGTTCCCCAGGCAGACCGGCTACAACGTGCCGCTCGAGCTCACCTACACGGCGATCCCGTTCGTCATCATCGCGGTGCTCTTCTACTTCACCGTCGTGGTGCAGAACTACGTGCACGAGAAGGTGCCCGACCCGGACGTCACGGTCGACGTCACCGCCTTCCAGTGGAACTGGAAGTTCGGCTACCGGAACGTCGACTTCAAGGACGGCTTCCGCTACGACGGCATCGACACCGTGCGCGAGGGCCAGGCGCAGGAGCAGCTCGAGGCGTACAAGGAGCGGGTCGACGAGGAGCACGGCCACCCGCAGCCCGGCCCGATGCACGGCAAGCCCGCCAACGACATCCTGTCCTACCTGCACTACGACAAGGTCGAGACGGTCGGCTCCAGCACCGAGGTTCCGGTGCTCGTGCTGCCGACCGGCAAGGTGATCGAGTTCCAGCTCGTCGCCGCCGACGTCATCCACGCCTTCTGGGTGCCGGAGTTCCTGTTCAAGCGGGACGTCATGCCGAACCCCAAGGAGAACCACTCCGACAACGTCTTCCAGATCACCGAGATCGAGAAGGAGGGCGCCTTCGTCGGCCGCTGCGCGGAGATGTGCGGCACCTTCCACTCGATGATGAACTTCGAGGTGCGCGCCGTCTCGCCGGAGAAGTTCACCCGGTACCTCGAGGCGCGGCAGCAGGGCCGGACCAACGCCGAGGCGCTGGAGTCCATCGGCGAGTCGCCGGTGGCCACCTCCACCCGGCCGTTCGACACCGAGCGCACGACGAAGACCGCGGTCGCGGCCGAGAGCAAGTGAGGGTTGATCTGACATGAGGATCGAAGCGCGCATCTTCGAGCTGCTCACGGTGTTCTTCATCATCGTCGGCGCCGTCTACGGCTTCTTCACAGCCCAGTCCCGCACCGGGATCGAGTGGGCGGGCCTCACCGCCATGGTGCTGACCGCGGGCCTCTCCCTGATCATCGGCACCTACTTCCGCTTCGTGGCCCGCAGGCTCGACCTGCGGCCCGAGGACTACGACGACGCCGAGATCGTGGACGGCGCGGGCGACCTCGGCTTCTTCTCGCCGAACAGCCCGTGGCCGATCCTGCTCGCCGGCGCGGGCGCGGTGACCGCCCTCGGGCTGGCCTTCTTCCAGTTCTGGCTGATCGGGACCGGCGTCGTGCTGATCCTGGTCGCCGCGGCCGGGCTGGTCTTCGAGTACCACGTCGGCCCCGAGAAGCACTGATCCACCGAACGACGAGCGCCCCACCGGAGTACCGGTGGGGCGCTCTCGTCTGTCCGGGGGCTACTGGGTGGACTCGTACCGCAGCGCGTTCTCCGAGCGGCAGATCTCGTCGATCTCGGCGACGAGGGCGCGCAGCTGCTCGGAGGGGAGCGCCGACGGCCGCAGCCGGGCCGTGAAGGCGATCAGGCCGTGGTCGGTACCCGGGAGGTCCCTGCGCGCCGTTTCGGCCCGCAGATAGTCCGAGCGGACCCCGTACGTCATGGCGGAGATGACGGTGAAGCAGCCGGTCTCCTCGCGCAGCCCGGCGAAGAGGTCGTGCAGCCGGTAGAAGACCGAGGCGTAGTTGGCCAGCGGGGCGAAGACGCCGACCCGGTAGGCGGGGCCGCGCTCCGCTGAGCTGATCACGGTGTCCGCCAGGTACTCGGCGTCGCGCAGCGTGAGCACCTTCGGCGCGAACATGAGCGCGCCGGCGGCGGCGTTGCGCACCGGGGCGCCCGCCTTGCCGCTCGCGGCCGAGGCGATCGCGCCGAGCGACTTGCGGGTGCGGGTGCCGAGGTCGCGCCGCGCGCGCAGCGAGCGGGTCGGGGTGGTGTGGTGCAGGCTTGACCACTGGCCGAAGCGCACCGTGCCGAGCTGCACGTGCCCGGTGCCGACCGGGCGGGAGACCTTGAGCCGCGCGGTGTCGACCCAGCGCCCCACCTGCAGCACCGACTCGCCCGGGCTGCTGATCTCCGCGTGCGCGTGCTCGACGAAGGAGTCGAAGTCGAGGAAGCGGTCGGCGTCGGTGGTGAGCCAGGTGTGGTCCTTGTCCACCTCGACCACGTCGAGGGTGAGCGCGGTGATGATGCCCGCCCGGCCGCCGCCGCCGAGGATCCGGCGGAACCGCTCGGTGTGGTGGCCGCGGCCGCAGGTGCCGATCCGGCCGTCCGGGTCCACGTACTCCAGGTCGGTGATCTGGTCGATGAACAGGCCGTGCCGGTGCGAGGCGGTGCTCACCCCGCCCACCGAGGCGAAGCCGCCCGCGGTGATGTCGCGGTGGTCGCCGACGATCGGCAACCCGAGGCCGTGCGCACCGAGCCTGCGGTCGATGTCGGAGAGCTTCGCCCCCGCCTGCACCCGCACCGTCCGCCTGCCCAGGTTGATGTCGAGCACCTGGTTCATCCGCCGCATGGAGACGACGGCGCGCTGATCCGGCAGATCCAGCCCGTCCTCGACCGGCTCCCCGCCGTGCACCTCCAGCCGGGCCGCGCGACCTCGCGAATCCCGCACGGTGCGAACCACATCGGCGGTATCGCGGGGCAGATATTCTTCGGTGGCGGCGGCGAAGTGCGACGTGCTCATGGCACGGAAGTCAACCACAGCGCGCCCGCTCGCGCGCCCCCTACCGCCTGCTCCGCGATGCTTTCCCGCCGACCGGAACGCCCGATTCCGCTGCGCTCCGGCCGGGCTCGCCCTCCGGACGCCCCTCGCCGACGAATCCGGCCATCAGCCCGGCCCCGATCGCGCCGACGGCGACCGCGATCCACGCGGCGCCCCCGATGCCGATCAGGCTGCCCGCCGCGCCGCCGAGCACCGCACCGGACATCGCCGCCAGCGCGGTCAGCGTGCGCACGTTCAGCGTCACGCGGCCGAGCAGCGCGGCATCGGCGCGTGCGGTCACCGCGGTGGTCAGCCCGACGTTCCAGATCGAGCCGGAGAAGCCGAGCAGCGCCGAGCCGCCCGCCACGATGCCGGAGCCGAGCACCGGCCCGCCCACGGTCGCACCCGTCGCGACGACGGCCGATCCGGCCGCGATCCCGGCCAGCCCGATCCGGCAGACCGCGGGATCACCGAACCGGGCCGCCAGCGGCGCGCACACCAGGGCGCCTGCCGCGGCGGCGAGACTGGCGGCGACGAAGACGGCCCCGTAGAGCGCCTCCGGCAGCCCGAGGGTCCGCAGCAGCAGAATCGGCAGCAGCGCCATCAGCATCGCTTCGGCCAGCGAGATCAGAAGTCCCGCGGTGGCGAATCCCCGCAGGATCCTGACCTCGGACAGAGCGCGGAAGCCGTCCGCGGCCTCCCGCCGCAAGCTTCTCGACGGCGGTGCCGCCCCCGCTTCGTCGGGGCTGCGGATGAGCGCCAGGCAAGCGGCGTTGACGAGATAGCACACGGCGTCGAGGACGAGCGGGAGCGCGTACCCGCCGATCCAGACCAGCACACCGGCGACCCCGCGGCCGGTCGCCGAGCCGAGCCGTTCCCCGCCGATCAGCCGGGAGCGCGCGCTCATGATCGTGCGCTCGCCGATGACGGTGTTCAGGTGCGAGAAGTACAGCGCTTCGATCGCCAGCGAACTGATCCCGAAGAACACCATCACCGGGAGCAGCCAGTAGAAGCCGGCGACACCGAACGCGACGCCGAGTGCGAGCGTGACCAGCACCGCGACCGACAGCAGGTCGAGCACGATGAGCCGGCTCCGCTTGCGTCGCTGCCGATCCGACCACACCCCGACGAGGAAACCGAGGACGACAACTGGAGCCGCGGTCGCTGCCTGGAGCAGGCCGATCTGCCACGCGCTTGCCCCGAACCCCTCGACCGCGAGGATCGGCACCACCACCGCGGTGAGCGCCAAACCGAACGCCGTGCTCACCTGCCCGGAGGTGAACAGCCGAAAATCTCGGTGGGCGGTCGTCGTCGACGACATGTCGTAGTCCCCTGCCCCGATCGATCCGGCTGGTCCGTGCAGGGTCTGCCAGCTGTTGGTTCGAATGCAAGGTGGCCTGAATCACAACAGAATCCGGGTGCTCGAATGCGAACCGAATGGCCCCCGCTTGCGTCAGCTGAGGGCGATCACGATCCAGAGCGCGGCGAGCAGGATGAGGTAGGCGGTGAGGGCGAGGGCGCCGACGGCGAGGAAGGCGGGGGCGATCCGGTTGCCCGCGGCGAGCGCGGGCTCGCCGCGGAGCAGCATGAGCAGCGGGATGTGATAGCGCCCCGACTCGCCGAAGTCGGGGAAGAGCAGGGCGGCCGCCAGGACGCAGGCGTCGGCGGCGATGAGCACCGGGTGCGCGAGCACCGGGGCGTGCTGGCCCGCGAGCGCCAGCGGGCCGAGCAGGAGCACCAGCGGTACCCCGTACGTCGTCACCGTTACGTCGTGCAGCCGGCCACCGGCCAGCAATCGAGCCGCGACCGCCGCCGCGACGACGGCGATCTGCAACCAGCCGAAATCCATACCGCATTCCCTGTTCGTTATCCGCGCGACATGATGTCACATGCCTGGGATCCGTGCGGGACCGGTGGCGACCCGGGTCTGCCGGTGCTGGTTGACTTTTCGCGCCAGCGGCGGGAGCTAGTGGCCCGCGAGCCGCTCGATCCGGTGCCCGACCTCGCCCGTCCAGTCGACGTGCGGCAGGTTCGCGTACTCGACCCAGAGGTTGTCGTAGGCGTCGCGGCCCTCGGTGAAGAGCCCGCCGCGCTTGTCCGCCTCGAACACGACGCTCATGCCGTGCTCGGCGGGCACGAAGCTGACCTCCAGCTGGTTCAGCCGGGGGAATTGGTGCGACGGGCCGAACTCGATCTCCTGAAAGAACGGGAGCTGCTGCGGGGTGTTGTGTAGCCGGCCGTGCTCGACGTCGGCGCTGCGCAGCGGGAAACCCCAGCGCCGCACGGCGTCGAGCAGGATGTGCTGGGCGGGCAGCGCGCCGACGCCGATCGGGTCGCTGTCGGTGGCGTCCACCGCGCCGCTCACGGCGAGCACGGTGCGCAGCGCGACAACGGTGCCGGGCAGCGGCTGACCGTCGAAGAAGGTGATCGGGGTCTCCAGGTGCGCCCGCGCGCCGAACCGGAACTCGTGGAAGGCGCCGGGGGCCAGCTCGAAGCCGTGGAAGACGTCGTGCGCGCCGAAGCCGGTGTCGCGGTGCGTCTCCCCGTCCTCGTACTCGTGCTCGACCCGGGTGACCAGCTCGACCGCGATCCGGTCGATGCGCTGCGGCACCTGGCCACCGCGCACCCGGACGACGCCCTCGATGACGCCGCCGGGCTGCACGCCCGGGGTGAACAGCTCGGTCTCGACCTCGGCGCCGCCGACTCCGACGGCCGCAAGCAACTTCTTGAACATGACGGACAGTCTGCTTGCCCGGGCTCGAGAACGCCTTACGAAGCGCTTACGGCCGGCGCCGCCGCGCTCTTCAGCCCGCGGCGGTGTCCGGGATGCGCGCGGCGTCGGCGGCCGGGTTGGGACGGGAGCCGCTCGGCACGCCCCGCTTCAGGCTCGCGGCGTAGACGTCGACGTACTCCTGGCCGCTGAGCCGCATGAGCTCGTACATGACCTCGTCGGTGACCGCGCGCTCGACGAAGCGGTTGCCCGACATCCCCTCGTAGCGCGAGAAGTCGATCGGGGCACCGAACTTGACCGTCACCCGGTGCCGCCGCCAGCGGAAACCGCCCTGCGGGCTGATCTTGTCGGTACCGATCACCGCGACCGGGATCACCGGGACGCCGGTCTCGAGCGCGAGCCGGGCCAGGCCGGTCTTGCCCTTGTAGAGCCTGCCGTCGGGGGAGCGGGTGCCCTCCGGGTAGAGCCCGACGAGCTTGCCCTGGTCGAGCAGCGCGCGGGCGGCGTTCAGCGCGTCCTCGGCGGCGTCGGCGCCGCTGCGGTCGATCGGGTATTGGCCGGTGCCGCTGAAGAACATCTTCTTCAGCCTGCCCTTGACCCCGGGGGTGGTGAAGTACTCCGCCTTGGCCAGGTAGTTGATCCGGCGGGGGCTGGACAGCGGGGCGAAGATCCAATCCGCGATGGAGAGGTGGTTGCCCGCCATGATGCAGGGGCCGTCGGCCGGGATGTGCTCGACGCCCTCGACCTCGGGCCGGTTGTAAAAGCGGAGGAATGGTCCCAGCAGCACGAATTTCAGCAGCCAGTAGAACATGGCATCCTTCCCCCGGACCGGGTGATGACGAGCGGGACCGACACGACGACTCTATTTCCGACTCTACCGCCGGGTTTACGTCACATCCAATCCGAACGGTGCGTTTCACCACACAGCAACACCGCCGTCACCCCTCGGCCGTGACGAGCGCGGCGCGGGCCAGCTCGGCGGCGCCGATCATGCCCGCCGCCTCGCCGAGCTGGGTGGTGCGGATGCGGGCGAGCGGGCGGTGCCCGGCCCCGGTGACCGAGCGGGCGTAGTGCTCCCTGGCCTCGTCCAGGAAGAGCCTGGACGAGGTGCTGACGCCACCCGCGATCACCACCAGGTCGGGGTCGAAGATATCGCTCACGAAGGCGAGGCCGAGGCCGAGCCAGCGGGCGAAGTCGGCCAGCACCCGGACCGCGAGCGGGTCGCCGTCCTGAGCCGCGTCGGCCACCCGGCGACCGGTGAGCGAACCCGGGTCGCGGATGACGTCGCGCGCCAGCACGGTCGAGGTGACCGGGTCGGTGGCGAGCATCTCGATGGCGGTGTCGGCGAGCGCCGTTCCGCTGCAGTACCGCTCCCAGCAGCCGCGTTTGCCGCACGGGCAGGGGCGGCCGTCCGGCACCACCTGCAGGTGGCCGAGCTCCGGTGCGATGCCGTGCGTTCCGCGGTACAGCTCGCCGTCGACCAGCAGCGCGGCGCCGATGCCGGTGCCGATCGCGATCAGCACCGCGTTGTGCCCGCCCGCCGCCGCGCCGAAGCGGTACTCGGCCCAGGCGGCGGCGTTGGCGTCGTGCTCGAGCACCACCGGGAGGTCGAGCTTCGCGGTGAGGATGCGCGCGACCGGGGCGTCCTCCCACGGCAGGTGCGGGGCGAAGCGGACGCGGGCGCGGGCGGCGTCCACGAAGCCGGCGACGGCGAGCCCGACGGCGGCGATGTCGTGGCGCTGGCGCAGCTCGCGCACGGTGCGGGCGAGCGCGGCGTCGAGTGCCTTCGCGGAGTGCGGGGTCGGGGCGGTGACGGTGTCGAGCACCTCGCCGTCGGCGTCGACGACGGAGGCGCGGATATTGGTGCCGCCGACATCGATGCCGACGGTGAGGGGGGCGCCGCCCCGAATCCGGCCGGTCATCGCCGGACGGTGACGGGGATGTCGACGTAGCCGCTGCCGTCGCGCCGGAAACGGCGTTTGCCCTGGTCTCCGGCGTCGGTGCGTTCGGCCGTGCCGGTGCGCGGGTCGCTCGCGCGGGAAGCGGCCCGGCCGGATTCGTGCGCGGTGGAGCGGGCGGCGCCTCGGCCGGTCGCGTCGCCGTGGCCCGCGTCGGCATCCGGCTGTGCCGCGCCGGACGAGCTCGAGTCTCCCCGTGCCGCGGCGTGGCCGGGGTGTGCGGGCGCATGCTCGTGCGGCTCACCCGTTTCCGGGTCGAACCGGACCGGATCGACCGGGACGCCTGCGAGCGCCTCGCGCAGCACCGTGACGATGGCGGTGCCGTGGTCGGCGATGGCGGCGAGCACGTCGTGCCGCTCGCCGCGGAGCAGCGCGGCGGCCGCGCAGACCGGGCACCAGCTGCAGCTCTCCCAGTCGGTGCGGCCGGTGGTTGCGGTGCGCCGCAGCACCGGCTCCACCCGCTCCAGCACCGCCTCGGCGAGCAGCTTGAGCTCGGCGGCGAATTCGGCGAGCTCGTCCTCGGGCGGCCGTTCGGTCATCGCGGCCACTCCTGCGGGTCCGGGCGGAAGCGCACCACCAGCGCGTCGTCGCCGAGCTCGGCGCCGTCGACCGTGCATCGCCGCAATACCGGCGCCAGCGGCACCCGCCGCCGGACCCCGTCCGCTCCCACGATCAACTCGTCCTCCACTCGTCCAAGGCGCAGCGTCGCCGGATCGACGACCGGAAGCCGCATCCGCAGCGTGTACACCGACTCCAGGCCGGTACCCGATTCCCAGCGAACCACCGGTCCGTTTCCCTCGGCGGGATTTCCGTCAAGCATAGGAGGCGGCGACAGCGGAACCGAGAGCGCGGCCAGCGCGTCGGCGCCGACCGGTTCGGCGCCGCGGTGCTCGGTGACCAGCACCGGAACCTCGGGCATCGCGGCGCGCAGTTCGTCCAGGACGGCGAGCTGTTCAGCGCGCAGCCCCAGGTACCAGCGCACCGCCGGGTGCGCGGCGGCGAGGTCTGGCACCGGCGGCACCGGGGGGAGGACCTTGTTGACCAGCACCGCGTCCAGGCGCAGCCCGAGCAGCGCGGCCGCGGAGCGGACCCGCGCCGACTCCGCGGTGGAGAGCCGCTCGGCCAGCGTCACCAGCCGCGCGCCGGTGCGGGCCGGGTCGGCGAGCAGGTCGCGAACCTCGGTGACGGCGGCGACGATCCGGTCCACGGTGCCCGCGAGCACCGCGCGGCGCAGGTCGGTGCCGCCCCTGCTGAGCGCGCGGTCGTGCTCGGGCCAGATCCGGCTCAGGTAGCCGAGCAGGGTGTCCGGGGCAGTGAGGATGCGCAGCATGTCGGCGGTGGGCGGGCAGTCGAGGACGACCAGGTCGTACCGCTCCTCGGTCACGTACTGCGCCACCTCGACCAGGACGAGCAGCTCCTGCACCCCGGGCAGCCCGGTGAGCTCGGCCGGATCCAGCGCGGCCGGGTCGATGCCGTCGTGCCGGTGCCTGGCGTCGGCGGCGAGCAGCCGGACCACGTCGGCGAAGCGATCTTCCAGCAGCGCCAGCGAATCCAGCTCGACGACCTCCAGATTCGGTGCGACGGTCGCGATCCCGGCGATCGTCCCCGCGTCGTGCGGGAACCGGAAGCCGAAGGCGTCGCCGAGCGAGTGCGCCTGGTCCAGCGAGGCGATCAGCACCCGCTGCCCGGCCCGCGCGCAGGCCGCCGCGGTGGCCGCGGCCAGCGTCGTCTTGCCGACGCCGCCCTTGCCGACGAACAGTTCCAGGCGGGTCCGCTGACCGGTCAGCCTTCGACCCGCTTCTTCAGTTCCTTCAGCGCGGTGTCGGTGATGACCTTCTCGGCCTTGCGTTTGAACATGCCGATCATCGGGATGTTCAGGTCGACGGTGAGCTCGTAGACCACCCTGGTGCCGCCGCCGGGCTGGTCGGTGAGCTCGTAGCTGCCGTCCTGCGCCTTCTGCAGCTCGCCCTCGAGCAGCGTCCAGCTCACCGCGCGGCCGTCGGCGCGCCAGTCGTAGCGCAGCACGTAGGTGTCCTTGACGACGCCCGCGTCCAGCACGAAGCGGGCGGTGCCCGCGCGGCCGTCGGGGCCGACCTCGAGCACATCGACGGATTTCGCCGCCGCGACCCACTCCGGGTACCGGCCGAGATCGGCGATGACGGCCATCACCTGCTCCGCGGGGGCCTCGACGACGATCGATCTCTGGGTCCGGTCGGCCATGGCTGGCGGCGGTTCCTTTCGACGGGTGCGGTGGTCGGCAGCCGGCTCACGAGACGAGCAGGTCCGGCCCTGGCGTGACGCCGGCCGGGCGGTCCGCCTCCAGCCGGGACTTGATCTCGAACGACATCTCCTTGCCCGCGACCCGGCGCTCCCTGGCCAGCGCGGCCAGGCGGCGCGGGGCGGGCGGCTCGCCCGCGGGGTCGGCGTGCAGGAAGTAGTGCAGGATCACCCCGTCCAGCGAGGGCTCCAGCCACACCTCCATGGAGCCGGTCACCGCACCGCGCACGATCCAGCGCATGCCCTTGTCACCGCGGTCCTCGCGGACCTCGAGCTCGAGCTCCGGCCACCAGCGGCGCCAGTGGTTCGGCGCGCCGAGCACCTCCGCGACGGCCGCCCCCGGCGCGGCGACGAAGGTCTGGTCGGCGACCACGATGCTGCTCACCCGGGTGACTGTAATGGACCGATGTGACGCAGCCGACCCCCGGGGCGATCAGCGCAGCAGCTGCCGCAGCCGGGCGCCGTGGCTGTCCCAGCGCCAGTCCCGCTGCACCCACGCGCGCCCGGCGGCGCCCATGGCGGCCGCGCGGTCCCGGTCGCCGAGCACGTCGACGAGAGCCCCGGCCAGGTGCGGCACCGAGCGGCCGTCGACCACGTACCCGGTCTCGCCCTCGCGCACCGTCTCCGGGGCGCCGCCGGAGCGGCCCGCCACCACCGGGACGCCGCTCGCCGACGCCTCCAGGAAGACGATGCCGAGCCCCTCGACGTCCAGCCCGGCGCCGCGGGTGCGGCACGGCATGGCGAAGACGTCACCGATGGTGTGGTGCGCGGCCAGCTCGCCGGATGGCACCCGCCCGGTGAAGACCACGTGCTCGGCCACCCCCGAACTCTCGGCGAGCCTGCGCAGCCGCTGCTCGTCCGGCCCGCTGCCCGCGATCACCAGCACCGCGCCGTCGATCTGCGCGCGCACCGGGCGCAGCGCCGCGATCAGCGCGTCCTGCCCCTTGCGCGGGACCAGCCGGGAGAGGCACAGGATGGTGGGGCGGTCGCCGAGGCCGTACCTGGCGCGCAGCTCGGCGCGGGCCGCCGGGTCGGGCTCGAAGACCTCCGGGTCGACGCCGGGCGGCAGGTACTCCAGCGCGGCGTCCGGACCGAAGGCGGCGGCGAACCGGCCGCGGGTGTACTTGCTGACGTAGGTGACGACGTCGGTGTGCTCGCCGATCACCCGCAGCGACTGCCTGGCGGCGGGCAGCATGGACCAGCCGACCTCGTGGCCGTGCGTGCTGGCCAGGATGCGCTCCGCGCCCGCCCGCCGGAGCGGCGGCGCGAGCAGCGCGAGCGGGGCGGCGGCGCCGAACCAGACGGTGTCGCAGCCGTGTTCGCGCAGCAGCCCGCGGGCCCGGCGCAGCACGGCGGGGGTCGGCAGCATGAGCGTGGTCGGGTGCCGCACCACGCGGTACTTCTGCGCGGCGTCGAACCGCTCGTGGCTGTCGCCGCGCCAGCGCGGGGCGTAGACGACGAGGTCGTCCGGGGGGAGCTGTTCGGCGAGCGCCTGCAGGTAGGACTGGATGCCGCCCGGCCGGGGCGGGAAATCATTGGTGACCAGCAGGGTTCGAGCCATGCGGACAAACCTACCGGGCCGCGGCGGCGCCGCTCCGCTCGGCGATCCAGCCCAGCCAGCCCGCCACCAGCTCGGCCCGGCCGACGCCGAGTTCGGCGCGCAGCGCGGCGTCCTCGCCCGCCGTGTCCAGCGGGCCCGCGGCCAGCCGCCGGTACAGCCGGGGCACGGCCTGCTCGCCGAAGGCGTCGGCGAGGTAGGCCTGCACCGACCAGGCCCGCTCGTACGCCTGCACGGCGTCCGGGCCGCGGAAGTCGGCGTCGGCGGGCAGGTCGGCCGGGCCCGCGCCCGCGCGCAGTGCGGCGGTGAGGGTGGGGGCGGTGGCGGTGAAGTCGGCGGGGCGCGCGCGGTGCGCGGTGTAGTCGGCGAAGCCCTCCAGCACCCACTGCGGGGCGGCGTCGGAGGTGACGGCGCGCGCCGCGACGTGGGTGAGTTCGTGCCGCAGCAGCGTGGCGAGGCCGTCCGGGCCGAGCCTGCGGCCTGCGTCGGGGGAGAAGACGACGCGCTGGCCGGTCGGGGTGCTGCCGAGCCGGAAGGGATCGGCGACGCTGGCGGCGGCGAGCTCCGGCGAGACCGGGCCGGTGGCCCGGATCAGCCCGGCGAACTCGGCGGGGCTGTCCGCGACGGCGAGCAGCGCGGTGCGCGGCCACCCGGTGCCCCACACGGCGGTGACGGCGTCGACCGCGGCGGGGAGTTCGGCGGCGAGCGCCGCGACGTCGGCGGCGCGGTCCGGGTGGCCGACCACCAGCGATTCACCACCCGCCGTCCGCGCTGTCTCGGCGGTGAGCGGGCCGTATGCCGCCATGGTCCGGCGGACCTCGGGGAGCCGGGGATGAGCCGCCGCGGCGGCGGAGAGCCCCGGCTCGCCCGGTTCACCCGGCCCCGACCGCAGGGTGAACAGCGCGACACCGGCACCGAGCAGCAGCACGATGGCCGCCGCGACGAGCGCCGGGCGCCGCACCGGGGTCAGTAGCGCCGGGCGGAGTGGTACGGGGTGCTGCTCATCGGCGCGACCGCGACCGGGACGCCGAAGGTGGAGGCGTGCAGCATGAGCCCGTTGCCCGCGTAGATCCCGACGTGCGAGATCTCCGGGTAGAAGAAGACGACGTCGCCGGGTTGCAGGTCTTCCTTCTTCACCGGGGTGCCGTAGCTCGCCTGCGCGGAGCTGGTCCGCGGCACGTTCTTGCCGACCTGCTTGAAGGCCCACTGCACCAGGCCGGAGCAGTCGAACTGGCTCGGGCCGGTGGCGCCCCACACGTACGGGTCGCCGACCCGGGTGAGCCCGGCGGCCAGCGCGCTGGTGCCGCTGCCGGGGACCAGCCCCTGCAGCAGGGTGTCGCGGTCGAAACCGGGCGGGAAGGGTGAACCGGCGAGCCCGGCCCGGTCGGTGGCGGAGAGCTTGCCCCACGCCTCGATCACGCGGGAGACGGCGCCGCTCAGGTCGTCCTGCTTGTGCCGCAGGTCGGCGCGGACCGTATCGGCCTTGTCGGCGGCGGCGCGGGCGGAGTCGGCGGCCGAACGGGCCTCGCTCTCGGCGGCCGAGGCGATATCGGTGACGTGCCGGAACTTGTCCAGCTGCTCCTGGGTCTGCGCGGACATCACGTCCAGCGTGGACATCTGGTCGAGCAGCTGCTGCGGGGAGTCGCTGACCAGCACCGCGAACAGCCGGTTGGTGCGCGCGCCCTGGTAGGCGGCGATGGCGGTGCGGTCGATCATCGGCTGGTACCGGCGCACCTCGGCGCGGGCGGCGTCCAGCTGGGCCTGCGCCGCGTCGTGCTTGACGTCGGCGTCGTGCTGCGCGCCGAGCTTGACGTCGAGATCGGACTCGGCGTCGAGCGCCTGCTGGTTGAGCTGCTCGGACTGCCGGGAGAGGTCGATCATTTGCTGCACGGCGTCACCGGGGGTGGCGGGCAGCGCGACCGGGTCGGCGCCTGCCGGGCCGCTGCTGTAGAGCGTGACCGCGACCAGCGCGGCCGCGAACGTGCTCGCAACCGCACGAGTCTGGCTTCGGTGTGCTGCCACGATCTGTCGCGCCCCGTTCGGTCGGTGAAGTGGGAACCCGCGAAGGTCTCGATCAGGTTACGGAACGGTCCCGGACCGTGTCCACCCGGGTGCGGATCCCCGATGTCCCGGCGCCGCGCGGTCGCGTGGCGCGGCGCCGGGAACCCGGGCGGTCGCTCAGAAGCGCCGCGCGCCGCTCACCGGCATGGAGGAGATCGGGGCGACCTTCACCGGCTGGCCGGAGGTGGCGGCGTGCACGACGTTGCCGTCGCCGGCGTAGAGGCCGGAGTGGCCGCCGCCGTAGAACGAGATCATGTCGCCGGGCTGCAGCTCGTCCATCGATACGGCGGTGCCTGCCGACAGCTGGGCGCCGCTGGTGCGCGGCAGCTCGACGCCCGCCTCGGCGTAGGACCACTTGACCAGGCCGGAGCAGTCGAAGGCGTTCGGCCCGGCGGCGCCGTACACGTACGGCGAGCCGACCTTGGAGAGCGCGGCGTCCAGCGCCAGCTCGCCCGCGGTCTTCTGCGGGGCGACGAACGGCGGGGCGCCGGGCAGTTCGATGCCGGGCAGCCCCTGCGGGATCTGGACGGTGTCCGGGACGTCGAAGGTGCCGACGCCGGGGATGGTGATCGGCTGGGCCGACGCGGGTGCGGCGGGAAGGAGAAACGCGCCGGTGATGGCTGCTCCGACGGCTCCTGCGGCCAGGGCGCGCTTGGCGGTCTTCGCCATGATGCGGTCTTCCTCTCTGCCTCACGGCTCCGTGAGGTCTCGAGAAGGTTACGAATAGATCACGGGGTGTTGTAAAGCCCGGGGTTCGCGGCATCCGGACATTTCGGAGAGAGGGCTATGCATATCTGAGTTCGATCTCACAGCAATCACGAAATGGTAACTCCGGGAAACGCCACATCGACCGAGGATCCGATCCGGGCGTGTCAGAATTCGGATCAGCGTGGCGCTGAACGATGTCTTCGCACGTGGGAGCGGTTTAGGTCGAGAGAACCGTTATTGCTCCACCGCGGCTCGCGTGCGTGGTTCGGAACCGAGTCTTGCAGACCGTACGTCCGGTATGGATCTGGTTCGAGCGTGATAGCTGATCGGAATATTCGAGACTCCGATCACATCGTCGTATTTCGGACCGTCCGGCCGGGTAATTACACGCATGTCGCCCGTGTCGGTGGCTCCGTTTACGCTGCCCGCCATGTCCGCGCAACTGGCGTTCGACGAGCTCGACACCCCGCTCTACGACACCACCTTCGTCGTCGTCGACCTGGAGACCACCGGGGGCAGCCCCGCGGCGGACGCCATCACCGAGATCGGCGCGGTCAAGGTGCGCGGCGGCGTGGTCATCGGCGAGTTCGCCACGCTGATCGATCCGGGGCGCGCCATCCCGCCCGCGATCGTGCGCGTCACCGGCATCACCGACGTCATGGTCTGCGCGGCGCCGCGGATCGAGGCGGTGCTGCCCGGCTTCCTGGAGTTCGCCGCCGGTGCGGTGCTGGTCGCGCACAATGCCCGCTTCGACACCGCGTTCCTGAAGGCCGCCGCCGAGCGCAGCGCGACGCCGTGGCCGAATCCGCAGGTGGTCTGCACGGTGAAGCTGGCGCGCCGGGTGCTGGCCAGGGACGAGGCGCCGTCGGTGCGGCTCGGCGTGCTGGCCAGGGTGCTGGGCGCGAGCGTGCAGCCGACGCACCGGGCGCTCGACGACGCCCGCGCCACCGTCGACGTGCTGCACGCGCTCATCGGCCGGGTGGGCAACCTGGGGGTGCGCAGCCTCACCGAGCTGCTCGACTACCTGCCCGACGTCTCCGCCGGGCAGCGCGCGAAGCGCGGGCTCGCCTCCGGGCTGCCGTCCGCGCCCGGCGTGTACCTGTTCCGCGGCCCGGGCGACGAGGTCCTCTACGTCGGCACCGCGGTGAACCTGCGCCGCCGGGTGCGCGGCTACTTCACCGGGTCGGAGACGCGCGGGCGGATGAAGGAGATGGTCGCGCTCGCCACCCGGGTCGACCACGTGGTGTGCGCGCACGGGCTGGAGGCGGGGGTGCGCGAGCTGCGGCTGCTGGTCGCGCACGCACCGCCGTACAACCGGCGCTCCAAGTTTCCGAAGCGGGGGTGGTGGATCGCGCTCAGCGCGGAGCCGTTCCCGCGGTTCACCGTGGTGCGGGAGCCGGATCGGGTGGCGCTCGGGCCGTTCCGCTCCAGGGCGGACGCGGTGGACGTCGCCGCGAGCCTCGCCGAGTTCTGCGGGATCCGCACCTGTGCGGGGCGGTTGCCGAAGGGGGCGCGGCACAGCTGCCCGGCCGCGGTCGTCGGGGGGTGCCCGGCCGCCACCGCCGATGGGCTGGACGCGGCCGGGTACGCGGAGCGGCCGGACGCCGTGCGCGCGCTCTTCGCCGGGCGCGGCGACGCGCCGCTGCGCGCCATGCTCGCCGAGATCGAGCGCCGCTCCGAGCGCGAGCACTACGAGGCCGCGGCGCGGCTGCGCGATCGGGCCGCGCAGGTGGTGCGGGCGCTGGCGCGCACCCAGCGGCTGGCCGCGCTCGCCCGGCTCCCCGAGCTGATCGCCGCCGGGCCGGACGGGGCGGGCGGCTGGGAGTTCGCGGTGATCCGCCACGGGCGGCTGGCCGGGGCCGGGTGCGCCCCGCGCGGCACCCCGCCCATGCCGGTCGTGGAGAGCATCGTCGCGGGTGCCGAGACCGTGGTGGTCGAGGAGGGCGACGGGGACGGTGTCGCGCCGCTGCGGGGGGCCTCACCGGAGGAGGTGGCGCTGGTGGCGCGATGGCTGCTGCGGCCGGGAGTGCGCATCGTGCGCACCGAGATCGGCTACGCCGAGCCGCTGGCCGGGGCCGCCGGGCACCTGGCGTGGGCGGAGAAGGCGCGGGCGGCGGCCCGCCCGCCGGACCCGGAACGGGAGTACCGGGAACGGGCGGGCTGACCGCCTACGCTGGCACCATGATTACCGCGATCGTGCTGATCCACGCCGACAACGCCCGCATCCCGGAGACCGCGCAGGCGGTCGCGGACACCGCGGGCGTCACCGAGGTGTACTCCTGCGCGGGCGACGTCGACCTGATCGCCATCGTGCGGGTGCGCGACCACGAGCAGGTCGCCGAGGTCGTCACCGCCGGGATCGACAAGGTGCCCGGCGTGCTGCGCACCACCACGCACATCGCCTTCAAGTCGTACTCCAGCGCGGACGTGGAGGCGGGGTTCTCGCTCGGCGAGTGAGGTCGCGCTGCAGCGCCGATGTGGGAGCGGGGTTCCGGCTCGGGAAGTACGGCGGGGGCTCAGTCCGCCAGTACCGCGGTGAGCGCGACCCAGCGGTCCAGCAGCTCGGCGGCCTTCCCGCCGTCCACAGCGGCGGCGGCGCGCTCGATTCCCGCGCCGAGCGCGGTGTGCAGCGCGTCGCCGAGCGCCGGATCGCCTGCGGCAAGGGCGGCAGCGACTTCGCCGGCGCTCTCCGCGCCGACCGCCAGGTCGTAGGCGACGATGGCGGCCGCCGAGTTCAGCAGCACGGCGTCCCGCACCGGGCCCTTCGCCCCGGCGAAGACGTCCCGCGCCACGGCGGCGTTCATCGCGGCATCGCCGCCGCGCAGCGCATCCAGGTGCACCAGCGGGATGCCGACCCGCGCCGGGTCGATCACGGCCGCGCGCCGCACCCCGCCGGAGACCACCCAGGCCGCGGTGGTGTCCGAGGTGGTGATCTCGTCCAGCCCGTCGTTGCCGCGCACCACCAGCGCGCTCGCCCCGCGCTCGGCGAAGACCCCGGCGATCACCGGGAGCAGGTCGGGGAAGGCGCAGCCGACCAGCCCCGCGCGCGGCTGCGCGGGATTGGTGAGCGGGCCGAGCACGTTGAAGACGGTCGGGATGCCGATCTCCTTGCGCGCGGGGCCGGCGAAGCGCAGCCCGGCGTGGAAGAGCGGCGCGAAGCAGAAGCCGACCCCGACCTCGCGCACGCAGCGCGCCACCGCCTCCGCGCCGAGCGCGAGCCGCACGCCGAGCGCCTCCAGCACGTCGGCGCCGCCCGCCTTCGAGGTGGCGGCCCGGTTGCCGTGCTTGACCACCGGAACCCCGGCCGCCGCGACCACCACCGAGGACATGGTGGAGATGTTCACCGAGCCGGAGCGGTCACCGCCGGTGCCGACGATGTCGACCGCGTCGCCCTCCACCCGCACCAGCGTGGCGTGGCCCAGCATCCCCGCGGCCATGCCGCCCAGCTCGGCGGGGGTGGGGCCCTTGATCTTCATGGCGACGCCGAAGGCGGCGATCTGGGCCGAGGTGGCGTTGTCCGAGAAGATCTCGTCGATCACCCAGGTGGTGTCGTCCGCCGTCAGGTCGCCGCCGTCGGCGAGTACGCCGAGTACCTGGGGCCAGCTGCGCACGCTCATCTCCACCCGTTCTTCCGTTCGATGTCGGGTTGCAGAGTAGTGCGGAACGGCGCGCCCGCGCCGCCGGATTCCACCCGGCGCGGCTCAGCCCGGCTGCAGCGCCTCCCAGCCCTCGGCGACGCCGTCGTGGCGCTGGGCGAGCCCGGCCATGCGGGAACGCTCCTGGGAGCAGTGCAGCGCGTCCAGCACCTGGACGCGCTGGAGCAGCAGCAACCCGGGGTCGCCGGACTCGGCCCGCACGTACCCGTCCTGCCCGGCCAGCTCGCAGACCCGCTCGACGTGCTCGGCGGGCACCCGGAGGTGGTGCCGGAGCACGACCTCGTCGCCCGGAACCAGCCGATCGCCCCGTTCCAGCGCCGCGGACGCCGCCTCGGCATCGTCGAAACTCGCCGCCACGACGACCAGATCCGGGCGCGCCGGATCGAGCCCCACCGCCCGCGCCGCGCCGAACAGCCGCCGCCACCAGGGTCCGTCCGCCATCTCCTGCCTCCTTCTCGAGTGTTCTTCCCGACACGGCGGGAGCGACTTTCGCACCCGGCTACCTCTGTCGTACTACGGGGAGTCATACTTACCCCGTGACGACCGCAGTAGGGACCCAAGGATCGGCCATAACCCAGCGTGTGCATTCGCTGAACCGGCCCAACATGGTGAGCGTCGGTACCATCATCTGGCTGTCCAGCGAGCTGATGTTCTTTGCCGGCCTGTTCGCGATGTATTTCGTCGCGCGCGCGCAGGCGAACGGGAACTGGCCCCCGGAGCCCACCGAGCTGAACCTGGGTCTCGCCGTTCCGGTCACCGCGGTCCTGGTCGCATCCTCCTTCACCTGCCAGATGGGCGTCTTCGCCGCCGAGCGGGGTGATGTGTTCGGGCTGCGGCGCTGGTATGCCGTCACCCTGGCCATGGGCGCGTTCTTCGTCGCCGGGCAGGGCTACGAGTACTACCACCTGGTGCACGAGGGGACCTCGATCTCGAGCAGCGTGTACGGCTCGGTCTTCTACATCACGACCGGCTTCCACGGCCTGCACGTGATCGGCGGGCTGATCGCGTTCGTCTTCCTGCTGGCCCGCACGAAGATGAGCAAGTTCACGCCCGCGCAGGCCACCGCGGCCATCGTCGTCTCCTACTACTGGCACTTCGTCGACATCGTGTGGATCGCCCTGTTCGCGACGATCTACTTCGTCCGCTGACGCGGGCGTGGCGAAACGTAACGTCGGTTCCGTCTACTCCAAAGGGACACAGATGAGTTCATCTCCCCCGTCAGCGCCGAAGCCCGCCGGCCCCGGAAAGGGCGAGGCCGGCACGACCCGCAGGCAGCGCAGGCTGCGCAGGCGGATCGCGGGCGGCCTCGCGCTCCTGGTTGGACTGGTCGGAGCCGGGTTCCTCGCGACCGCCCTCACCCCGGAGCCCCAGGTGGCGACGGCGAACGAGGACACCTCCGCGCTCATCCGCGAGGGCAATCAGCTGTACGACACCTCCTGCATCACCTGCCACGGCGCCAACCTGCAGGGCGTCGAGGACCGCGGCCCCAGCCTGATCGGCGTCGGCGAGGCCGCCGTGTACTTCCAGGTGTCCTCCGGCCGCATGCCGATGACCCGCAACGAGGCCCAGGCCGAGCGGAAGCCCCCGAAGTTCGACCCGCAGCAGACCGACGCGCTCGGCGCCTTCGTGGCGGCCAACGGCGGCGGCCCGACCGTGATCCGCGACGCGAACGGCGAGATCGCCCAGGAGTCGCTGCGCGGTACCGACATCGGCCGCGGCTCCGAGCTGTTCCGGATGAACTGCGCCTCCTGCCACAACTTCACCGGCCGCGGCGGCGCGCTCTCCTCGGGCAAGTACGCCCCGCCGCTGGCGCCCGCCAGCGAGCAGCAGATCTACGCCGCCATGCTCACCGGCCCGCAGAACATGCCGAAGTTCTCCGATCGCCAGCTGAGCGACGAGGAGAAGCGCGACATCGTGGCGTACGTGCTGAACGTCAGGGAAGAAAAGGCGCCCGGCGGCTGGGACCTCGGCGGCTTCGGCCCCGCGACCGAGGCGCTCGCCCTCTGGGTGATCGGCGTCACGGCGGTCGTCGGCGCGGCGATGTGGATCGGAACCCGGGTATGAGTGCAGAGGAGCGCAACGACATGGTCCGGCCGGACGAGGGGTCCGAGAGCGCCGAGCGGCAGTCCGCCGCCGAGCGGCACGACACTGCCGAGCGGCACGACACTGCCGAGCGGCACGACACTGCCGAGCGGCACGACACTGCCGAGCGGAAGCTCGACCCCAAGGGCACCTTCACCTCCGAGCAGCTCGACGGGCTCTCCCGGGACGAACTGGTCGCCATCGGCACCGCGCGCGACGACGTCGATGTCGCCTACCGGGCCGAGCGGTTCCCGGAGCCGGGCACCAGGGCCGAGAAGCGCGCGGAGCGGGCGGTCAGCTTCTGGTTCGCCGTCTCCGGCATCGCCGCGGCCGCGCTGGTCGGGGTCTTCCTCTTCTGGCCGTGGGAGTTCAAGGGCGCGAACGAGGCGGGGCACGCCGAGTACGCGCTCTTCACCCCGCTGGTCGGGCTCACCTTCGGCATCTCGGTGCTGGTCATCGGCATCGCCGTGGTGCTGATCAGGAAGCGGTTCATCCCGCACGAGCTCTCCATCCAGACCCGCCACGACGGGCCGTCCGACGAGGTCGAGCGGCGCACCCTGGCCGCGCAGATGTCGGACGCGCTGGAGACAACGACGCTCGGCCGCCGCAAGATGATCACCCGCACCGCGGGCGCCGGGGTCGGCGTGCTCGGCGTCGGCGCGCTGCTGGTCTTCGTCGGCGGCCTGATCAAGAACCCGTGGGCCAAGCGCGACAAGTCGCCGCTCTGGGTCTCCGGCTGGACCCCGGACTACACCGGCGAGACCATCTACCTGCGCCGCGACACCGGTCGTCCCGAGGACGTCGTGCTGGTGCGGCCCGAAGACCTGGACGCGGGCGCCATGGAGACGGTGTTCCCGTGGAAGGAGAAGTGGCGCGGTGACTCGCACGAGACGCTGCAGTCGCTGCGCGGCATCCGCAACGCCGTGATGCTGATCCGGCTCCGCACCGAGGACGCGGAGAGCGCCATCAAGCGCAAGGGCCAGGAGAGCTTCAACTACGGCGACTACTTCGCCTACTCGAAGATCTGCACCCACCTCGGCTGCCCGACCTCGCTGTTCGAGCAGCAGACCAACCGGATCCTGTGCCCCTGCCACCAGTCGCAGTTCTCCGCGACCGAATGGGGCAAACCGATTTTCGGTCCGGCCGCCCGCGCCCTGCCGCAGCTGCCGATCACCGTCAATTCCGAGGGGTACCTCGTCGCCGCCCGCGACTTCATCGAGCCGCTCGGGCCCGCCTATTGGGAGCGTCGATCATGAGTGCTGAAGCATCGGGCGGCCGCGCGGCCGCCCAGATGAACGAATTGGACGAGCGGTACCGCGCCGCCGCCTTCGTGAAGCGGTCGGTGAACAAGGTCTTCCCGACCCACTGGTCGTTCCTGCTGGGTGAGATCGCGCTGTACGCCTTCATCATCCTGCTGCTGTCCGGCATCTACCTCACGCTGTTCTTCGACCCGTCGATGACGCACGTCGTCTACGACGGCTCGTACCAGCCGCTGCGCGGCGTCGGGATGTCGCGGGCCTACGAAACCGCGCTGAACATCTCGTTCGAGGTGCGCGGCGGCCTGTTCGTGCGCCAGGTGCACCACTGGGCGGCGCTGCTCTTCGCGGCCTCGATCATCATCCACCTGTTCCGCATCTTCTTCACCGGCGCGTTCCGCAAGCCGCGCGAGGCGAACTGGGTGATCGGCTCGCTGCTGCTGATCCTGGCGATGTTCGAGGGCTTCTTCGGCTACTCGCTCCCGGACGACCTGCTCTCCGGCACCGGCCTGCGCGCCGCGTTCTCCGGCATCACCATCTCGATCCCGGTGATCGGCACCTGGATGCACTGGCTGATCTTCAGCGGTGACTTCCCCGGCGACATCATCATCCCGCGGCTCTACATCGCGCACGTGCTGCTGCTGCCCGGCATCATCCTGGCCCTGATCGCCGCGCACGTCGCGCTGGTCTGGTACCAGAAGCACACCCAGTTCCCCGGCCCCGGCCGCACCGAGAACAACGTGGTCGGCGCCCGCATCGTGCCGGTCTTCGCCGCCGACCAGGGCGCCTTCTTCGCCTTCACCCTCGGCATCGTGGCGATCATGGGCGGCGTGCTGCAGATCAACCCGATCTGGAACCTCGGCCCGTACAACCCGTCGCAGGTCTCGGCGGGTTCGCAGCCCGACTTCTACATGATGTGGACCGACGGCATGGCCAGGCTGATGCCTGCCTGGGAGCTCTACCTGGGCCGCTACACGATCCCGGCCGCCTTCTGGGTCGCGATCATCATGGGGCTGGTCTTCACCCTGCTCGTCGCCTACCCGTGGATCGAGCGCAAGCTCACCGGCGACACCCAGGCGCACCACAACCTGCTGCAGCGGCCGCGCGACGTCCCGGTCCGGACCGCGATCGGCGCGATGGCGATCACCTTCTACGTGGTGCTGACGCTCTCCTGCGTCAACGACATCATCGCGCTGAAGTTCGACATCTCGCTCAACGCGACCACCTGGATCGGCCGGATCGGCCTGCTGGTCGCCCCGCCGATCGCCTACTTCCTGGCGTACCGGTTCTGCATCGGCCTGCAGCGCAGCGACCGGGCGGTGCTGGAGCACGGCATCGAGACCGGCGTGATCAAGCGGCTGCCGCACGGCGAGTACATCGAGGTGCACCAGCCGCTCGGCCCGGTGGACTCGCACGGCCACCCGCTTCCGCTGGAGTACCAGGGCGCCGTGGTGCCCAAGCGGATGAACCAGCTCGGCTCGGCAGGCCAGCCCGGCACCGGCTCCTTCTTCCGGGCCGACCCGGCGCAGGAGAGCCTCGAGAACTTCCAGCACGAGCACACGGAGGAGCGCAAGCAGCTCGCCGTGCTGCAGCGGGTGCAGGAGGAGGCCGAGCGCAACGGAAGCAACGGCCACAACGGAAGCAACGGGCACCACTGAGCCCAAGTCTTCCCGATCGGAACGGGCCCCGGATCCTTGCGGATCCGGGGCCCGTTCCGTGTGTGGGGGCCTGCTGCCGTGCCTGACCGGCGGCTGCGCGACCGGGCTCCGATCGGCGGCCCGCGCAGCAGGTGCTCAGCCGGCGGCCGCGCAGCAGTGCCCGGCCGGCGGGCCGCGCGACGGCGCCAGGTTCAGCGGCTGCGCCGCCGGAAGGCCTCGATGGCGTCGAACTTGGCCAGGTTGTGCCTGGCGTCGGCGAGCGCGTCGTGCGCGTCGGCCGGGACCGGGGGCAGCTCGGGGTGGCCGTGCGCGTCCCAGTGCTGGCGCAGCTCGTTGGTGTAGCGCGGGAGCGCGGTCGGCAGCTCGACCATCGAGCCCCACAGCTGGCAGAGCGCCACGTGGTCGTAGGCGGCGACCCAGGCCCAGAGCTCCGGCTGCACGGTCGGGCGGGGCAGGAAGAACGCCTCCAGGTCGTTCCGGATGCGCTCGCGGGAGCGGCGCAGCGGCGAGTGCGGCGGCGGCAGCTGCGGCAGCACGTGCTTGCGCACCCACGGCCCGGCCCTGCTCTCGTCGAATTCGGTGGAGACGGCGTAGTATTCGCGGCCGTCCTCGCACACGACGCCGATCGAGACCAGGTCGATGGTGACGCCGTCCTCGATGAACTCGCAGTCGTAGAAGTAGCGCAGCGTGGCTCCTCGGCTCGGTGGGCGCCGGGGATCGGCACCGCCCGTTCACCCTATGCGGTGCCGCGGTACGTATTCTGAACTGGTGAATTGGACCGTCGACGTACCGATCGACCGCTTGCCGGAACTGCCGCCGCTCCCCACCGAGCTGCGCAGCCGCCTGGACGCGGCGCTCGCGCGACCCGCGCTGCAGCAGCCGTCCTGGGATCCGGAGCAGGCCGCCACCATGCGCACCGTGCTGGAGAGCGTGCCGCCCATCTGCCTGCCCGCCGAGGTGGACGAGCTGCGCGAGCGGCTCGCCGAGGTGGCCCGCGGCGAGGCCTTCCTGATGCAGGGCGGCGACTGCGCGGAGACCTTCGCCGACAACACCGAGCCGCACATCCGCGGCAATATCCGCACCCTGCTGCAGATGGCCGTCGTGCTCACCTACGGCGCCAGCCTGCCGGTGGTGAAGGTGGCCAGGATCGCCGGGCAGTACGCCAAGCCGCGCTCGTCGGACACCGACGCGCTCGGCCTGACGTCGTACCGCGGCGACATGGTGAACTCGCTGGTCGCCGATCCGGCGCTGCGCGTGCACGACCCCTCCCGGCTGGTCCGCGCCTACGCCAACGCCAGCGCCGCGATGAACCTGGTGCGCGCGCTCACCGGCGCGGGCATGGCCGACCTGCACCGGGTGCACGACTGGAACCGCGACTTCGTCGCGCAGTCGCCCGCGGGCGCCAGGTACGAGGCGCTGGCCGAGGAGATCGACCGCGGGCTGCGCTTCATGACCGCCTGCCGGGTGAACGACCCGAGCCTGCAGCAGGCCAGGATCTACGCCAGCCACGAGGCGCTGGTCCTCGACTACGAGCGCGCGCTGCTGCGGCTGGCGGAGAACGCGGCGGGCGAGCCGGTGCTCTACGACCTCTCCGCGCACTTCCTGTGGATCGGCGAGCGCACCAGGCAGCTGGACGGCGCGCACATCGCGCTCGCCGAGCTGCTGGCGAACCCGATCGGCATCAAGATCGGCCCGAGCACGACGCCGGAGCTGGCGATCGAGTACGTCGAGCGGCTGGACCCGAACAACGAGCCCGGCAGGCTCACCATCGTCTCCCGCATGGGCAACAACCGGGTGCGCGACATCCTGCCGCCCATCGTGGAGAAGGTGCAGGCCACCGGACACCAGGTGATCTGGCAGTGCGACCCCATGCACGGCAACACCCACGAGGCCTCCACCGGCTTCAAGACCAGGCACTTCGACCGGATCGTCGACGAGGTGCAGGGCTTCTTCGAGGTGCACCGCGGGCTCGGCACGCACCCCGGCGGGCTGCACATCGAACTCACCGGCGAGGACGTCACCGAGTGCCTCGGCGGCGCCCAGGAGATCTCCGACCTGGATCTCTCCGGGCGCTACGAGACCGCCTGCGACCCGCGGCTCAACACCCAGCAGTCGCTGGAGCTGGCCTTCCTGGTCGCCGAGATGCTGCGGTAGCTACGGCAGCGCCGTGAGCGCGATCACAGAGCCCGCCTCCACGTTCGCGCCGACTCCCGGCGTCTGCCCGATCACCACCGACCCGTCCGACGGGGTCAGCTGCCGCACCTGCACCTGCAGCCCGAGCTGCTGCAGCTCGGCGCGGGCGTTGCCGACGCTCTGACCGACCACCAGCGGAATCCGCACCGCGTTGGAGACCAGCAGCACCACCGTGTCGCCGGACTGCAGCTGGGTGCCCGGCTGCGGGTCGGTGCCGATGGCCTTGCCGCCCTCGGTGCCGCGGTCGTACTGCTCCCTGGTCTCCGCGATCTCCAGCCCGGCCGCCTGCAGGATGCTCGCCGCCTCCTCGGTGCCGCGGCCGCTCACGTCCGGCACCTTGACCGGCGTCGAGCCGCGGCTCTTGAAGACTTTGACCTGCCCGCCGGTCGGCAGCACGGTGCCGGGCGCGGGCTCCACCCTGGCCAGCGTGCCCTTCGGCGCGCTGCTCCCGGCCTCGCCCGCGTCCACCGGGGTGAGCCCGGCATCGCGGATGGCGCGGTTGACCGCGGCGATGTCGGCCCCCGCGCTCGCCTCCGGCACCCGCGGCCTGCCGCTGGAGACCAGCACGCCGATGGTCGAGCCCTTGGTCACCTTCGCGCCCGCCGACGGGTCGCTGCCGACCACCCCGCCCACCGGGACGGTATCCGACGCCTTCTGCCTGATCTCGGTCTCGAACCCGGCCTCGGTGAGCGCGGCCACCGCGCGCTCGGTCGGCATCCCGGCAATGGCGGGCACCGACTCGTAGCGGCCTGCGCCGAACCACCAGCCGCCGACGCCGACCAGCAGGGTCAGCACCGCGACCAGCGCGACCCACAGCCACACCGTGTGCTTCCGGCGGTGCGGATCGGCCGCGTAGGGGTGCTGCTGCTCATAGGGGTCGTAGCGCTGCGGCTGCGGCAAACCCGGCTCGTAATGCACGGCGGTGCCGTGGTCGACCGGCCGCGCCGCGGTCTGCACCCTGGTGTGCTGCGGCTGCCGGGGCGGCGGTGGCGGGGGCGTCTCGGCCACGCGCCTGCTGGAGCTGGTGTGCTCGGCGGATTCCCGCGGGGCAGGCACCCGGTAGGCGGGCAGCGCCAGCGACGCCGCGATCCCGCGCAGCTCGGCGGCCATCTCGGCGGCGTCGGTGAAGCGGTGGCTCGGCTCGCGGGCGGTGGCGCGGGCGACCAGCGTGTCGAACTCGCGGGGGACGCCCTCGATGAAGGCGCTGGGCGGCGGCACGTCGTTCTCGATCCGCTGGTAGGCGATCGACAGCGAGGTGTCGCCGGTGAACGGCACCCGGCCGGTGAGCAGCTCGAAGATCAGGATGCCGAAGGCGTAGACATCCGAGCGGGCGTCCGCGGTGCCGCTGGTGACCTGCTCGGGGGAGAGGTAGGCGGCGGTGCCGAGGATGACGCTCGCCGAGGTGGTCGTCGCCGCGGCGACCGCGCGGACCAGGCCGAAGTCGGCGATCTTCACCTCGCCCGCGTCCGAGATGAGCACGTTCTCCGGCTTGATGTCGCGGTGCACCAGCCCGGCCCGGTGCGCGACGCCGACCGCGCCCAGCGCGGGCTCGGCCACCGCGCGCACCGCGTGCGGCGGCATCGGGCCGCGCTCGCGGAGCAGCTCGCGCAGCGTGCCGCCCTCGACCAGCTCCATGATCAGGAACGGGTGCTCGCCGTCGACGCCCTGGTCGTACACCGCGACCAGCGAGGGGTGCTTGAGCTTGGCCACCGAGCGCGCCTCGAACTCGAAGCGGGCGAGGAACTGCGGATCGGAGGCGAAGCGCGGATCCATCACCTTGATCGCGACCGGGCGGTCCAGCCGGGTGTCGACGCCGCGGAAGACCGTCGACATCCCGCCCCGGGCGATCGGCGCATCGATGCGATAACGCCCTTCGAGCATCTGGCCGATCACGTGTTCCTCCGGATTCCGAACGTCCACCCCTCGCGTGCCGCGCGGCGGGCGATGCGGCCGCCCGGTGCGGCCGCTGTCGATGGTATCGGCGCGACCGCGCCGGGTGGATCACGACGTGCGGGAACCGACCGTCTACCGTAGTTGCCCGTGAGTTCCTTTCCCTGCAGTCCGGATGTGCTTCCGGCCGACGTCGAGCTGCTGAACCTGCCCGATGTCGCCGAACAGCTCGGCATCCTGGTCACCCGGGTGCACCAGATGCTGCGCGACCACCAGTTGCTCGCCGTCCGCCGGGACGGCATCGCCGGAGTGCCCGCGCGGTTTCTCGACGCGGACGGCGCCGTCGTCAAGATGCTTCCCGGGGTGATCACCGTCATGCGGGACAGCAAGTACACCGATGAGGAGATCCTGGAGTGGGTCTTCACCGACGATCCGACGCTGCCCGGGAAGCCGGTCGATGCCCTGCACGGGGATCTGGCGCGTGAGGTCGTCCGCCGGGCCGCCGCGGACCCTTTCTGAGCGGATAGGTTCCCGGGGGAGGGACGAAGGTGGGGGAATCCGATGCCCGGCTCGGAGCGAGCGGCTTCACGCTCCGGGCCTGGGTCGACGAATCGATGCAGGCCGGTGCCACGGGTGTCGGCCTCTATCTGCTGGCCGCGGCGGTCACCGACCCGGCGAGTTGTGAACCGATGCGCGATCGGCTGCGCGCCCTGGTGCCGAAGGGAAAATCGCGCCTGCACTGGCGGGACGAGGACGACGGCCTGCGGAGGCGGATCGCCGATGCGGTGGCGGGCCTCGACCTGACCGCGCTTGTGGTAGTCGGGCAGGGCTATGTCGCGCGCAGGCAGGAGCGGGCGCGTCGCGTGTGCATGGAGCGGCTGTTCTTCGAATTGGAGAACATGGGGACGTCGTCCATCACGCTGGAGTCCAGGACGCCGTCGCTGAACGCGAAAGATCTGGCGATGGTGGCCGGGTTGCGCGGCCGGGGAAGCCTGAAGGGGGTCCGGGTGGAGTTCGGGCTGCCATCGGTGGAGCCGATGCTGTGGATTCCGGATGCCGTGGCGGGCGCGGTCGGGGCGGCGCGGTCCGGCCGGGACGGCACGGCCCGCGACCGGATGGCCGCCGTGGTCGAGGAGATCACCATCGTCGTCCGGTAAGCGGGTCCGGACAGCGCGAAGGCCGGGTCCCGTCGTCCGGCGGGGGTCCCGGCCTCACTTCCTCGCACCCCGCGGGGGGAGGCTGTAGCACCACTGTAGAAGAGCTTTGCCGTTCGAGCAAAGACCCACTCAGGTGCGGGCCGGGACGACGGTGGGGGTGGTGACGGGGGAGCGGGTGGAACGCAGGCGGAGCGGGTCGACGGTGCTCAGGGAGAGCGCGGCGACGACGGCGGCGAAGATGGCGAGCGCGACGTGCCAGAAGTTGTAGAGCCCGATTGAGCCGTCCGGTTGGAAGACCAGCATGAGCCAGGTGCAGAGTCCGACCAGCACCTGGAGGGTGCCGAGTGAGAGTGCGAAGCCCGCCGCGAGCGCCAGGGGCCAGGAGTAGTACCAGGGGAGCGCGGCGGGGGAGAGGATGACGATCGCGACGAAGGCGATCATGATCCCGGCGACCGCCTCGCGCTCGCTGTCCTTGAACCGCCACCAGGTCCAGACCAGCACCGCGAGCAGCGCCAGCATGCAGAGCAGCCGGGTGATGTCGAGCACCTGGCCGATCCGCAGCGGGGAGACCCAGGTGAGCGCGTGCGCCATGACGGTCGGCAGCGAGAGCCAGTTGATGATCTTCTTCGACCCGGAGAGCGCGGTGAGCCAGCCGATGCCGACCCCGGCCAGCGCGGAGGCGGCGACGAAGACGACGGCGAAGACGCCGAGCCCGAGCCCGGCGATCTTGGCGAACATGAGCGTGGGGTGCGGCAGCTCGGCGCTCTCGGAGTCGTCACCAGCGGCCCGCTGCGCTGCGCGCCGCTCGCGTTCGTGGATCATCCAGATCCAGACCAGGAAGGGCAGCGCGACGCCTGCGGTGGCCTTGATGGCGACGCCGATCGCCACCACCACGATCCCGGCGACGTGGTGCCGCTCCAGGACCAGCGCGATGGCGGCGCAGAGCAGCCCGACCATGAGCATCTCGTTGTGCACGCCGCCGATCAGGTGGATCAGCACCAGCGGGTTCAGCACCGCCAGCCAGAGCGCGACGGTCGGCTTGCCGCCGAGGTGCTTGGTCAGGTAGGGCACCGCCCACATCATCAACGCGAGGCCGGGCAGCATCACCAGCCGGAGCGCGATGGTGCCCGCGACCACGTTCTCCCCGGTCAGCATGGTGATCGCGCGGCCGAGGAGCAGGAAGATCGGGCCGTACGGGGCGGTGGTCGTCGTCCAGACCGGGCTCACGTTGTCCAGCAGCACGCCGGGGTTGGCGACCGGGCCGACCTGGTACGGGTCGAAGCCGTCGCGCAGCAGCGCGCCCTGCGCCAGGTACGAGTAGGCGTCCCGGCTGAACATGGGCACCGCGAAGAGCAGCGGGAAGATCCAGATCCCGACGATCGCGCGCAGCTCGTTCAGCGTCACCGTGGAGCGGACGCCGCCGGTGCCGAGCGTGGCCCGGCCCAGCCGCACCCAGCCGGTGATCATGAGCAGCACGCCGATCCAGATCAGGATGGTCGACAGCGCGTAGCCGTGGCCGAAGCGCAGCCAGGAGAGGTGCGCGGCCTCCAGCAGCGGATCCCGCTTGCGCACGCTCCCGGCGCCGAACCCGCCGAAGGTGATCAGGACCGCGCCTGCCAGCCCGAGCAGCGCGGCGTGCCCCTCGGGGCTGCGCAGGAAGTCGGCGGCCACCCGCACCCGCCCGCGCTGCTGCGCGGCGTCTGCGGCGGTGGTCACGGTGGAAAGCGTTTCGGTCATCGGTCTCGGGACGTGTCGGGGGAAGCCATCCGGAGCGGATCCCCCCGTCGTGGTCGGCGGTCGCAACCGCGGAGCGAATAGGTCTGCGCCGGCTTCACCGGTGGGCCGGCCGGTACGGCTGCCCAGTCTACGAGCCGTCCGGAGAACACTAACCCGCCGGTGCGCGGTGATCGAGCCGGGCGGGCGCCGCGGCCCCGGTGATCCGTTGCGCCGCGAGCTTTCCGGAGAGCAGCGCGGTGGGTACCCCGACGCCGGGCGTGGTGCCGCAGCCCGCCAGCACGACGTTGTCGTACCGGCGCGGCAGGTTCCGCGGGCGGAACGGCCCGGTCTGCCGGAAGAGGTGCGCCGCGGAGAACGGGCTCCCGGCCAGCATGCCGCGGGCCAGCCAGGTCGCCGGGGTGTCGAGGTGGTCGACGGCGAAGTGGCGGGAGATGCCGGTGTAGCCGCGGGTCTCCAGCAGCGCGAGCAGCTCGCGCAGGTACGCCGGGCCGAGCCGGTCCCAATCCAGCGGGGCCGCGGTGAGATTCGGGCACGGGGCGAGCAGCGAGAAGGGCTCGGCGGGGCCGTCCGGGCGCTGGATCAGCAGCGCGGGGTCGGTGAGCGCGGGGCGGGTGAGCAGCAGCGAGGGGTCGCTCATCAGCCTGCCCCGGCCGCGGCCCGCGGTGATCTCGGCGAAGGTGCGCTCCCAGGCGTCGCCGAAGTCGATGGTGTGGTGCGCCTGGATCGGCCAGCGCGCGGCGACCGCGGCGGGCACGGTGCCGTGCGCGACCACCGCCGACGGCGAGGCGCGCAGCCCCGGCCTGCGGCGCAGCCCGAAGCGGCCGAGCTCGCCGAGGTCGGCGGTGAGCACGACGGCGTCGCACTCCACCGCGCTGCCGTCGGCCAGCCGGACCGCGGTGGCGCGGCGGCCGCGGTACGTGACGCCCGCCGCCTCGGCGCCGAGCCGCATGGCACCGCCCGCCGCGGTGAAGGCACCCGCCATCGAGGCGGCGATGGCGCGCATGCCGCCCTCGGGGTAGAAGACGCCGAGCGAGGTGTCCATGTGCGGGATGGCGCCGTAGACGGCGAGCGCCTGCGCGGGCGCGGTGCCCGCGTACAGCGCCTGGAAGGTGAAGACCCTGGCGATCCGCGGGTCGCGGACGAACCCGGCCACCGCGGGGCCGAGCCTGCCGAAGCCGCCGAGCCGGAGCAGCCGCAGCAGCGCGGCGCGCTTGGCCGGGTAGCGGACCATGTCCAGCGCGGAGTCGAAGTTGGTGTCCATGAACTCGCCGTACTCGGCCCGGTAGATCCGGGCCAGCCAGGCGCGCAGGGCGCGGTAGCCGCGCGCCGCCTCCGGGCCGGCGAAGCGGTCGACCTCCGCGGCCATGGCGTCGGGGTCGGCGAAGACGCGCAGGTCGGCGCCGTCGGCGAAGCGGGCGTGGTAGCTGGGGGTGAGCGGGCGCAGCAGGAGCGGGGGGTCGGTGTGCTCCGGGGTGGCGCCGACCGCGGCGAGTGCCTCGGTGACCAGCTCGGGGAGGGTGAGCACGGTGGCGCCCGAGTCGATCTCGTAGTCCGGGCCCCGGTAGCGGCCGACCCGGCCGCCGGGATGGTCGGCGCGCTCCAGCACGGTGACCCGGTGGCCGGCGCCGGTCAGGTACAGCGCGGCGGCGAGACCGGCCAGGCCCGCGCCGACCACGACCACCCGTTCGGGGTGACCGGGGACGGTGGCGGGCGCCGGCCCGCGGCTCATGCGTCGAGCAGTTCGGCGATTCCCGCCAGGGTGCGGTCCTCGGCCTCGCGGTCGCGGGCGATCTGCAGGGCGCGGTACTCGATCTCGAACTCGTCGGGCTCCGGCTCGGGGCGGCGCTGGGTGACGCGCCGCTGCCGGGCGATCAGCGGGCGCGGCTCGTCGTCCTCCCGGACGAGGTCGGCGGCGTCGTACTCCGCGCCGGTCTCGAGTTCGGCCTCCGCCCCGGCGGTGTGCTCGGTGCCGGGTACGGCCGCGGCGTCCGGCTCGAGCGCGGTGCCGCGCTCGCGCGTGTCGTCGGCCTCGCCCTGCGTGGCGGTCTCGCGGCCGGCGGCCGGCTCACGGCCGGTGTCGTCCGTGCGGTCCCGGTCCGGGCCGGGCTCGAACCCGGCCTCCGGCTCGAACTCCGCGGCGGGGAAGCCGGCGGGGACGATCACGGTGCGCCTGCGGCGGCCGGTCGGGATGGTGCGCGGCGCGGGCAACCCGGCGCCGAGCACGACCCGGCGCTCGCCCGGCGTCGGGCCGGGCCTGCGGCTGCCCCGCGGTGCGGGCGGGCAGCTGCCGACGACGATCACTCGGTCCTGCGGGGCGACGAAGGCTCTCATAGGGCTCTCCTGGTGGCGGCCAGCGCCATCGCGCGCAACTGCGCTTTCGCGACGGGCTCGGCCGAGCTGGATTCGAGCGCGGCGAGGCCGCGCTCGGTGAGGTCGGTGATGCGGGTCTCCACGTCGTCGACCGCACCCAGGTCGACGAGCAGCTCCCGCAGTTGCGCCACCTCGCCGGCACCGAGGTCGGTGCCGATCCGGGAGCGCAGCAGTCGGGCGGCGGCCGGGTCGGTGGCGTCGGCGCGGCGCAGCGCCTCGGCCAGCAACACGGTGCGCTTGCCCTCGCGCAGATCGTCACCGGACGGCTTGCCGGTGACCTCGGGGTCGCCGAACACCCCGAGCAGGTCGTCGCGCAGCTGGAAGGCGACGCCGACGTCCTTGCCGAACGTCCGGTACGCCGCGACCAGCTCGGGGTCGGCGTCGGCCAGCGCCGCACCGAGGTGCAGCGGACGTTCGATGGTGTAGGCCGCGGTCTTGAACTCGCAGATGCGCAGCGCCGCCGCGACCGATTCGTCGCCGCCCGCCTCGCCCTGGATGTCGAGCAGCTGCCCGCCGAGCACCTCGGTGCGCATGCGCGCCCACACCGTGGCGAACCTGGCCAGCGCGGCCGGGTCGAGCCCGGCCCCGTTCACCATGTCGTCGGCCCAGGCCAGCGCGAGATCGCCGACCAGGATCGCCACCGAGACGCCGAAGTGCGCCGCGTCGCCGGTGAGCGCGCGCTCCCGGTGCCGCTGTTCGAAATCGACGTGCACGGTGGGGAACCGGCGCCTGGTCCGCGACGAATCGATGATGTCGTCGTGGATCAGCGCGCAGGCCTGCACCAGCTCCAGCGCCGCGCAGGCACGAAGCACCCGGGCGGCGTCGGGGCCGTCCGGGTCGCCGCCTGCCCCGAGCCAGCCGGTCCAGGCGAACGAGGGCCGCGTCCGCTTGCCGCCGCGCAGCACGAACTCGCGCAGCACGTCGGCGGATTCCACGAAGGGCGGGCCGAGCGGCTCGACCAGTGCCTTCCTGGTCTCGAAGAACTCGACCAGCGCGCCCTCGACGGCGGTGACGAAGGCGCGAAGTGCCCGCCGCGGATCGGGCGCGAGGGTGGCCGTCGCCGCGGCGGTGCGCCCGGTGGCGGCGGGCGACGGGGTGCCTGGTCCGGCGGACAGGGGAACCTCCCGGGATCGGTTCTCGGGGCCCGTGCGGGCACGACGACGTGCCCGCACAGGAGATGCTCGGGGCATGACAGCACGGCTCAATCGATGCACAGCCGTCTGCCGTAGGATACGCGCTCCCGTTCGCGCGCCGCACACCGCGGTGGCCGGGCGCCCCGGCGGGCGCGGCGCGGCCTCTACACTGGGCCGGTGACTGTGGACGATCTGGGGGGACGGCGCGCTTCGGGCACGCCGTCGGTGGTGCGGAGCCTGCGGACGCACGGGCAGCGGCTCGTCCCGTTCTCGGTGGAGTTCAACCCGCCGCGGGACGCGGCGGCGGAGGCGCGGCTGTGGCGCACGGTGCGCGAGTTCGAGCGGATGCACCCGGCCTTCGTCTCCATGACCTACGGGGCGGGCGGTACCACGCGGGATCGCACGGTCCGGGTCACCGGGCAGCTGGCGGGGGAGACCACGTTGCTCCCGGTGGCACACCTGACCGCGGTCTCGCACAGCGTCGCCGAGCTGCGCGCGCTGGTCGGCTCGTACGCTGACGCCGGAATCTGCAATGTGCTCGTGCTGCGCGGCGATCCGCCCGGTGACCCGCTCGGCGACTGGGTGCGGCACCCGGACGGCGTCGAGTACGCCGAGGAGCTGGTCCGGATCGTGCGCGACCTCGGCGATTTCCACGTCGGGGTGGCGTCGTTCCCGGAGGGGCACCACCGGTCGCCGGATCTGGACCACGACACCAGGCACCTGGCCGCCAAGCTGCGGGCCGGGGCCGAGTACTCGATCACGCAGATGTTCTTCGACGTCGAGCACTACCTGCGGCTGCGCGACCGGCTGGTGGCGCTCGACCCCGAGCAGGGTGCGAAGCCGATCATCCCTGAGCTCATGCCGATCACCTCGCTGCGCACCGTGCGCCGGGCCGAGGAGCTGTGCGGGCGGCCGCTGCCCGCTGCCGTCGTCGACCGGCTGACCGCCGCGGCCGGGGACGGCCCGGAGGAGGATCGGGCCGCCGTCCGGGCCGCCGGGATCGAGATCGCCACCGAGATGGCGCAGCGGTTGATCGACGAGGGTGCGCCCTGCCTGCACTTCATCACGCTGAACTTCGCCAAGGCGACGACCGAGGTGCTGACGAACCTCGGGTACGGCGTGACGGCCGCGCCGGTCCCGGCGTAGGGATGTCCGGCTCCCGCCGAGGGAGCCGGGTCGGGCCGACAGGGGCGCGCGCACGAGGTCGTCGCGGGTTGGCCCGTTCCAGGCCGGCGGACGTAGTGGCCCGGCGGCGCCGAACGGGTGCCCCGTGCCGCCGCGAGCCGGATGGTGGCGAGCGGCGGCGCTGGTCAGGCCGCGCCGGAGTGCGCGGTGTCGAGTTGTTCGTCGCGGGCGGCCCATGCCTCGGCGAGCAGGCGGTGCGACTCCAGGCGGTGCCGGTGGTCGAAGGCGATCGTGGTGGCGAGGACCTCGTTGGCGTTGCTGACGCGGCGCAGGGCGGCGAGGCGGGCGGCGACGTCGTCGGGGGTGCCGACGAAGCGGGTGGCGAGCCGGTCCTCGACCAGCCGCTCCTGCTCCTCGGTGAGCTCGGGCACCGAATCCGGGGCGAGGTAGTCGGCGGCGCCCGCGCCGGTCCGGATGCTGTGCACCCAGTGCCCGTACCCGCGGGCCCGGTACTCCGCCGTCTCCGCGTCCGGCCCGACCAGCACGTCGGCGGAGATCACCGCGTACGGCTCGGCCAGCACCGCCGACGGCCGGAAGGCGGCCCGGTAGGCGGCGATGGCGTCCAGCGCGGTGCCCGGCGCGACGTGGTAGGCCGCCGCGAAGGGCAGTCCGAGCCGCCCGGCCAGCTCCGCGCTCTCCCCGGCCGAGCTGCCGAAGATCCACAGCTTCACCTGCGCACCCTCGCCGGGCACGGCGTGCAACTCGACCCCGTCGCCGGTGACGAAGCTACCGTCCAGCAGCCCGCGGATCTGCTCGACCTGCTCCGGGAAGTCCAGCGGCTGCGCGCCGGGCAGCTGCAGCGCCTGCAGCGCGGCGACGAAGCGCGAGCGGTCGGTGATCCGCCCCGGGTCGAACGGCGGCGGCACCACGATGCCGTCGCGCACCTCGGTGCCGCGCGGCACCGGCGGCTTGGACGGCTTGCCCGCCTCCGAGCCGAACTGCGCCTTCCGGTGCCCGGAGCGCCCGATGCCGAGATCGAGCCGGTCCGGGTACAGCGCGTCGATGGTGCCGAACGCCTCCACCACCGAGGCCGAGGTGTGGTGCCCGACCTGCACCGCGGCGGTGCCGACCCGGATCCGCTCGGTGGCAGCGGCGACCAGCCCGAGCAGCGTCACCGACGACGAGCTCGCCACCCGCACGAAGTGGTGCTCGGCCAGCCAGTACCGGTGGTACCCCCACTGCTCGGCCTGTCGCGCGAGGTCGACGGTGTCGCGCAGCGCCTGCGCCGCGCTGCTCCCCGCGCTGATCGGCGCGAGATCCAGGATGGAAAGCGGGACACTCATGAGTTCTGCTCCGTCCGCGGATCCTGCTCGCCCGCTTCGATCGCCACCCGCAGCCGGTTCCGCTCCGGGGCGACCGGGCAGGTCGCGTAGGCGGTGAACGCGCAGGGCAGGTTGGTGGCCCGGTTGAAGTCGAGCACCACCGAGCCGTCCGCCGCCGGGGCCGCGATGCTCAACGCCCGCGCGCCGGGGTAGCTGGTGATGCCGCTGGTGGCGTCGGTGAAGAGCACCCGCAGGTCGTCACCGGCGCCGAAGGCGACCAGCTGCTCGGTGACCCCGTTCAGCTCGAACTCGACGGTGCCGACGGCGCTGTGCCTGTGCTCCAGCCCGGCGACCACCGCGCCGGTGGTGACCGTCTCCGGCTCGGCGAACCGGGTGAACCGGCCCGCCAGCACCCACTCGGCGGCGGGCGGGTAGGACGGGATGTCACGGAAGGTGACCAGCGCGGGCGAGGCCGGGTCGTGCACCCGGACCGCGTACTGCCCGGTGCGCCGGATGACCTCCAGCACCCGGTCGTCGTGGCGAACGGTGATCCCTGGCGCGCCCTCGGCCGGGCGCACGATGTGCACGCCCGCGACCCGGGTGCCCTCGTGATCCAGCCGGTCGCCGGGGCGGGCGGTGATGAAGACCTTGTCGTCGGTCACCCACCAGGTGCCGGGGATGCCGTCGATGCGTTCGGGGGCGTCGGTGAGCCAGTGCAGCGCGGTCAGGCTCAGAAAGCCGAGCGGATCGCGCAGGCGGTCGACGCGCGCGTGGTGCCAGCGCTCCCACTCGCGGGCGAAGTGGGTGGCCGAATCGGTGGTGACGGCGGTCATGACGCGCGGACTCCTTCGCTGCGGTGTTCGGAAACAGAAGATCGCTCGGCCGGATGGGCGAGCCCGAGGTGCTCGCGCAGGGTGCTGCCGGTGTACTCGGTGCGGAAGCTGCCGCGCTCCTGCAGCTCGGGCACCACCCGGTCGACGAATTCGTCGAGGCCGTGCGGGGTCAGGTGCGGGACGAGGATGAAGCCGTCCGAGGCGTCGGTCTGCACGTAGGTGTCGATCTGCTCGGCGACGCCCGCCGGGGTGCCGACGAACTGCTGCCGCGAGGTGACCTCGATGACCAGCTGCCGGATGCTGAGCTTCTCCGCCTCGGCCTTGGCCCGCCACTCGGCGGCGACGGCGAGCGGGTCCTTGCGGTGCCGCACCCTGCCGCGGGTGATGGTGACGTCGCCGGAGGGCTCGAGCTCGGGCAGCGGCCCCTCCGGGTCGTAGCCGGAGAGGTCGCGGCCCCAGATCTGCTCCAGGAAGGAGATCGCGGTCTGCGGGCTCACCTGCTGCAACCGGATCTGCGCCGCGCGCTCGTGCGCCTCGGCCTCGGTGTCGCCGAGCACGAAGGTGGCGGCGGGCAGGATCTTGAGTTCGTCGCGGTCGCGGCCGTACTTGGCGAGCCGGTCCTTGACGTTCGCGTAGAAAGCCCGGCCCGCCTCCAGCGTGCCGTGCCCGGTGAAGATGGCATCCGCCGAGCGGGCGCCGAACTCGCGGCCGCCGTCCGAGTCGCCCGCCTGCAGCAGCACCGGGTGCCCCTGCGGGCTCGGCGGGAGCACGAACCGGCCGGTGAAGTCGACGTGCTCGCCGTGGAACGCGGTCTCCGGCACGTCGCGGGCGAAGACGCCCGCTTCCCGGTCGACCACCAGCGCGTCCGCGGGCCAGGCGTCCCAGAGCGCGCGGGCGGCGTCGATCACCTCGGCGGCGCGCTCGTAGCGCTGCTCGTAGTCCAGGTAGCCGCCGCGCCGGAAGTTCTCTCCGGTGAAGGCGTCCGACGAGGTCACGATGTTCCAGGCGGCCCGGCCGCCGGAGAGGTGGTCCAGCGAGGCGAACTGCTTGGCCAGCTCGAACGGCTCGTTGAAGGTGCTGTTGATGGTGCCTGCCAGCCCGAGCTTCTCGGTGACGCCCGCCAGCGCGTCCAGCACGGTGAAGGTGTCCGGGCGGCCGACCACGTCCAGGTCGTGGATCTTGCCGAGGTGCTCGCGCAGCCGCAGCCCCTCGGCGAGGAAGAAGAAGTCGAAGAGGCCGCGCTCGGCGGTCTCCGCCAGGTGCCGGAAGGAGGCGAAGTCGACCTGGCTGCCGGACTCCGGGTCGCTCCAGACCGTGGTGTTGTTGACGCCGGGGAAGTGCGCCGCCAGGTGCACCTGCTTCTTCCTGCTGGTCATAGGGGTGCTCCTCCGAGTGCGTAGCGGCTCGCCGGGCGTTCCAGTCCGAGGCGGTCGCGCAGGGTGCTGCCGGAATCCGGTGGGGTGTGGCCGAGCCTGCCGAGCGCGGGCAGCGCGGCGGGGAGGGCGAGCGGGCGCAGCACGATGCCGTCGACCGCGCCCGCGAGCGCGACCAGGGTGGCGCGCAGGGTGTCGGTGGTGCCGATGTGGGCGGTGCCGGTCTCGGCGGGGAACCAGCCGTTCAGCTCGGCCACCTCGGCCTCGGCCGCCTCGACGGTCGCGCCCAGGTGGATGTCGAGGTCGGCGAGGACGAACACCTGCTCGGGGTCGCGGCCCGCGGCGGCGACGGCGGCCCGCAGCTGATCCCGCCGCGCCGCCAGCGCCCCCGGCTCGGCGGCGGCCACCCGGATCAGGTCGGCGCGGCGTACCGCGACCGCGGTGGCCGGGTCGCCCGCGGTGCCCGCCCTGACCGCGACGACGGGCTGACCCTGCGGCGAGCGCGGGGTGATGGAAGGCCCCTTGACGGAGAAGTTGTCACCGGCGAAGTCGATGTAGTGCAGCTTCTCCCGGTCGATGAAGCGGCCGGTGGGGATATCGCGGATCTCCGCGTCGTCCTCCCAGCTGTCCCAGAGCCGGACCGTGACCTCGATCGCCTCGTCCGCCTCGTGCCAGAGCGCGGGGTCGTCCTGCTCCGGTTTGCGGCCGAAGGCGGCGGCCTGCTCGGCGCCGGGCGAGACGGCGACCTCCCAGCCGGCCCGGCCGAGGCTCGCGTAGTCGAGCGCCTGGATGGACTTGGACACGTGGAACGGCTCGGTGTGCGTCACCGCGGCCTGCGGGAGCAGCCCGATCCGGGCCGTGCGGGCGGCGACCCGCGCGGCGATGGCGACCGCGTCCAGCCTGCCGCGGGTGACGCCGGGGCCGCCCTGCTGCAGGGCGAAGGAGTCGGGAAGGAAGAGCAGGTCGACGCCTGCCCCCTCCAGCGCGGCCACCGCGTCGGCCCAGTAGCCGCCGGTGAAGAGCTCCTCGGCGCGCGAGTCGGGGCGGCGCCAGGACGCCGGGTGGATACCGGTACCGGAGGCCTCCACTCCCAGCAGGAAGGGAATGCTCACAGTGTCTCCTTTTCCGGGCTCGGGAGCCCTGCGTGACCTGCCGTCCCCCGGTTCGATCCGGGCCCGGCGGACAGCCCCTGTCGCGGCCGCGGCACCGCGGCCAGCAGCTCGCGGGTGTACTCGTGCTCCGGGGCGGCGAAGATGTCCGCGGTGCGGCCGGTCTCGACGATCCGGCCGTTCCGCAGCACCGCCACCCGGTCGCTGATCCGGCGCACCACCGCGAGGTCGTGCGAGATGAAGAGGTAGGCGAGGCCGAGCCGCTGCTGCAGCTCGTCCAGCAGCGCCAGGATCTGCGCCTGCACCGAGGCGTCCAGCGCGGAGACCGGCTCGTCGAGCACGAGCAGCTCCGGGTGCAGCGCGAGGGCGCGCGCGATGGCGACCCGCTGCCGCTGCCCGCCGGAGAGCTCGGCCGGGCGCCGGCGGGCGAAGCCGGAGCCCAGCCCGACCTGCTCCAGCAGCTCACCGACCCGCGCGGTGCGCGCCGCCCGATCGCCGGTGCGGTACGCGCGCAGCGGCTCGGCCACGATGTCGGCCACCCGCTGCCTCGGGTCGAGCGAGCCGTACGGATTTTGGTACACGATCTGGAAACGCCTGCGCAGCTCGCGTAATTTCCGGCCGCGCAGCGCGGTGAGCGGCTGCCCGTCGAATTCGACGCTGCCCGCGTCCGGGTCGGTGAGCCGCAGCGCCAGCCGCGCGGTGGTCGACTTGCCCGAGCCGGACTCGCCGACCAGCGCCAGCGTCTCGCCGCGGTCCAGCTCCAGCGAGACCCCGTCCACCGCGGTCAGTGCGGCGCCGCCGAGCCGGAATCGCTTGCGCAGCTCGGTGATCCGCAGCAGCGGGAGCTCCGCGCGCGCCCGCTCCGCGCGGCCGGGACCCGCCGCGGCCAGCCCGGGGGAGGAGTCGAGCAGCTCCCGGGTGTACGGGTGCTCCGGCGCGGTGAGCAGCCGCGCGGTCGGCCCCTCCTCGACCACGGCGCCGTTCCGCAGCACGACCAGGCGGTCCGCGCGCTCGGCGGCCGTGGCCAGGTCGTGGGTGATGAGCAGCACGGCCGCGCCGCGGGCCGCGGTGCGCTCGGTGAGCCGGTCCAGCACCCGGCGTGCGACGGTGGCGTCCAGCGCGCTGGTCGGCTCGTCGGCGATCACCAGGTCGGGGGAGCAGGCCAGCGCGGTCGCGATCAGCACTCGCTGCCGCTGGCCGCCGGAGAGCTGGTGCGGGTACTGCTTCGCCCGGTCCGCCGGGCGGTCCAGCCCGGCCTCGCCGAGCAGCTCGACCGCGCGCGCGGGGGCGTCGCGGCGGGTCGCCCTGCCGTGCACCAGCAGCGCCTCGGCCACCTGGACGCCGATGCGCTGCACCGGGTTCAGCGAGAGCCCTGGATCCTGCGGCACGAAACCGATGCGCGCGCCGCGCAGTTCGTTCAGGGCCCGTTCGGAGGTGTGGTCGACCGGCTCGCCGTCGAACTCGACGGCGCCGCCGTCGATCTCGGCGCTCTCCGGGAGCAGCCCGATCACCGCCTGCGCCAGCGTCGACTTGCCCGAGCCGGACTCGCCGACCAGCGCGACCACCTCGCCGGGGTTGATCTCCAGCGAGATGCCGTCCAGCGCGGTCACCGGCCCGTCGCCGGTGCGGTAGCGGACGCGGAGGTCGGTGACGCGCAGCAGCGCGGTGCGGACGGGTTCGGCGACGGCGGTCATGGGGTGTCCTGCCTGCTCAGGGCGCGCCCGGCCTGCTGCGCGGCGAGCACGACCGCCACGATCACCAGCCCGGGGATGGTGGTCATCCACCAGGCGGTGGCGAGGAAGTTGCGGCCCTCGGAGATGAGCGAGCCCCACTCCGGGTCCGGCGGCTCGGCGCCGTACCCGAGGAAGCTCAGCGCCGAGACGGCGAGCACCGCCATCCCGAACTCCACCGTGGCCAGCGCGAGCACCGGCTGGTAGGAGTTCGGCAGCACGTGCCTGGCCAGGTTGGTGTACCAGCGCACCCCGGAGGCGTGCGCCGCCTCCACGTAGTCGGCGTGCCGCACCCGCAGCACCTCCGAGCGCATCACCCTGGCGAAGTTGGCGACCAGCGAGATGCCGACGGCGATCGCCACGTTCCGCGTCCCGAAGCCGAGCGCGGTGACCAGGGCCAGCGCCAGCAGTAGCTGCGGGATGGAGAGCAGCACGTCGACCACCCGCATGACGGCTGCGTCCACGATGCCGCCCGCCGCGCCCGCGATCAGCCCGAGCAGGGTGCCCGCGACCAGCGCGATCCCCACCGCGAGCAGCGTCGCGGAGAGCGAGGCGGCGGCGCCGTGCACCATCCGGGTGTAGAGGTCGCGGCCCAGGTTGTCGGTGCCGAACCAGTGTGCCGCGCTCGGCGCGCTGAACTTCTCCCTCGGGACGCCGGTCAGCGGGTCGCCGCTCGCGAAGAACGAGGGGACGACCGCCCAGCCGACGACGATCAGCAGTACCAGCACCGAGAGCACCAGCGGAATCCGCCCGCGCAGCGCGCGAGCGGCCCGCCGCGCCAGGTGTCCGCGTGCGGGGGTCGAGGCGTCGCCGCGCCGACCGGCGCCGGGCAGCCTCGCCGCTGCGCCGTCGGCGCGCTCCGCGGCCGAATCGCCCGCTCCGGCGGCGGTCGAACCATCCGCCCCTGCGGCCGAACCATCCGCTCCGGCGGCTGCCGAGCCCCCCGCCCGGCCGGGCCCCGCACCGCTTGCCCCTGCCGCCGGGCCGGTACCCCCGCCCCCGCCCTGCTTGAGCAGCTCAACCACGGGCAGCCACCTCCTCGAGCGCGTCGCCCGCCCGCTCCCGCTCGCCGACCGTCGCGATCCGCGGGTCGAGCAGCGGGTAGAGCAGGTCGACGGCCAGGTTCACGACGACGAAGACCAGCGCGGTGACCAGCACGATCCCCTGCACCACCGGGATGTCCTGGGCCAGCACCGAGGTCTGGGTGAGCCGGCCGAGCCCCGGCCGGGCGAAGACCGTCTCCACCACCACCGAGCCGGCCAGCATGGTGCCGACCAGCACCCCGGCGATGGTGAGCGCGGGCACCGCGGCGGGCCGGGTGACGTGCCGCCACTGCACCCGGCTCCTGGAGGCGCCCTTGGCCAGCGCGACCGCGGTGAACGGTTGCCGCCACGTGGTGGCGAACCCGGCCGCGAGCACCTGCGCGATCACCGCGCCGATCGGCAGCGCCAGGGTGATCGCGGGCAGGATGGTGCCGCGCAGCCCGGAGCCGCCGAAGGCGGGTGCCAAGTGCAGCCGGAACGAGAAGACCTGCAGCAGGAGCAGCCCGGTCCAGAAGGTCGGCACCGCCACCGCGATCGGCGGCAGCGCGAGCAGCGCGGTGCGCAGCCGCGGCAGCCGGGTCGTGCTCGCCGCGACCGCAACGGCGATCCCGCCCGCCAGCGCGAGCAGCAGCGCGAAGGAGGCCAGCGCCAGCGTGGATGGCAGTACCTCCACGATGGCGCGCGTGACCGGCTGGCCGGTCGCCACCGAGCGGCCGAAGTCGCCGTGCAGCGCGTTCCAGAGCGCGTCCAGGTACTGCTGCCAGAGCGGCTTGTCCAGGCCGTAGCGGGCGCGCAGCTCCGCGATGGCGGCGGCGTCGACCGGGGTGTTGGCCGCGCCGCCGTCGGCCGCGATCGCCACCGGGTCGGCGGGCAGCAGGTAGAGCACGACGAAGGAGACCGTGAACGTCGCCCACAGCACCCACACCGCCTGCAGCAGCCGCATGCCCAGATAGCGGATCACGGTCAGCGCCCGCTCAGCCAGGTGTCGAAGAACTGCAGCCGCGCCGACGCCTCGAACTTCAGGTCGTTGGTGTCCGGCCCGGCCCCGATCGCCTGCGACAGCTCGACCGTGGGAATCCACAGCCCGGCGTCGAACACCTGCCCCTGTGCGGTGCGGATGAGCTCGGCGCGGGCGGTGGTGTCGACCGTGCGCAGCTGGGCGTCGAGGGTCTGGTCCAGCGCGGGCACGGCGGCCCTGCGGTTCAGGTTGCGGCCCTCCAGCCCGAAGGTGGCGCGCAGGATGTCGCCGTCGGCCCTGGTCGAGTTGTAGTAGATCGAGTCGAAGTCGCCGGAGTTCTGCCGCGCCGTGTACTCGCCCGCCGAGACCAGCTCCAGCCGCAGGTCCACGCCGACCTGGCGCAGCTGCTGCTGCACCAGCTCCAGGATCGCCTGGTTGCCCGCGAAGACCTGGCTGAAGGTGACGCCGAAGCTGAGCCGCTCGCCGTCCTTGGCCCGGATCCCGTCCGCGCCCGGCACCCAGCCCGCCTTGTCCAGCGCGGCCTTCGTCGCCGCCTGGTCGAACTTCAACCGGGCGGAGAGATCCTGGTAGCCGGGGGTTTTCGCGCCGAGCACGCTGGTCGCCGGGGCGAACTGCGGGCCGAGCACGGTGTCGATCAGCTCCTGCCGATCGATCGCGGTCAGCAGCGCGGTGCGCACCGCGGGGTCGCGCAGCGGGCCGCGGGTCACGTTGGGCTGCAGCCCGAACACGATGCCCGGGTTGGCGGTGGTGAGCACGCTGCCGCCGGTGGCCTCGATCTGCGGGGCGTCCTGCGGCAGCGCGTCGCTCACCGCGTCCAGCTGGTCGGAGGAGAGGCTGCCGGTGCGTACCCCGGACTCCGGGACCACGGTGAACTCGATCCGGTCCAGGTAGGCCTCGCCCTCGTGCCCGAACACCGCCGAGCCCCAGGCGTATCCGGCCCGCTTGACCAGCGTCGCGGAGACGTTCTGGGTGTAGGAGGCGTAGCTGAACGGCCCGCTGCCGATGATCTTCTCGCCCTGGCAGCGCTCCTCGGCCGATGCCGCGTTGGTGGCGTCCGAGAGGATGCCGAGCTGCGAGGTCGACGAGGCCTGCAGGAACTGGGCATTGGGCCGGTCGAAGGCGATCCGCGCGGTCCGCGGGTCGACGACGGTGGTCCCGGTGTAGCCGGTCAGGTAGCTGGCGGCCAGCGGCGCCTTCGCCCCGCCGAGCTTGCCGACGGCGTCGAGGGTGCGCTTGACCGAGTCCGCGGTGACCGGGCTGCCGTCGCTGAAGGTCGCGTTGTCGGCCAGCGTGAAGGTGAAGGTGGTGGCGTCGGGGGAGATCTCCCAGCGCTGTGCCAGCCACGGCTTCAGCTCGCCGGTCTTCGGGTCCTGGTCGGTCAGCGAGTCGACGACCTGCCTGGTCACGTAGATCGTCTGGTTGCTGCCCGCCTGGGCCGGGTCCGCGCAGGTGGGGGCCTGGGACAGGCCGTAGCGCAGGGTCCCGCCCGGCTGCGGCGGCCCGGCGTCGCCGCCGGAACCGCCGGTGTCGCCGCCGCAGCCGGCCAGCACGGCGGTGGCCGCGGCGGTGGCGGCGAGCGCGGCGAGGGGACGGCGGTAACGAATCACAGTGCTGCTCCGGTTGTCTCGACGGTTCATTTCTTCTTCGGCAGGCCGGGCGGGTTGATCCGCGAGTCGGGCAGTGCCTCGGTCTGCAGCGACCAGCGGTCGATCACCTTGCGGTAGCTGCCGTCCGCGATCACGTGCTGCAGCGCCTTGTGCACCGCGCCGATCAGGCCGTTGTCCTTGCGGGTCAGCACCGCGATCTCGCCCTGCAGCTGCTCGCCCGCGCCGGAGAAGGTGGCGACGATCTTCGACTCCTTCGTGGTGGCGGAGTGGTAGATCGCGGTCGGGTTCGGGCCGATGTAGCCGTCCAGCCTGCCGGAGGCGAGCGCCAGGTAGTAGTCGCTGGTCTGCTGGAAGTAGGCGATATCGATGGGGGCCAGCCCCTCCGCCCGGTTCTGCTCGTTCCACTTCACCAGCAGCTGCTCCTGGTTGGTGCCGGTGCCGACGCCGATCCGCTTGCCCGCCAGGCTGGTCCGGTCCTTGTACTCCAGGCCGCCGTCGGCCGGCACCTCCAGCGCGACGTTGTCCTGCCGGTAGGTGGCGAAGTCGTACTTCTCCTTGCGCTCCTCGGTGACGGTGACGTTGCTGATGAAGACGTCCACCTCACCCGAGTCGACCCGGACGAAGTTGTTCGACCAGTCCGCGACCTGGATCTCCAGCTTCAGCCCGAGCGTGTCCGCGACCAGCTGCGCGAAGTCGACCTCGGAGCCGACAACGGTCTTGTCGTCGGTGGCGTAGAAGCGCAGCGGCGGAGCGGTGCCCGACGAGCCGGTGACCACCAGCGTGCCGCGGTCGCGGATCGCCTGCGGCACCAGCGCCGCGATCTCGTCCACCTTCGGCACCCGGACCCGGCCCTCCTGGGCGGGCGAGAGATCGAAGACGACGCCGTCGGCGGTCGTTACCTGGTCGTCCTGCTCCGGGCTGCCGCAGCCGGTGACCAGCAGGGTCACGGCGGCGACGACGCCGGCGAGGGCGGTGAGCTTCATCGGGTACCTGTTCGGATCGGGGCGCCCGGCTCCGGGCGCTCGTCGGGCTGGGGCTGCCGGTCGGCGGCCCGGAAGCGGGCGAGGAAAGCCCGGGTGCGGGGGTGTTCGGGGGCGTCGAGGACCTGCGCGGGCGGGCCCTGCTCGACCACGACGCCGTCGTCCAGGAAGACAACGGTGTCGGCGATCTCGCGGGCGAAGGCGATCTCGTGCGTCACGATGACCAGCGCGGTGCCGCCGTGCGCGAGGTCGCGGATCACCGCGAGCACCTCGCCGACCAGCTCGGGGTCGAGCGCGGAGGTCGGCTCGTCGAAGAGGATCACCGGCGGCCGCAGCGCCAGCGCGCGGGCGATCGCCACCCGCTGCTGCTGGCCGCCGGAGAGCCGGCGCGGGTAGGCGTCGGCGAAGCCGCCGATCCCGACCCGCTCCAGCAGCTTCCGCGCCTCGGCCTCCACCTCGGCGCGCGGCCGGTGCTGCGCGGTGCGCGGCGCGAGCGTGACGTTGTCCAGCACGGTGAGGTGGCCGAAGAGGTTGAACTGCTGGAAGACGAAGCCGATCCGGGAGCGCTGCTTTCGCACCTCGCGGTCCGGCAGCGCGTGCAGCTTGCCGCCGCGCAGCTTGTAGCCGATGAGCTCGCCCGCCACGTGCACGGTGCCCGCGTCCAGCGGCTCCAGGTGGTTGAGCACCCGCAGCAGCGTCGACTTGCCCGAGCCGGACGGCCCGATCACCGCGACGACCTCGCCGGGGCGCACGGTGAGATCGATCCCGCGCAGCACCGGGGTGGCGCCGAAACTCTTGCGTACGCCGCGCAGTTCGACCGCGGCGGTCATCGGGTGGCCCCGTGCGGGACGTTGGTGGTGGCCTCGCGCAGCACCGCGCGCACCCGCTGCAGCGGGGTCGGCGGCAGCTCGCGGGTGGCCCCCTTGGCGTAGTGCCGCTCCAGGTAGTACTGGACCACCGAGAGCACCGTGGTGAGCACCACGTACCAGACGGTGGCAACCATGAGCAGCGGTACCACCCGGCCGTTCCGGCCGAAGATCACCTGGACCTGGTAGAAGAGCTCGGCGATCGCCATCACCGAGACGATCGAGGTGCCCTTGAACAGGCTGATCACCTCGTTGGTCGCGTTCGGCAGGATCGAGCGCATGGCCTGCGGCGCGAGCACCGTCCAGAACTGCCGCCAGCGCGGGATGCCGAGCGCCGCCGAGGCTTCCAGCTGCCCGGGGTCCACCGCGAGGTAGCCCGCCCTGATGATCTCGGCGCCGTAGGCGGCCTGGTGCAGCGCCAGCCCGATCACCGCGGCGGTGAAGCCGCTGATCACGCCGTTGACCTCGAAGTCGAGGAAGGCGGGGCCGAACGGGATGCCCACCGAGAGGCGCTTGTAGAGGTAGGCGATGTTGAACCAGAAGAGCAGCTGCACGATCAGCGGGATCGAGCGGAAGGCCCAGACGTAGGTCCACGCGATCACCTGCAGCACCGGGTTGTTCGAGAGCCGCCCGATGGCGACCAGGGTGCCGAGCAGGAAGCCGAGCACGGTGCCCCAGAGCGTGAGCTCGATGGTGAGTTTCAGCGCGGCGAGCACCGAGTCGGCGGCGAAGTACTGCGCGAAGGTCGGCCAGTCCCAGCCCGGGTTGGTGACCAGGCCGTGCGCGAACTGCGCCACCACCACCAGCGCGGCGATCGCGACCACCCAGCGCCACGGGTGGTACTGCCTGGCGACGGCGGGCAGCTTCGGGTCGGCCTGCTGCCCCGGTGGCGCCGCGGCGACGGACGCACTCATCGCGGGGTCCTCATGTGTCGTTCCTCCATCGGTCCCGGCGGTAGCTCGAGCCGAGTCATCATGCGAGCCGGTGGCGGGGGCGGCCAAGGGTAGAAATCAGCGTGAACGGAGTCCTTTGACTTTGCTTCGGGGCTGCGGAGAATGTGGGGGCCGAGGGGAGACGTGCGCCCGCCTCCCGATTGCTAATCGTTTGCTCGGCGCGGTTGTCGCAGTTCTTTTCGATAGCCGGGTACCGTCCGGGGCCTCACCGACGATGAGGAGTCCCGCCATGCGCCTGCCGACCCGTTTGCTCGCCCGCGGTGCCGCTGTCGCCGCGCTCACCCTCGCGCTGGCCGGGACCCAGGGGCCGGCCGGTGCCGCGCCCGTCCCGGGCGACCCGCTCGCCGCCTACCGCTCGATCGTCGAGACGCTCGGTGCGCTCGGCGTCCAGCCGTTCCTGTACCCCACCGCGGCGCCGTTCTGCGCCGACGGCGCGCCGCTCGGCCTGGTGCCCGCGGTGGCGGGCGCGGTGCCCGGCCCGTGGCCCGGCGCGCTGCTCCCCGTCCCCGGGCTCGATCAGGCCGCGGTGCGCGCGGGCCAGGTCATGTTCACCTTCCTGCCCGCGGGCATCGCCGACGGCTCCGGCATGCAGGTGCTCTGGTTCAACACCTCGACCGGCCGCGGCGGCAGCGCCGCCATGGGCTCGCTCGGCGACGTCGCGGCCGGACTGCTCCCCGCCGGCCTCCCACCCGAACTGCGCGCCATCGCCGAAGCCGCCGTCCGTGACTTCCTGACCAGTGCGATCCCGGTGGGCGGCGTCCGCGCGGTCCCCGTCGACACCGGCCGCGGCACCGTCCTCGCCGCCGTCTTCGGCTCGGTCCGCAACGGCGACACCTCCTGCTTCTTCCTCCCCACGGTCGGGATCACGAACGTTCCGTGAGGGTGCGGTCCTTCCAGCGCAGGGTGTTGCGGGCCTTGGCGCGGTGCGAGCGGATCGAGAGTCGCGTGTAGGCGGTGACGGCCACGGGGTGCGCGAGGGCGGAGAGGGTGTCGGGTGCGGTGGGGCGGCGGCCGGTGTCGATGGCACGGGCGAGGAGGCGGGCGGTGACGGCGGCGGCGTAGCCGGCGATGCCCGCGCGGCGGGTGCGGCCGCGGCCGAGGAGGGCGGCGAGCGGGGGGAGGGTGTAGGTGAGGGTGGTGACGGCGGCGACGGCGACGGCGGCGGTGCGGGAGCCGCCGTAGGCGGACCAGAGCCAGCGGGTGTAGCCCGCGTCCAGGGCGGCGGCATCGCGGTACATGCGGGTGCGGGCGTGCGGGCCCGCGGCGGCGACGGCGGTGCGGTGACCGGCCCGGCGGACGGCGCGGGCCAGGTCGATGTCCTCGGTGGCGCTGGCGGCGACCACCTCGTGGCCGCCCGCGGCCCGGTAGGCGGCGGTGTCCATGACCAGGAACTGGCCGCAGCCGAGCGCGGTCGAGGTGCGCAGGCCGCGCTCGGAGAGCCGGACCGGCAGCGTCGACGCCCACGACCAGACCAGCAGCGGCTGCAGCAGCGCCTCGTAGCAGGAGCCGGCCAGCTGGTGCGGCCACGGGGAGAGCAGGCCGAGGCCGTCGGCGCGCAGCGCGGTCACCGCGGCGGCGACGGCGCCGGGGGCGAGCCGCACGTCGGCGTCCAGGAAGACGAGCACGGGGGAGTCGGCGAGTTCGGCGAGGCGGGCGCAGGCGGCGGCCTTGCCGGTCCAGCCGGGCGGGGGTTCGCGGTCGGAGCGCAGCACGGTGATCCGCGGATCGCCCTGCGCCGCGCGGCGGGCCGCCTCCTCGGTGCCGTCGGTGGAGGCGTCGTCCAGGATCAGCACCCGCAGGCGGGGCACGCCGGTCTGCGCGCGCAGGTCGGTGACGAGCCGGGGGAGCAGGGTGACCTCGTCGCGGGCCGGGACGCACACCGTCACCGGCTCCAGCACGGCCGCGCCCGGCGGCGGGAGCCTGCGCACGGTCAGCAGGTTGTACCCGGCGAGCACCGCGCTCAGCCCGGCCAGCGCCGAGCCCGCCCGCACCACGGTGACCGCGCGGACACGCGGAAGAGCGCGGCGCACGGCGCCGCCCGGCCGTGCGATACCCGGTGCGCCGCGCCACGCCCGCGCGGCAGCGCGAAAGCTCATTCCGCTCAGCGGTTCCCGCGCACCGAACTCCACCAGCGGCCGGGGGTGAACCCCTTCGGCGCCCCGGGAACCGGCGGATTGCGATCCAGGTACGCCACCGCGGCCACCATGGCGGCGACGGCCAGCGTGATGCCGCCCATGATCCCGGCCCAGCCGGCGAACGAGCGGGTGTTCGGGTCGGCGTAGCTCACCTCGGCGCGCAGCGTGGAGACGTCACCGGCGGGGAGCTTCCAGGAGACCACGTCGTCGCCCTCGCGATTGCCGTTGGTCTTGGCGACCCTGGCCGGAAAGGCGACGGTGAACTGCACGTCGGAGCCGTGCGGCGGCAGCGTCTTGAGGTCGACCCGGCCGAGCAGGCTGACCAGGTCGCCGGTCCGGGTGAACTGCAGCTGGAACATGCCCTGGGTCTGCTCGGAGAGCCCGGAGAGCTGCTGCACCTCGCCGAACGAGAGATCGTCGAAGAACACCTGGCTGCCGACGTACCCGTCCTGGGTGTACGCCTCGACCCGGAGCTTGCCCGCGAGCGTTTCCGGCGTGGTGAGCTGCGGGCCCTTGTCGCCCGGCTCGACCGGGACGACCGCGGCCACGATCCGGCCGGAGACCCGGTCGTTGGAGGAGACGCCCATCGAGACCTGCGCGCGCAGGCAGCCTGCCAGCGCCGGGACCAGCAGGGTGGCCAGCAGCAGGGCGCCGATCACCCGGGTCCGGGCGACCCGGGAGCGGAGGACGGCGCGGAACCCGTGCGGAGGCTCCGGGCGGGCCGGAGCGACGGGCACGACGGAGCGGGGACTCGGTTGCACGGCTCACATCGTGCCAGGCGCGCCGCTCAGGACGCGAAGCGACGGGCGGCCCGATCGCGCGCGAATGCCCGCACCCCGTGGACCAGCAGCGGAACGCCGAGCACACCCATGCCGATCAACCCGTACCCCGCGGACCACGGCAGCCCGAGAAACGCCAGGTGCGCGAGGGCCGAGCCGAGCCAGGTCCAGAGGAAGACCGCCACCGGCACCGCCGGCCCGGCGCCCGCGGCGTCCCGGTCGCGTCGGGCGCGGCGCTCGGACGCGGTCATGAGCGCGCCCATGAGCAGCGCCACCAGGAACCAGCCGAGGTAGTTGGTGAGCGGGATGGCGGGCAGCCCCGGCAGCCCGGCGTCGGTGACGCACCAGCTCCACTGGCCGTCGCCGACCATCTGCGGGTCGAGGAAGAGGTCCCAGCCGACGGCGCCCGCGGCGGTGAGCGGGATGCGGGCGAGCGGGGTCCGGCAGAGCAGCCCGGCCACCACCCAGACCGGGTAGATGCCGCCGGTCCAGGCCAGCGGGACGGCGAGCGGCACGTCGGCCAGCGCGGGCGTCAGCTTGCCGACGGCGTAGCCGTAGCAGCCGAACGGGTAGCCGGTGGCGGTGCCGATCAGCTCGGAGAGCAGCCCGATCCCGGAGAGGATCGCCAGCGTGCGCAGCGCGTAGGCCACGCCGAGCGCGGCCACCGCGTGCGCCAGCGCGGTGCAGGCGAGCAGCACGACGACCAGCGTGGTGACCCGGTCGCGCGCGGTGCCGTCGGTGAGCGGGTAGGCGATCTGGGCCAGCACCAGCAGGAGCGCGAGCACCGCCGCGACCGGGGCGCCCTGCGCCGAACGCAGGTTCACGCCGCGCCCCGCACCCCGGCGTGACTCCGCGTCGAACGTCCCGTGTGCGCCGACCTCACCGCCGCTTGCCCCGCGCCAACCGGCGCAGCGGCCCGCCCCGGCCGAGCACCGCCTGCGCGGTCCGCCGCCCGGCGGCACCGGAGACCCCGCCGCCCGGGTGCGTGGAGGCGCCGGTGAGATACAGCCCCGGCGCGCCGGGCACGGTGCCCTTCGCCAGCTCGGGCAGCGGCCGCCACATCATCATCTGGTCCAGCGACATCTCCACGTGCATGACGTTCCCGCCGCGCAACCCCAGCTCGCGCTCCAGGTCGAGCGGGGTCTGGGTGTAGCGGTGCTCGATGGTCTCGGCGAACCCGGGGGCGAACCCGTCGAGCTCGGCGATGATCCGATCCGCCTCGCGCTCGCCCGCCGAATCCCAGTCGCCGTCGGCGAGCCGGTACGGGTGCCACTGCGCCCAGAGCGAGAGCTGGTGCCGCTCCGGGGGCGCGATGGTCGGGTCGAGCGCGCTGAAGCTCATGGCGAGCACCACCGGCCGCGGCGGCAGCTGCCCGGCCAGCGCGGCACCGTGCGCGCCCCAGAGCGCGCGCCGGTCGCGGACGAGCAGCTGCAGCCCGGTCGCCGAGTCGGCCTGCTCCGCGCCGGGGTAGCGGGGCAGCGCGGTGGTCCCGAGCCGGACCACCATGCCGATGCCTGGCCCGACCCGGATGCGCCGCCGCCAGTCGGCCAGCGGCGCGGCGTCGAACCCGCCCGCGCCGAGCAGCTCCAGCGTCTCCAGCACGTGCGCCCCGGCGACCACCGTGCCCGCCCGCAGCACCTGCCCGGACTCGGTGCGCAGCTCCCAGCCGTCGCCGTCCCTGCGCAGCGCGGCGACCGCGTCACCGGTGCGCACCTCGCCGCCGTCGGCGCGCAGCCGGGCGGCGAGCGCGACGGTGAGCGCCCCGCTGCCGCCGACCGCGCGCCCCGGCGGCAGCGTGTGCATGAGCGCGGCGAAGCCGATCATCGGCGCGGTGCCCGGCTCCGACATGGGCGGCCCTGACTGCGCCCCGAACCAGGCCAGCGCGGCGCGCAGCCGCTCGCTCTCGAAGGTCGCGTCCAGCAGCGCGTCACCGGATTGCAGGAACTCCCTCGACAGCGCGGCGCCGCCGTCCGGCGCGCTGAGCCCCCAGAAGGCGCGGGCCAGCTTGCCGCCGGTCGGCGGCACGCCGAAGGCCCGCATGACCCTGGCGCTGCGCGGCCCCCACACCCCGACGAAGCGGCGGTAGGCGTCGGCGTCGCGCGCGCCGCAGGCCGCCTCGATGCTCGCGCAGGTGCGCTCCAGGTCGCGGGCGAAGATCAGCGGCGGCTCGCCGGGCACGAAGGCCCACGGGTCGCAGTCGACGTAGCGCAGCCCGAACCGGTCCAGCTCGAGCTCCTCGACGATCCCGGTGTGCCGCACCATCAGGTGCGCCGACGAGCCGCGGTCCACCGCGTACCCGGGGAACCGCTGCACCGTGGAGACGGCACCGCCGATCACCTCGTCGCGCTCCAGCACCACCACCCGCTCCCCGGCGCGGGCCAGGTAGCAGGCGGCGACGAGGGCATTGTGGCCGGAGCCGACGACGGCGACGTCGCAGGTGGCGCTCACAGCGGCAGCGAGCGGCCGAGCACCGCGAACGGCCGGTTGTCGCCGGCGAAGACGAAGTGCCTGATCACATCGGAGAAGCCGGTGCGCCGGTAGAGCCGCCAGGCGCGGTTGTCCTCGGCCGCGACCTCGGGGGTGGAGAGCAGCACCGAGCGCTCCGGCCGGTCCTGCAGCAGCCGGGCGAGCAGCGTCGCGCCCAGCCCGCGCCCCTGCGCGGCCGGGTGCACGTGCAGCTCGGTGAGCTCGAAGTAGTCGGTGAGCAGGTCCCTGGTGGCGGGCTCGGTCCAGCCGCAGCGCCGCATCCCGGCGTGCACCTGCTGGTGCCACCACTGGTGCGGCGCGCCCCGGTAGCCGTAGGCGACGGCGAGGATCGGCGCGGAGCCGAGATCGACCCGGCCGTACTCGTCCGGCTGCACCGCGGCGACGGCGCGCCAGCCCGGCCGGGTGGTGTGCTCGGTCCACATGGGGGCGCGGTGGTTCTCGGTGCCGCGCGGGTAGGCCATGGCCGCGACGTAGACGCCGAGTGCGTCGGGCAGCCGGGCGCGCAGGGCCGGGACCGAGAGGTCGACGATGGTTGGCGCTGGCAGGTGATCGGTGGTGGCGGCGCTCATGTCTTCCGTCGGTCGGGGGCGGCCGGCGGACGTGCGCCTGCCCGCGGGTTCGCGGATCCGGTCGACATGTCGGTGGCTCGCTCTATAGTCGGTGTCAATGGAATCGTTCGAATGCCTGTTCGATCTGCTGTCCGTCCGGGCTGCTGCTCAGCCCCTGTCAGCACGATAGTCCAGGTGCGCGACTGTGGAGGGACCGCTGATGTCCGACGGCAATCGAACCGCCTCCGGCATGGGTGCTTCGGCCAGCGGCCGGGGCGGGATGGGGCCGCCAACCGGTGATTCGTCCGCGCGGCGCGGCCGGGCGGGCAGCCTGCTGCGGAAGGCCGACGGCCTGCTCATGGCCGCGGCGGGCGAGCCGGACCCGAGGGAGTGCTTCCGCACCGCCTATCTGGCCGCGCTGCGCGGCGCGGGCGCGGTGCTCGCCTACACCGGGGCCGACACCGCGCCGCGGGCCCGCTCCCGCAATGCCTGGGTGCTGCTGCAGCGCGCCGCCCCCGAGTTCGTCATGTGGGCCGATTACTTCAGCGCGCACTCCGAGCTGCGGGCCGCGCTGGAGGCCGGGCTGGACCGCGAGATCGGCAGGCAGGAGGCGGTCGAGTTCCATTCCCGGGTCGGCGCCTTCCTGCACGATGTCGAAGATCTGCTGGCCAGCGCGGCCCGGCTGCGCCCCGCTCCGGGCTGGACCGGGGGAATGTCGGCCTGACCCGCCGCGGTAGTTGTGGCCGACACCCTGTGGTTATGGCCGAGTAGGTGGTACGCCCCTGATCGAACTCGTATCATGGGAAGCGGACAGCCGCCAAGGTCGGCTATCTGTCGCCTACGCACCGCCTGGGTAGGTGACCGCCACGCCCTAGTGCCGGGGGAGGTACCGTGCCACTCTCCGAGCACGAGCAGCGCATGCTCGAACAGATCGAGAGCGCGCTCTATGCTGAGGATCCGAAATTCGCGTCGTCCGTCCGCGGCGGGCGCCTCCGGACGACGACGAGCCGCCGGAGACTGCAGGCCGGAGCGCTCTTCGTGCTCGGGCTCGTCCTGCTGATCGCCGGCATCGCCATTCCGGTCCGGCCGGGCGGTTTCCCCGTCATCAGCCTGGTCGGTTTCATCGTCATGTTCGCCGCGGGTGTCCTGCTGCTGGTCGGGGGCTCCCGGGCGGCAGCGCGCGCCGAGGGAACGGAAGCGGGCGGCGGTGCCGCCGGTGGAGGCTCCCAGCCCCGCGGCAATCGGCAGCAGCGCCGCTCCGGCGGCGGCTTCTCCGAGCGCATGGAGGACCGCTTCCGCAAGCGCTTCGAACAGGACTGACGCTCCGCCCCTCCGCGCACATCGAACGATGACGGCGGCGCCGCACCCCCCGGGGTCCGGCGCCGCCGTCATCGGCGTGTCCGCGGCGCGCCGACATTTGCCGCCTGATCCGGAGCGCCGCCGACCTGCCCCGCGCGCCGTCTCCCACTCCGCCCCACGGGCCGCCCCACCCGTCCCCACCGGCTCGCCCGGCGATCTTCGCAACCCTCGCACCAGGGCGTTTGCTGAGCGTTTCCCGGCCATAGCCGAAAGGAATCGCCGGGCCGGGTGGAACACGTATTGCACCCCCCACTCCGGTGATAGCTGGAGTGACCTGCGCGAACCGTTTTCCGGGGAGCCAGATCACCTCCGGTTTCGATTGAAAGTGGGGGAAAGTGGGGTAATGTGGAGCGCGCACTACAGGAGGCCGTCCGGTTGCTTCGGTAGGGAGGTGTCGAAGTGTTCTTCGGTACCTACACCCCGCGGCTGGACGACAAGGGGCGACTCACGTTGCCCGCGAAATTTCGAGACGATCTGGCGGGAGGGTTGATGGTCACGAAGGGTCAGGACCACAGCCTTGCCGTCTATCCGCGGGAGGCGTTCGCGGAACTCGCGCAGCGCGCCGCGGCGGCGTCCCGCACCGATCCGCAGGCACGCGCCTTCGTGCGCGCACTGGCGGCGGGCACCGACGAGCAGCGTCCGGATGCCCAGGGTCGCATCACCCTCTCGGTCGATCATCGGCGCTACGCGAACCTCAGCAGGGACTGCGTGGTGAACGGGTCGATCGAATTCCTGGAGATCTGGGACAAGCAGGCGTGGGAGTCCTACCTCGCCGATCACGAGGAGGACTACGCGCAAGGGAGCAACGAGTCGCTGGGCACGATCTTCTAGCCCCCGGAGCAGGCGAGTGCGCCGCGGCCTCTGCCCGGACGTGGACCCTGACGTACTTCCCCGACGCCAGGTGCCGCGCCTCGGTCAGAGACCACGGCGCATTCGCCGCCGACAGCGCTTCTCAGCCGGAATCCAGGAGGTCGAGGTGCACGACGCACAGCCAGGCCCCCGGCACGTGCCGGTTCTGCTCCGGCGGTGTGACTCCCTCCTCGGTCCCGCGCTCGACGCTCCCGGCGCCGTCTACCTGGACGCCACCCTCGGCCTCGGCGGGCACGCCGAGCACTTCCTGCGCGCGTACCCGGAGCTCCGGCTGGTCGGGCTGGACCGGGACACCACCGCGCTGGAACTCGCGGGCGCCCGGCTCGCGCCCTACGCCGACCGGGTCACCCTGGTGCACACCCGCTACGACGGCATCCCGGACGCGCTGGAGCGCGCCGGGGTCGGCGGCGGCGGTGTCTCCGGAATCCTGATGGACCTCGGCGTGTCGTCCATGCAGCTGGATCTGGCCGAGCGCGGTTTCGCCTACTCCGTCGACGCGCCGCTCGACATGCGGATGGACCCGACCACCGGCCCCACCGCCGCCGACGTGCTCAATACCTACAGCCACGGCGACCTGGCCCGGGTGCTGAAGACCTACGGCGAGGAGCGCTTCGCGGGCAAGATCGCCTCCGAGGTGCTGCGCCGCAGGCAGCAGCGGCCGTTCCGGACCAGCGCCGAACTCGTCGAACTGCTCTACGCCACCATCCCCGCCGCCACCCGCCGCACCGGCGGGCACCCGGCCAAGCGCACCTTCCAGGCGCTGCGGGTGGAGGTGAACGCCGAACTCGACTCGCTGCGGGCCGCGCTGCCCGCCGCGCTCGACGCGCTCCGGGTCGGCGGGCGGCTCGTCGTGCTCGCCTACCAGTCGCTGGAAGACCGCGTGGTCAAACAGGAACTGGCGAAGCACACGGTCTCCCGCACCCCGGCCGGGCTCCCGATGGAGTTGCCCGGCATGGGCCCGACCTTCCGGCTGCTCACCCGCGGCGCGGAGAAGGCAACCGACGCGGAGATCGAGGAGAACCCGCGCGCCGCCCCGGTGCGGCTGCGCGCGGTGCAGCGGATCGAGGAGGGGCCCATCTCATGAGTGTGCGGGCGCGGGCGGCGGAGGCGCCGGGGCGGCTCGCCCGCCGGGTGCAGGCGGCCGAGCGGGTGAAATCCGGTGCGGCGCAGCGGGCGTACACGCGCAGGCGGCTGCGGGCGGAGCAGCTCGGGCTGCTGCCCGCCGCCTCGGCGGTGCGCAGCGCGGCGGCGACCGGGCGGATTCCGTTCGTGATCGTCATCCTCGTGCTGCTCGGCTGCGGGCTCGCCTGCACGCTGCTGCTCACCACCCGCGCCGCGGAGGACAGCTACCAGCTCAGCGATCTGCGCGCGGCGAACCAGAAGCTGCTCGACGAGCGGGCCGCGCTGCTGCGCGAGGTGGAGGCGGCGGACTCGGCGCCCGAACTCGCCAATCGCGCACGGGAACTCGGCATGATCCCGGCGATCGATCCGGCCCGGCTGGTGCTCGCGCCGGACGGGACGGTCACCGTGGTCGGTGAGCCGACGGCCGCGCAGGGTGCTTCGGTGCCGCCGCTGAACAACAACCGCGGTGAGCGGGTGGTTCCGGTGACCGCGCTGCCGCTCCCCGGTTCGGCGCCCGCCCCCGCTCCCGCGCCCACCGCGGCGCAGCCGGGTGCCGCGCCCGGCGCGGGGGTCGGCACGCTCGGCATCCCGATCGACCCCGCCACCGGCGGCCCGGTCCCCGAGGGCGCGAACGGAACCGGCGCCATCGCCCCCGGCGCGACGGCTCCCGGCGCGACGGCTCCCGGGGGGACGGCTCCCGGGGGGACGGCTCCCGGCGCGAGCACGCCTGCGGCCCCCGGCACTGTGCCGGACCCGGCGAACTTCCCGTCCCCCGGCGTGGGTGGCGCCGCCGCGCCCGGCTCCGGTACGCCCGCTGCGGGCGACGCCACCGCGCCCGGCCCCGGTACCCCCGCCGCGCCCGGCGATGCTGCCCCGCCCGGCTCTGGCGATGCTGCCGCGCCCGGCTCCGGCGACCCCGCCGGCCCCGGCACCGGCGACATCGCCGCTCCGGGCACCGTGGTCCCCGCCCCCGGCGCCACCGGCCTCACCCGCCCCGATGCGGACGAGCGATGAGGGAGAACAGGGGCGGCCGCGCGCCGCGGGCCCGGACCCCGTCCGGCCCGCAGCGCCGCCCCGGCTCGGCCGCCTCCCGCCCGTCCGGCTCCGCCGCCGCCCGCCCCACCGGCGCCCCGCGCGACGCCACCAGCGGCGCCACCCGGCTCGGCGCCGACCGCTCCTCCCGGCTGCGGCTCGGCGCGGGCCGGATCGCCATGCTGGTGGCGCTCGCCGTGGTCGCGCTGCAGCTGCTCTGGGTGCAGAGCATCGCCGCGCCCGGCCTCTCCGCGCAGGCCGCGAGCCAGCGCACCACCAGGCAGATCGAGCCCGCCACCCGCGGCCCGATCGTGGACCGCAACGGAAAGCCGCTCGCCTTCACCGTGACCGCGAAGGCGCTCACCTTCCAGCCGGTCCGGGTGCGCCAGGAGCTCGCCGCCGCACGCGCGAAGGACGACACCGCCCCGGAGCCGGACAAGCGGCTGCTTGAGATCGCGGACACGGTCAACGCCAAGCTCGGCCCCGCCGGCCCATCGGAGAAGGAGCTGCTGGCCAAGCTGCGCGGCGACGAGACCTTCGTCTACCTGGCGCGCGGCGTCGACCCGCGGATCGCCGCCGAGCTCAAGCTGAAGTTCCCCGAGGTCGGCACCGAGCGGCAGGACCTGCGCGAATACCCGGGCGGGGCGCTCGCCGCCAACCTGCTCGGCGCCACCGGGTGGGACGGCCACGGCCAGATCGGGCTGGAGTCCTCGATGGACTCGCTGCTGGCGGGCACCGACGGCTCGCACACCTACGACCGCGGCTCGGACGGCGCGGTGATCCCGGGCAGCTGGCGCGACCGGCAGCCCGCGGTGAACGGCAACACCGTCGAGCTGACCCTGGACCAGGATCTGCAGTACTACGTGCAGCAGCAGGTGCAGCAGGCCAAGGAGCTCTCCGGCGCGAAGGGCGCCTCCGCGGTGGTGCTCGACGCGCGCACCGGCCAGGTGCTCGCCATGGCCAACGACAACACCTTCAATCCCGCGCTCGGCCCGCAGTTCTGGTCGAACGCGGACATGAGCAACCCCTCGGTGACCGAGCCCTTCGAGCCCGGCTCGGTGAACAAGATCATCACCGCGGCCGCGGCCATCGAGTACGGGCTGACGACCCCGGACGAGGTGCTGCAGGTGCCCGGCGAGATCCGGATGGCCGGGGTCACCGTGAACGACGCCTGGGAGCACGGCGTCGCGCCGTACACCACCACCGGGATCTTCGGGAAGTCGTCCAACGTCGGCACGCTCATGCTGGCGCAGCGGGTCGGCGAGGACCGCTTCGCCGACCTGGTCGGCCGGTTCGGGCTCGGCAGGCGCAGCGGCGTCGGGCTGCCCGGCGAGAGCGCGGGGCAGGTGCCCGCGCGGGACCAGTGGTCCGGCGGCACCTTCGCCAACCTGCCGATCGGCCAGGGCCTCTCGATGACCACGCTGCAGATGACCGGCATGTACCAGGCCATCGCCAACGACGGCGTGCGGATTCCGCCGCGCATCGTCAGGGCCACCGTCGGGCCGGACGGCGCGCGCACCGACGAGCCGCAGCCGGACGGGGTGCGGGTGGTGAGCCCGGCGACCGCGGCCACGCTGCGCACCATGTTCCAGTCGGTGGTGCAGCGCGACCCGCGCGGCGTGCAGATGGGGACCGGTGCCTCCGGCGCCGTCACCGGGTACCAGATCGCGGGTAAGACCGGCACCGCGCAGCAGATCGACCAGCAGTGCAAGTGCTACTCCAGCTCCAGCTACTGGATCACCTTCGCCGGGATCGCGCCCGCCGACGACCCGCGCTACGTCGTCGGGATCATGCTGGACAATCCGCAGCGCAGCTCGGACGGCGGCGGCGGGCAGTCGGCGGCGCCGCTCTTCCACAACATCGCCTCCTGGGCGCTGCAGCGCGACGCGGTCCCGCCGTCGCCCGCGGCGCCGGGGCCGTTCGTCCTGCAGGCGTCCTGAAGCGGTGGGAACCCCGGGTGATCTGCGACGACCAGCGGGTTCGGCGGTGGCGGGCGGCCGGTCGCGGCGGGCGCGCGGCCGGGCCGGAGCGGTAACCAGAGGCGCGTTGCTCGGGCCGCGGCCCGCGTCGGTAACCTGACTCCCCGTCCCAGTCGTGTTCGTACGCGGCCATGTTCGATCGGACATGTCCGCCCAGAGAGAAGGAGCAAGGTGGCTGCGCAGTCCAGCCCGCAGACGCTCCGGCCGGCCCAGCCGCCGTCGACGCCGTTGCACGTCCTGCTGGAAGCCACCGGAGCACGTTCGGCGGACCCGACCGCCGATGTCGATCGGGCGCTGCCCGCGGGGGTGACCGTCACCGGTATCGAGCAGCGCTCGAACGCGGTGCTGGCCGGTGACCTGTTCGCGGCGCTGCCCGGCGCCCGCGCGCACGGCGCCCGGTTCGCCGCGGACGCGGTGGCGCGCGGCGCGGTCGCGATCTTCACCGACCCGGCGGGCGCCGCCGAACTGGGCGACCTCGGCGTGCCGGTGCTGGTGCGCGCGGAGCCGCGCGCGGTGCTCGGCGAGCTCTCCGCGCTGATCTACGGCCACCCGTCGGAGCGGCTGACGATCGTCGGCATCACCGGCACCTCCGGCAAGACCACCACGTCGTACCTGGTCGAGGCGGGGCTGGCCGCGGCCGGGCTCGCCACCGGGCTGATCGGCACGATCGAGACGCGGATCGGCGGGCGGCGGGTGCCGAGCGCGCTGACCACGCCGGAGGCGCCGCAGTTGCACGCCATGTTCGCGGCCATGGTCGAGCAGGGGGTGGATGCCGTGGTGATGGAGGTGTCCAGCCACGCGCTCGCGCTCGGCCGGGTGGACGGGGTGCGCTTCGACGTCGGCGCCTTCACCAACCTCTCCCAGGACCACCTGGACTTCCACGCCGACTTCGAGGACTACTTCGCCGCCAAGCGCAGGCTCTTCGAGGTGGGTTCGCCGATCGCGGCGCGGACCGCCGTGGTCTGCGTCGACCAGGAGTGGGGCCGGCGACTCGCCGCCGCCCTGCCCGCCCCCATCACCGTGCGCACCGAGGCCGCGCCCCCGGCCGAGGCAGGGGCGCCCGCCTCCGACGCCGCCCGAGCAGCCGGGCCTGCCGCTTCCGCCGGGCCTGCCGCCTCCGCCGGGCTTGCCCCCGATGTCGAGCCCACCTCCTTCCCCGCCGCCTCCGCCGATGCTGTCGCCACCGCGGCGGACTCCGCTCGGCCGACCGAAGATCCGGCCGCTGTGGCGGCCGACTGGACGATCGCCGGTGACGTCACCACGACCGCCGGCGGCGAGCAGGAGTTCACTGCCGCGGGCCCGCAGGGCACCATTCCGGTGCGACTGCGCCTGCCCGGCCGCTACAACGTGGCGAACGGACTGCTCGCCGTCGCGGTGTGCGCCGCCGCGGGCGTGAACCCGGCGGAGGCCGCCGCCGCGCTGGCATCGGTGGACGTACCCGGCCGCATGCAGCGGGTAACGCGCGGCCAGGACTTCCTCGCCGTCGTCGACTACGCGCACAAGCCCGCCGCGGTGGAGTCGGTCCTCGCCACGCTGCGCGCCCAGACCTCCGGCCGGGTGGCCGTCGTGGTCGGCGCCGGTGGCGACCGGGACGCGGGCAAGCGCCCGCTGATGGGCGAGGCCGCCGCGCGCGGCGCCGACCTGACGGTGATCACCGACGACAACCCGCGCAGCGAGGACCCGGCCACCATCAGGGCCGCGCTGCGCGCGGGCGCCCTCGCCGTGCCGGAGGCCGAGCGCGGCGAGGTGCGCGAGGTCGGCGACCGCGCCGCCGCCGTCGCCGCCGCGGTGCGCTGGGCGCGTGCGGGCGACGTGGTGCTGATCGCGGGCAAGGGCCACGAGACCGGCCAGGAGATCGCCGGGGTCAAGCACCCCTTCGACGACCGCGAGGTGCTCGCCGCCGCGCTGGCGGCGATCGGCTCGACGACAGAGGACTCGAGAGTTCCATGATCGTGATGACACTGCGGGAGATCGCGGAGATCGTCGGCGGCACGCTGCACGACGTCCCCGACCCCGAGGCGGCGGTGACCGGCGGCGTCGAGTTCGACTCGCGCAGGATCGGCACCGGTGATCTCTTCCTCGCCCTCCCCGGCGCCAGGGCGGACGGCCACGACTTCGCGGCGGGCGCCGTCGCGGACGGCGCGGTCGCGGTGCTCGCGGCCCGCCCGGTCGGCGTGCCCGCCGTCGTGGTCGAGCCGCGGCCGGGCCAGGTCTCCGCGGGCGCGATGGTGGTCGAGCACGACACCGACGGCTCCGGCGCCGCGGTGCTGGCCGCGCTCGGCGCGCTGGCCAGGGCCGTCGTGCAGCGGCTCACCGCCGCTGGCACGCTCACCGTGGTCGGCGTGACCGGCTCCTCCGGCAAGACCTCGACCAAGGATCTGCTCGCCGCCGTGCTGCGCCCGCTCGGCAGCGTGGTGGCCCCGCCCGGCTCGTTCAACAACGAGCTCGGCCACCCCTGGACGGCGCTGCGCGCCACCGCCGACACCCGCTTCCTCGTCCTCGAGCTCTCCGCGCGCGGCCCCGGCCACATCGCCGCGCTGGCCGAGATCGCCCCGCCCGCCATCGGCGTGGTGCTCAATGTCGGCACCGCGCACCTCGGCGAGTTCGGCAGCCGCGAGGCCATCGCGAAGACCAAGGGCGAGCTGGTGGAGGCGCTGCCCGCCACCGGGCTCGCCGTGCTGAACGCCGACGATCCGCAGGTCGCCGCCATGGCGGCGCGCACAGCGGCGCGGGTGGTCACCGTCGGGCAGGCGAGCACCGCCGCGATCAGGGCCACCGAGGTGCGGCTGGACGAGCACGCGCGCGCCGCCTTCACCCTGCATACCCCGGACGGGGAGGTGCCGGTGCGGCTGGCCGTGCACGGCGAGCACCAGGTGGGCAATGCGCTCGCCGCCGCCGCCGTCGCGCTGGAGTGCGGCGCCGACCCGGATACCGTCGCCGCCGCGCTCGGCGGCGCCGCCGCTGCCTCCGCGCGCCGGATGGACGTGCGGACGACGGCGACCGGCGTCACCGTCGTCAACGACTCCTACAACGCCAACCCCGACTCCGTGCGGGCCGCGCTCAAGGCCCTGGTCACCATGGCCAGGACCGACGACCGGCGGCGGCGCAGCTGGGCCGTGCTCGGCGAGATGGGCGAGCTCGGCCCGGAGTCGGTGGTGGAACACGATGCGATCGGACGGCTCGCGGTGCGGCTGGATGTGGACCGGCTGGTCGTGGTCGGGACCGGAAGGCCGCCCCGGGCCATGCACCAGGGAGCGGTGATGGAAGGCTCGTGGGGCGAGGAATCGATCCTCGTACCCGATATCGGTGCGGCGATCGCCCTGCTCGACGCGGAGGTCGAACCGGGTGACGTGGTACTGGTGAAGGCGTCGCAATCGGTCGGCCTCTGGGAGGTCGCCGACCATTTGTCAGGGGGATCGGCAGTGCCGCCGGACGCACCTGCGGGAAGCACGGAGGCAACCCGATGAGACAGATCCTGTTCGCGGCGGCCATCGCGCTGACCGTATCGATCCTGCTCACACCGCTGCTGATCTCGATCTTCGCGAAGCGGGGCTTCGGCCAGGAGATCCGGGTCGACGGACCGGCCAGCCACCAGGCGAAGCGCGGGACGCCGACCATGGGCGGCATCGCCATCGTGATCGGCATCTGGGCCGGATACCTCGGCTCGCACCTGATCGGCATCGGCTACGACGCCGAGGGCCCGTCCGCCTCGGCGCTGCTGGTACTCGGGCTGGCCACCGCGCTCGGCCTGGTCGGCTTCCTCGACGACATGATCAAGCTGCGCAAGCAGCGCAACCTCGGCCTGACCGCCGCGGGCAAGTACATCGGGCAGATCTCCGCCGCGATCCTCTTCGGCATCCTCGCGCTGCAGTTCAAGGGCGCGAACGGGCTCACCCCGGCGAGCAGGCACCTCTCCTACGTCCGCGACATCACCACCGTCTCGATGGGCGTCGTCGTCTTCCTGGTGTTCGTCTGCCTGGTGGTGGTGGCCTGGTCCAACGCGGTCAACCTGACCGACGGGCTGGACGGGCTCGCCGCGGGCTCGATGAGCCTGGTGCTCGGCGGCTACGTGGTGATCACCTTCTGGCAGTACTACCACGCCTGCTCGACCAAGCCGGAGACCGGCTGCTACAATGTCCGCGACCCGCTGGACCTGGCCCTGGTCTGCGCCGCGGGCGGCGCGGCCTGCGTCGGCTTCCTCTGGTGGAACGCGGCGCCAGCCAAGATCTTCATGGGCGACACCGGCTCGCTGGCGCTCGGCGGGCTGATCGCCGGGCTCTCCATCGTCACCCGCACCGAGCTGCTCATGATCGTCATCGGCGCGCTCTTCGTCGCCGAGGCCATGTCGGTGATCCTGCAGGTGGTGGTCTTCCGGACCACGCGGAACCGGCTGTTCAAGATGGCGCCCTTCCATCACCACTTCGAATTGAGCAAATGGGCGGAGACCACCGTCATCATCCGGTTCTGGCTGCTCGCCGCGATGGCATCGGCCTTCGGGCTCGGGCTGTTCTACAGCGAATACCTCTCCCAGGTCGGCTGAGCGGAATGGTCGAGCACTCTCCGCGCGCCCTGCGCTCACCCGGCCCCATGCTGGAATTCCTGCGCGGCCGCGATGTCCTCGTCGCGGGCTGGGGCGTCTCCGGCCGCTCGCTGGTCGAGCCGCTGCGCGATATCGGCGCGCACCCGGTGGTCACCGACGCGGGCGCGGCCGCGCTCGCCGAGGCGGCCGGGCTCGGGCTGGAGGTGGCCACCAGCGTCGAGCTGGAGACCGCCGATCTGAGCCGGTACGCCCTGGTGATCACCTCGCCGGGCTGGCGCCCGGACTCGCCGGTGCTGGTCAACGCGGTCACCGCGGGCATCCCCGTCTGGGGCGACGTCGAGTTCGCCTGGTGGGTGGACCAGGCCAGGCTGTACGGGCCGGTGCGCAAGTGGCTGGTGATCACCGGCACCAACGGCAAGACCACCACGACCAACATGACGCACGCCATCCTGCGCGCCGCCGGAATTCCCAGCGTGGCCTGCGGCAATATCGGGCTGCCGATCCTGGACGCGCTGCGCCGCAACCCGGGCCCGCAGGTGCTCGCCGTCGAGCTCTCCTCGTTCCAGCTGCACTGGGCGCCGTCGGTGCGGCCGGAGGCCGGCGTGGTGCTGAACGTCGCCGAGGACCACCTCGACTGGCACGGCGGGCTGGACGCCTACGCCGCCGCCAAGGCCCGCGCGCTGGTCGGGCGGGTCGGCGTGGTCGGGCTGGACGACCCGGTGGCCGCCTCGCTGGCCCGCAGATCGAAGGCGCGGCGCACCGTCGGCTTCCGGATCGGCGTCCCCGCCGACGGCGAGCTCGGCGTGGTCGACGGCAAGCTGCTGGACCGGGCCTTCACCAAGGCGGCCATCCTGGCCGAGGTGGGCGACATCAGCCCGCCGGGGCCGTCCGGGGTGGCCGACGCGCTGGCCGCGGCGGCGCTCACCCGCTCGATCGACGTGGCGCCGCAGTTCGTGCGCGAGGGGCTGGTCGAGCACCGGGTCGGGCCGCATCGGGCCGCGTTCGTCCGGGAGCTGGCCGGGGTCGAGTTCGTCGACGACTCCAAGGCAACCAACCCGCACGCCGCGCGGTCGTCGATCCTGGCGCACCCCTCGGTGGTGTGGGTCGCTGGCGGGCAGCTCAAGGGCGCCGCGGTCGAGGATCTGGTCGAGGAGGTCGCCGAGCGGCTCGTCGGGGCGGTGCTGATCGGGGTGGACGCGCCGATCATCGCGGCCGCGCTGGCGCGACACGCCCCGGAAGTCCCCGTGGTCGAGGTGCAGGCGCGAGACGATGCAACCATGAAGGCGGATGCGGTGATGGCCGAGGCGGTGCGGCTGGCCGCCGGGCTCGCCGACTCGGGCGACGCCGTGCTGCTCGCTCCCGCCGCCGCCTCGCTGGACATGTTCGCCGACTACACGCATCGCGGCCGCAGCTTCGCCGAGGCCGTCAACGCACTGCAGGAGAGCGATATCGGGCGGCGCGCGTGACCACGGCGACCCGGCGGGCGGACAGCACGGCGACGCGGTTCGGCGCCTGGCTGGCGCGCCCGCTGGCGTCGTTCCACCTGATCGTCACGATCGCCACCCTGCTCACCGTGCTCGGGCTGGTCATGGTGCTCTCGGCCTCCAGCGTCGAGGCGTACGCCGACGGCGGCTCGGCCTACTCGCTCTTCGTGCAGCAGGCCATGTTCGCCGGGATCGGGCTCGTCCTGTTCTACCTGGCGCTCCGGATTCCGCTGCGCAGGCTGCGGCAGTGGTCCTTCCCGGTCTTCGCGCTCTCGGTGCTTGCGCTGCTGCTGGTGCTGCTGCCCGGGATCGGCTCCGAGGTGCAGGGCGCGCGGCGCTGGCTGGTGATCGGGCCGATCTCCATCCAGCCCTCCGAGGTGATCAAGGTCAGCCTGGTGGTCTGGGGCGCGCACCTGCTCGCCTCGCGCCGCTCCGAGCGCGCCACGCTCAAGGAGCTGCTGGTCCCGCTGGTCCCGGCCGGGCTGCTGGTCTGCCTGCTCGTCGTGCTGCAGCCCAACCTCTCCACCACCATCGCGCTCGGCATCGTGCTGATGGCGCTGCTCTGGTTCGGCGGGCTGCCCGCCCGGCTCTTCGTCACCATCGCCGCCTCCGGCGTGGTGGCGGCGGTCGTGCTCGCGCTCTCGGCCGGGTACCGCTCCGACCGCATGCGCGCCTTCTTCAACCCGGGCGACGACCCGCAGGGCATCGGCTACCAGGCCCGCCAGGCCATGTTCTCGCTGGCCGACGGCGGCATCTGGGGCCGCGGGCTCGGCCAGAGCCGGGCCAAGTGGAGCTACCTGCCGAACTCGCACAACGACTTCATCTTCGCCATCATCGGCGAGGAGCTCGGCTTCCTCGGCTGCATGCTGGTCCTCGGGCTCTTCGCGCTCTTCGTCTACACCGGGCTGCGGATCGCGACCCGCTCGGCCGACCCCTTCCTCAAGATCCTGATCGCCACCGCGACCACCTGGATCACCAGCCAGGCGCTGATCAACATCGGCTACGTGGTCGGGCTGCTCCCGGTCACCGGGCTGCAGCTGCCGCTGGTCTCCGCGGGCGGGTCGTCGCTGGCCATCACGCTGTTCATGTTCGGCATCATCGCCAACGCCGCCAGGCACGAACCCGAGGCCGTCTCCGCGCTGAACGCCGGGCAGGACGGCCGGGTGAGCAGGCTGCTCCGGCTGCCCAAGCCCGAGGTGTACTCGCCGGTGCGGGCCGAGCAGGCGCGGGCCCGCTCGGTGAACCGCCGCGGCCCCGGCCGCCCGCCCAACGGCCGCGGCGGCGCCGAGGGCGGCCGCAAGGGCCGCGGCAGGCCCGCCGACCTTCCGGAGCCGCCGCGCAGGCGCTCCGGGGAATCCCGTGGCACCGGGTCGCTCCGCGCGACCAGGGCCTGGGAGCCCAGCTATCCCATGCCCCATGCGAGAGAACGAGGTAGATCCAGGTGAGTGACGTGCGACCCGCGCGGCGATCCGGGCTTTCGGTGATCGTGGCGGGGGGTGGCACCGCCGGCCACATCGAGCCGGCACTCGCGGTCGCCGACGCGCTGCGCAGGCAGGACGAGACCGTGCGGATCACCGCACTCGGCACCGAGCGCGGCCTGGAGACCCGGCTGGTGCCGGAGCGCGGCTACCAGCTCGAGCTCATCCCGCCGGTGCCGCTGCCGCGCAAGCCGACCGCCGACCTGCTCCGGCTGCCCGGCCGGGTGCGCGCGTCGGTGGCCCGCACCCGCGCGGTGATCGACGAGGTCGGCGCGGACGTGATCGTCGGGTTCGGCGGCTACGTCGCGCTCCCCGCCTACCTGGCGGCCGGGCGCGGGGTGCTCGGCAGGCGACGGGTGGTGCCGGTGGTGGTGCACGAGGCCAATGCCAAGGCGGGTATCGCCAACAAGATCGGGGCGCGCCTGGCGACGCGGGTGCTGGCCGCGGTCCCCGGCTCCGGGCTCGACGCCGAGGTGCTCGGCATCCCGGTGCGCGGCTCGATCACCTCGCTGGACCGCGCCGCGCTGCGCGCCGAGGCGCGGGCGCACTTCGGGCTGCCCGCGGACGGGCCGGTGCTGCTGGTCTTCGGCGGGTCGCAGGGCGCGCGGACGCTGAACGAGGGCGTCTCCGGCGCGGCCGCCCAGCTCGCCGCCGCCGGCATCGCGGTGCTGCACGCGCACGGCCCGAAGAACACTCTGGACGTGTCCGAGCCCGGATATGTGGCCGTGCCGTACCTGAGCCGGATGGACCTGGCCTACGCCGCCGCCGACGCGGTGGTCTGCCGCTCCGGCGCGATGACGGTGGCCGAGGTCTCCGCGGTCGGGCTGCCCGCCTTCTACGTGCCGCTGCCGCACGGCAACGGGGAGCAGGAGCTCAACGCGCGCCCCGTCGTCGCCGCCGGTGGTGGCAGAATTGTCCCCGATTCGGAGTTGACGCCGAAGTACGTGATCGACGAGGTGATTCCGCTGCTCCAGGACCCCGCACGGCTGACCGGGATGGGCCGCGCCGCGGCCGGCGCCGGCCATCGCGACGCCGCCGACGAGGTCGCGCGCATCGTCCGCGAGGTGGCAGGCCGATGACCGAGCCGGAAGCCGCGCGCTCCGCGCTACCCGCGGAACTCGAGCGGGTGCACATGGTCGGCATCGGCGGGGCCGGGATGTCCGGCATCGCGCGCATCCTGCTCTCCCGCGGCGGCGCCGTCTCCGGCTCGGACGCCAAGGAGAGCCGCGGCGTGCTCGCGCTCAGGGCGCGCGGCGCCGAGGTGCGGATCGGGCACGACGCGAACGCGCTCGACCTGCTGCCCGGCGGCCCGACCGCCGTCGTCACCACCTTCGCCGCCATCCCCAAGACCAACCCCGAGCTGGTCGAGGCGCGCCGCCGCGAGATCCCGGTGCTGCTGCGCCCGGCCGTGCTCGCCGCGCTCATGCGCGGGCACCGCACGCTGTTGGTCTCCGGCACGCACGGCAAGACCTCGACCACCTCCATGCTCATCGTGGCGCTGCAGCACTGCGGCTTCGACCCGTCCTTCGCGGTCGGCGGCGAGCTGAACGAGGCGGGCACCAACGCGCACCACGGCACCGGCGGCATCTTCGTCGCCGAGGCGGACGAGAGCGACGGCTCGCTGCTGCAGTACGACCCGGACGTCGCCGTTGTCACCAATGTGGAATCCGACCACCTCGACTTCTTCGGCACCCCGGAGGCCTACACCCAGGTCTTCGACGATTTCGCCGACCGCCTCGCCCCCGGCGGGCTGCTCGTGGTCTGCCTGGACGACCCCGGCTCGCGCGCGCTGGCCGCGCGGGTCGCCCCCCGGCTGGCCGAGCGCGGCATCGCGGTGCTCGGCTACGGCTCCGGCGAGCTCGCCGACGCCCCGATCCCGGTCGGGGCCAGGCTGCAGAGCTGGGAGCCGCGCGACGTCGGCGGGCTGGCCCAGTTCCAGCTGGACGACGAGCCGACGCCGCGCGCGCTGCGGCTCGCGGTGCCCGGCAGGCACATGGCGGCCAACGCGCTGGCCGCGCTGCTGGCGGGCCGGGCGGCGGGCGCCGACGTGGACGAGCTGATCCAGGGGCTGGAGGGGTTCGGCGGGGTGCACCGCCGGTTCCAGTTCGCGGGCAGGGAGAACGGCGTCCGGGTCTTCGACGACTACGCGCACCACCCGACCGAGGTGCGCGCCGTGCTCGGCGCCGCCGCCGAGCTGGTGCAGCAGGAGTCCGCCGACGGCGCGCGGGCCAGGCCGGGCCGGGTGATCGTGGTCTTCCAGCCGCACCTCTACAGCCGCACCGCCGCCTTCGCCGCCGAGTTCGGCACCGCGCTCAGCCTGGCCGACGAGGTGGTCGTGCTCGACGTGTACGGGGCGCGGGAGAAGCCGCTGCCCGGCGTGAACGGCGCGCTGGTGGCGCAGTCGGTCACCGTCCCGGTGCACTACCAGCCGGACATGTCCCGGGTCGGCAGGCAGGTGGCCGCGCTGGCGCTGCCCGGCGACGTGGTGATCACCATGGGCGCGGGCGACGTCACCATGCTCGGCGGGCAGATCCTCGACGGGCTGCGGGCACGCCCGCACGCCGGACGGTGAGGTGGGTGCCCGCGTGGCCCGGCCGGTTCGCCCGGCCGGGCAGGCGGCGGCCGGGCGATCCGCGCCCGGCGGGCCGCCGCGGGCTGCCCGGGGTGCCGGTCCGGGTCGCGCTCGGGGTCGCGGTGCTGGTCACCGCCATCGCCGTCGCGTACTTCACGCCGGTCTTCGCGGTGCGGACGGTCCGGGTGGACGGTGCGGCCGCGGTGCCGGAGGACCAGGTGCGGGCGGAGCTCGGGGTGCCGGACGGCCGCTCCATGCTGCGCATCGACACCACGGCCATGGCCGCGCGGGTGGCGAGCATCCCGAAGATCAGCACCGCCAGGGTGCAGCGGGTCTTCCCCGGGACCGTCCGGGTGACCGTGCGGGAGCGCACGCCGGTGCTCTGGTTCACCGGCCAGGGCGGCGCGCACCTGGTGGACGCCGAATCGGTCGAGTACGCGGTGGAGCCGGCGCCACCGGGTGTCCCGGAGCTGGCCGCGGCCGGTGCGGCGCCCGCGATCCGTCGAGTGGCCGTGACGGTGCTGACCGCGCTGCCGCCCGCGCTCACCGTGGAGGTGGCGAAGGTGGAGGCGCGCACGGCGTCGGACATCGTGCTGACCCTCCGGGACGGCCGTACCGTATTGTGGGGCGGCGCCGACGACGCCGCCCGCAAGGCGGCCGTGGTCGGGCCGCTGCTCACCCGGGACGGCACGATCTTCGACGTCTCCAGCCCGAACCTGGTGACCGTTCGATGACGCGGGCGCCCGGTGCGGAGCCTGCTCCGCGCTCCGGACCTGCGCTGTCTGCCCGGCCCGAGCGTCGGGGGCATGGCGCGGGCTACGGTGTGGGGTGCGCCGCGGCGGGAGGGATCGCGACACAATCCGGATCCGGAACCGGCGCGCCTGCGAGCGGATCGCGAGCACGGCGAATAGCGTTCCGTACCAGTCGGAGACTTGACATAACGCTAACCCTATGGTTCAGCTTTATGGTTTGCCCGGGGGGCGGCCCGTCCCTCGGGACGGCCCGCTTGCCGGGTGCCCGGACAGCGCCGCCCCACGTCCGGGATCCGTACCAGACAGGCTCGAGATCGAAGGAAGGCGAGAGCTCATGACGCCCCCGCACAACTACCTTGCTGTGATCAAGGTCGTCGGCATCGGTGGCGGCGGCGTGAACGCCGTCAACCGAATGATCGAACAGGGACTCAAGGGAGTCGAGTTCATCGCGGTCAACACCGACGCGCAGGCGCTGCTGATGAGCGACGCCGACGTGAAGCTCGACGTGGGCCGCGAGCTCACCCGCGGGCTCGGTGCGGGCGCCGATCCCGAGGTGGGCCGGCGGGCCGCCGAGGACCACAAGGACGAGATCGAAGAGGTGCTCAAGGGCGCCGACATGGTCTTCGTGACCGCGGGCGAGGGCGGCGGCACCGGCACCGGCGGCGCCCCGGTCGTGGCGAGCATCGCGCGCAAGCTCGGCGCGCTGACGATCGGTGTCGTCACCCGGCCGTTCTCCTTCGAGGGCAAGCGCCGCGGCAACCAGGCCGAGACCGGTATCGCCGCGCTGCGCGAGTCCTGCGACACCCTGATCGTCATCCCGAACGACCGGCTGCTGCAGCTCGGCGACGCGGCGGTCAGCCTGATGGACGCGTTCCGCTCGGCGGACGAGGTGCTGCTCAACGGTGTTCAGGGCATCACCGACCTGATCACCACCCCCGGCCTGATCAACGTCGACTTCGCGGACGTCAAGAGCGTCATGTCCGGCGCGGGCAGCGCGCTCATGGGCATCGGCTCGGCGCGCGGCGAGGGCCGCTCGGTCAAGGCGGCGGAGTCGGCGATCAACTCGCCGCTGCTGGAGGCGTCGATGGACGGCGCGCACGGCGTGCTGCTCTCGATCGCGGGCGGCTCCGACCTCGGGCTCTTCGAGATCAACGAGGCGGCCTCGCTGGTGCAGGAGGCCGCGCACATCGAGGCCAACATCATCTTCGGCACGGTGATCGACGACTCGCTCGGCGACGAGGTCAGGGTCACGGTGATCGCCGCTGGCTTCGACAGCGGCGGCCCGACCAAGCGGGTCTTCGACCCGGGGTCGGTGCGCGGCACCATCGGCTCCGGCCGGGCAGGCGAGATCGGCCAGCGCGGCAGCAGCGATCCGCCGGCGCGCAGCGTCGACCCGCCGTCCTACGACAGTGGCCGCGGCGCGGTGCCGAACTACCGGGAACCGGACCGGCTCCGCCCGGCCGCCGAGCCGAGCCTGCGGGACAGCTCGCGCACCCGCATCGACCCGCCGGACGACGACGACGTCGACGTGCCCGACTTCATGCGGCACTGACCGCCCGCGGCCCCCGCCTCCGCCCCCGGAGCCGGGGGCCGCGCGCGTCCGGCGCACCGATCGCCCGCGCGGGCGCGGATTAAGCTCGGAGCCATGACTTCCGCTCCCGCGCTCACCGTCCGCCGGGTCACCACGACGCGCACCGGCGGATTCTCGGCCGCGCCCTACGACAGCTTCAACCTCGGTGACCACGTCGGCGACGATCCGGCGGCGGTGCGGCGGAACCGGGAGCGGCTGGCCGACGGCATCGGCCTCGCGCCGGAGCGGCTGGTCTGGATGGAGCAGATCCACGGCCGCTCGGTCGAGATCGTCGACGGCCCCCGCGCCGAGCCGGTGCCCGCCACCGACGCGCTGGTGACGACGGTGCCGAACCTGGCGCTGGTGGTGCTCACCGCGGACTGTGTCCCGCTGCTGCTCTCCGACGACGAGGCGGGCGTGATCGCCGCCGTGCACGCGGGCCGGGTCGGCGCCAGGATCGGCATCGTTCCCCGAGTGCTCGACGCCATGACCTCGGTGGGTGCGAAGGTCGAGCGGATCGGCGCCTTCCTCGGCCCGGCCGCCTCCGGCAGGCAGTACGAGGTGCCCGCCGCCATGCGCGCCGACGTCGAGGCGCACCTGCCAGGCAGCGCGGCGAGCACCGTGCGCGGCACCCCGTCGCTCGACCTCAGGGCCGGTATCCGCAGGCAGCTCGAGGCCGCCGGGGTCGCCGGGGTCGCGGTCGACCCGCGCTGCACCATCGAGGACAAGACGCTCTTCAGCCACCGGCGCGGAGCACCGACCGGCCGCATCGCCGGCGTGATCTGGATGCAGGCCGCATGAGCGGGGACGCGGCAGCCGCCGAGCGCGCGCGGGACGCCGGCGAGCCGGGCAGGGCCGCGCGCGCCGCGGAACTCGCCACCCGGCTCGCGGCCGTCACGGCCAGGATCGAGGCCGCCCGCGTCGCCGCGGGCCGCGAACCGGGCGCGGTGCGGCTGCTGCCGGTCACCAAGTTCCACCCGGCCGCCGACATCGCCGTCCTCTACGACCTCGGCTGCCGCGCCTTCGGCGAATCCCGCGAACAGGAGGCCACCGCCAAGGTCGCCGAGCTGACACCGGAGCTCGCCGAGCCGGTGGCCTGGCACATGATCGGCCGGCTGCAGCGCAACAAGGCGAAGACCGTGGCCCGCTGGGCACACACCGTGCAATCGGTGGACAGCGAACGGCTCGCCGCCGCACTGGACGCCGCCGCGGCCGCCGCGCTGGACGCGGGGGAGCGCACCGCCCCGCTGCGGGTGCTGCTCCAGGTGAGCCTGGACACCGACCCGGGAAGGGGTGGCGTCGCGCCCGCCGATCTGTCCGCACTCGCCGACCGCATCGCGGCCGCCCCGGCGCTGGAACTCGCTGGCCTGATGGCGATTCCGCCGCTGGACGCCGAGCCGGACACGGCCTTCGCGCGGCTGGCGAGCCTGCACGACGGGATGCGGGCCGACCACCCTGGCGCGAGCGAACTCTCGGCCGGCATGTCGGGCGATCTGGAATCAGCTGTGGCACACGGTTCCACCTGTGTGCGTGTCGGTACCGCGCTCCTGGGTACACGCCCGATAACCTCGGGCTAGCAAAGAAACCTCATCAGTCACATTCGACACATATGCTGGGGACTGACGAGGGGTGCTGAGCAAGACTTCAACACCCGGCCGCCACCGGGGCCGAAGGAAGGTCGACCAGATGAGCACGCTGCACAAGTTCAAGGCGTACTTCGGCATGGTTCCACTCGACGAGTACGAGGACGACTATGTCGACGACCGGGCCCCGCACGGCATCGACGACCGCGGCCCCCGGCGCTCTCGCGCGCGTGAATTCGACCGGGAGTACGGCGCGTACAGCCGCTACGGCTCCCCCTCCGACGGCTACGGCGACGAGCACTACGCCGCCGACTCCGACTACCCCGAGCCCGCCTACAAGTCGCCCTACTCCGGCGGCTACCCGCCGCTGCCCCGGCGCGAGGAGTACGCCGACGAGGGGTACTCCGACGACCGGTACGAGCCGCCACCGCGCCGCCCCACCCGGATCGACTCCGCGGCGGCGGGGCGGTTCCGCGCGTCGGGCGGCGGCGCGCCGATGATGCGGGGGGCCACCCGCGGCGCGCTCGCCGTCGATCCCGAGGCGGAGGAGCGCCGGCTCGAGGAGCGCATGCGCGCCGAGCCGGTCGCCACCAGGCGGCCGGGGATCTTCGAGGACGGAGGTCCCTTGTCCAAGATCACCACGCTGCGCCCGCGGGACTACAGCGAGGCGCGCATCATCGGCGAGCGCTTCCGCGAGGGCAACCCGGTGATCATGGACCTGGTCGACCTGAGCAACGCCGACGCCAAGCGGCTGGTCGACTTCGCCGCCGGGCTGGCGTTCGCGCTGCGTGGCTCGTTCGACAAGGTGGCCACCAAGGTGTTCCTGCTCTCACCGGCGGACGTCGACGTCTCGGCGGAGGAGCGTCGCCGGATCGCGGAAACCGGCTTCTACAACCAGAAGTAACGGCGTTGCCAGCGGGCACCGCGCCGGTCCGGCCGAGCCGGACCGGCGCGGTCGTTTTGCGCGTCGCCGATTTTCGGGCAGAGTGATGTCGTGGTGGTCTTCGCGGTGCTCTACTTCGTCCTGTTCATCTTCTGGTTGCTGCTGATCAGCCGGGTGATCGTGGAGTTCATCCGCAGCTTCGCCCGTGACTGGCGCCCGACCGGGTTCGTGGTGGTCGTGCTCGAGGTGATCTTCACGATCACGGATCCGCCCGTGAAACTCCTGAGGCGCTTGATACCACCGGTGTCGCTGGGGGGAATTCGGCTCGATCTCTCGATTATGGTCCTGCTATTCATCGTGTTCATCCTGATGTCCATCGTGGGCAGGCTCGGGCAGCCCGTAGCTCCCGTGTGACAGAATGGGCCGGGAACGAGATGTCAGATCTGCCAGATCTCCAAAAGACGCGTGAAGGGATCCTTCGATGCCGCTGACCCCAGCTGATGTGCACAACGTCGCGTTCAGCAAACCGCCGATCGGGAAGCGCGGCTACAACGAGGACGAGGTCGACGCGTTCCTGGATCTGGTGGAGCAGGAGCTGTCGCGGCTGATCGAGGAGAACGCCGATCTGCGCCAGCGGGTCGCCGAGCTGGACGCCGAGCTGACGGACGCCAAGAAGAACCGCGGCCCCGGCCCCGGCATCGTGAAACCCCCGGTCCAGCAGGTGCCGCCGCCAGAACCGATCAAACAGCCGGTGCCACCCGCCCCGCAGCCGCCGATGCCCGCGGTACCGGCTGCGGAGAGCCAGGGCGTCGACGCGAACCTGCAGGCGGCGAAGGTGCTGAGCCTGGCCCAGGAGATGGCCGACCGGCTCACCAGCGACGCGAAGAGCGAGGCGGAGAACCTGCTCTCCAATGCGCGAGCGAACTCCGAGCGACTCGTCGCCGACGCCCGTAACCGCTCCGACTCGATGATCGCGGACGCGCGGCAGAAGTCCGACTCCATGCTCTCCGACGCGCAGACCCGTTCGGACAATCAGCTCCGCCAGGCCAAGGAGAAGGCGGACGCGCTGCAGGCCGACGCCGAGCGCAAGCACACCGAGATCATGGCCACCATCACCCAGCAGCGCAGCGTGCTGGAGAGCCGGATCGAGCAGCTCAAGACCTTCGAGCGGGAGTACCGGGTGCGGCTGAAGTCCTACCTGGAGTCGCAGCTGGAGGAGCTGGAGAACCGCGGCTCGGCGGTCCCGGTGGACGACGGCGGCTTCGACACCGGTGCGAACGGCCTCGCTCCCGCCTCCTTCGCCAAGGGTGGCAAGTAGACTTTGTAGCAGGGTCCGTTCGGTAGTTGCCGAGCGGTAGCGCGTCCTGTCGAGTCTCCACTGGGGGTCACCGTGCTGGTATTGACGCTGGTGCTCGCGGCGATCGGCTTCGCCCTGCTCGTCACGGCCTTGACCACCGGCTCGGTGCTCTGGGCCTGGGGCTGCATCGTGGTGTGCGTGCTCGGTGCGGTGCTGTTGCTGGCGAGTGCGCTCGCGGGCGGGCGGCCCGAAGAGGGCGATCGCGAACCCGCTCCCAAAAGGGTTGACCGCCGCCGATAGACTGAAACCTGTACGGCATCGATCCGGCCATCACCGGGGAGCCTTCGGAAGAACGGCGCGCTCGGCGCGCCAAGTAGAACCGAACGGGTGAGCCCGTCACAGCTCGCAACGAGAGGTCCGGCCGCAGCGCGGCCAGGGCAAGCGGGGTGGTACCGCGGTCTCGGCGCATCCGCGCCGTGGTCGTCCCCGTGCCAGCGAACCGCGCCGATGGGCGCGGCGGCACGGAGGAGACCCGACACCGCCATGGCGGACGACACTTCCCGCAGCGCGTACCCGCGCGTCGACCTCGCCGCGGGCGCAGGCTCGGCGTTCCCGGAGCTGGAGCGCCGCGTGCTCGACGCGTGGGCGGCCGACGACACCTTCCGGGCGAGTATCGAAAACCGTTCCGCGGCACCGGAATTCGTCTTCTACGACGGCCCGCCGTTTGCCAACGGGCTGCCGCATTACGGCCATTTGCTCACCGGATACGTGAAAGACCTCGTTCCGCGTTTCCGGACGATGCGCGGAAACCGCGTCGACCGGCGCTTCGGATGGGACTGTCACGGGCTGCCCGCGGAAATCGAAGCGGAAAAGCAGCTCGGTATCACGGACAAATCACAGATCGATGCCATGGGGCTCGCCGAATTCAATGCGGCGTGCAAGTCCTCGGTGCTGCGCTATACCGGGGAATGGCGCGACTACGTCACCCGTCAGGCCCGCTGGGTCGACTTCGACAACGACTACAAGACGCTCGATCTCGACTTCATGGAGTCGGTCATGTGGGCGTTCAAGACGCTGTACGACAAGGGCCTGATCTACCAGGGCTTCCGGGTGCTGCCGTACAGCTGGTACGAGCAGACGCCGCTGTCGAACCAGGAGACCCGGCTCGACGACGCCTACAAGATGCGCCAGGATCCGGCGGTCACCGTCGACATGGTGCTGCGGGTGCCGGACGACCACCCGCTGCGCGAACTCGACGGCGCCGCCGCGGTCATCTGGACGACGACGCCGTGGACGCTGCCGTCGAACCTGGCGATCGCGGTGCACCCCGACCTCACCTACGTGCACCTGCGCGGCGCCGACGGCAAGCGCTACGTGCTGGCCGCGGAGCGGGTTTCGCACTACGCGCGCGAGCTGGGCGAGGAGCCGGAGGTGCTCTCCGAGCACGTCGGCGCCGCGCTGGTCGACCTCGCCTACACCCCGGCCTTCGACTTCTTCGCCGGTCACCCGAACGCGCACCGGGTGCTCGCCGCGGACTACGTGACCACCGATTCCGGCACCGGCGTCGTGCATCTCGCGCCCGCGTTCGGCGAGGAGGACATGGACGTCTGCGTCGCCAACGGCATCGAGCTGGTGCAGCCGCTGGACCAGGGCGGCAAGTTCACCTCGATGGTGCCGCCGTACGAGGGGCTGATGGTCTTCGACGCCAACCCGGTGATCATCAAGGACCTCAGGGCCGCCGGAAAGCTGCTGCGGCACGAGACGATCGAGCACTCCTACCCGCACAGCTGGCGCTCCGGGCAGCCGCTCATCTACATGGCGGTGCCGTCCTGGTTCGTCGCGGTGACGAAGTTCCGGGACCGGATGGTCGAGCTGAACAAGCAGATCACCTGGGTGCCCGAGCACATCAGGGACGGCCAGTTCGGCAAGTGGCTGGAGGGCGCGCGGGACTGGAACATCAGCCGGAACCGCTACTGGGGCAGCCCGATCCCGGTCTGGAGCTCGGACGACCCGGCCTACCCCCGGCTCGACGTGTACGGCTCGCTGGACGAGCTGGAGCGCGACTTCGGCGTGCGCCCGGACGACCTGCACCGGCCGATGATCGACGAGCTGACCCGGCCGAACCCGGACGACCCGACGGGGAAGTCCACCATGCGCCGGGTGCCCGAGGTGCTCGACTGCTGGTTCGAGTCCGGCTCCATGCCGTACGCGCAGGTGCACTACCCGTTCGAGAACAAGGAGTGGTTCGACGGCCACTTCCCCGGCGACTTCATCGTCGAGTACAACGGGCAGACCCGCGGCTGGTTCTACACGCTGCACGTGCTGGCCACCGCGCTCTTCGACAGCCCGGCCTTCAAGACCGTCGCGGCGCACGGCATCGTGCTCGGCGACGACGGGCTCAAGATGAGCAAGTCCAAGGGCAACTACCCGGACGTCAAGGAGGTGTTCGATCGGGACGGCTCGGATGCCATGCGCTGGTTCCTGATGAGCTCGCCGATCCTGCGCGGCGGCAACCTCATCGTCACCGAGCGCGGGATCCGCGAGGGGGTCTCGCACGCGCTGCGGCCGCTCTGGAACGCCTGGACCTTCCTGCAGCTCTACGCCACCGAGCCGGGTACATGGCGCACCGACTCGCCGCACGTGCTCGACCGGTACATCCTGGCCAAGCTCGCGGCCACCCGTGACGCGGTCACCGCGGCGCTGGAGGAGTACGACATCGCGGGCGCCTGCGACGAGCTGCGCACCTTCGCCGACGCGCTCACCAACTGGTACGTGCGCCGGAGCCGGAACCGGTTCTGGAGCGAGGACCGGGACGCGGTCGACACCCTGCACACCGTGCTGGAGGTGGTGACCAGGCTGGCCGCGCCGCTGCTGCCGCTGATCACCGAGGTGATCTGGCGCGGGCTCACCGGCGGGCGCTCGGTGCACCTCACCGACTGGCCCGCCGCGGGCGAGCTGCCGCACGACGCCGAGCTGGTCGCCACCATGGACGAGGTGCGGGTGGTCTGCTCCACCGTGCTGAGCCTGCGCAAGGCGAAGAAGCTGCGGGTGCGGCTGCCGCTCTCCGAGGTGACCATCGCGGCCGCCGACGCCGAGCGGCTGCAGGACTACGCCGACGTGATCGCGGACGAGGTGAACGTCAAGAAGGTGACGCTCACCACCGACGTGGACGCGCACGGGCGCTTCGAGCTCACCGTGAACGCGCGGGTCGCCGGGCCCCGGCTCGGCAAGCAGGTGCAGACGGTGATCAAGGCGGTCAAGGCGGGGGACTGGGCCGAGGACGCGGACGGTGTGGTGCGCGCGGCCGATGTCGCGCTGCTGCCGGAGGAGTACAGCAGGCGGCTGGTCGCGGCCTCGCCGGAGTCGACGGCGGCGCTGCCGGGGAATGCCGGGCTGGTCGTGCTGGACGACACCGTCACCGAGGAGCTGGAAGCCGAGGGGTGGGCCCGGGATCTGATCCGCGATCTGCAGGAGACGCGGAAGTCGCTCGGGCTGGAGGTGTCCGATCGGATCAGCGTCGTCCTCGACGTGCCCGCCGAGCAGCGGCCGTGGGCCGAGCGGCACGCGGCGTTGATCGGCGGCGAGATCCTCGCCACCGCGCTGGATTTCGGTCCGGCCGGGGATGACGCGCCCGTCGTCTGCGGTGGGGTCCGGGTGGCTGTCGCCAAGGTGTGACAAGGGTTTCCCGGGGGACTGACGTCCCCCGGACCCCTTGTCCGGTGGGGCGGAGACCGTACGGTCTCC